>CAVAGT010000017.1:0-36448 GCA_963588155.1 Lachnospiraceae bacterium | reverse complement strand
AAAACGCAAAAGAAGGCAAAATATTGTATGGAATCTTCAAAAAAAGTCACTCCTCCTCTTTCTCGATTCTCTCCATCACATTGAGGAAATCTGTAAACAAAGGCAAGTATTTGTGTATTACCTGATGCTGTATCTCATTAGCGGCAGACTCGTCATAATTGTGTGAGGTCCTGTTTCTGTCTATTATGGTTTCAAGCCATAAAGGATTGTTTACTAACCCTATAGCCAAAGCTTTCCTGATAGCGTCGCGTGAGCCCCTTATGTCGTTGTATCCTTGATAAGTCTCATAATCTTTCATCAGGTTCCATGCCAATTCATGGGTATACTCAAATCTTTGAATAAGCCCCTCATTGAGCAGTTCTTTCATGTCAATGTCTGTGTCGATATTTGGCATGCAACCTACCTTTTCAGCTGCTATCGCTAATTTCTTATATGCTTTCCTATAATTGTCAAGGCGTTGCCTCCATCTTATATCTGTAGTGTCAGTCATGTTCCTCCGAATTTATGATTCATATATCACTTTGCCCACTCTCTCTATATGCTCCAGGAGATTCTTGTTGGTCAAGGAAGAATACAGCGACAGGTCAAATTCATAAGGCAAGAGCAAGTTGTCTATTTTCAATGCGATTTGGTTGAGGTCGCTATGCGAAAGGTCTTTGCCTACGAGCGTCAGGTCTACATCGGAAAACTTTCGGTTTGTTCCCTTCGCCCTTGACCCGTAGACTATCGCTTTCTCAATACTTGGCTGTGCGGAAAGCACTGCTATGAGCTTTTGCATTTCCTCGTTAGTCAATCCGATGTCCTCTGCCATAATAAATCATGCTTATATATTTAAAACATAGAGCTGTGTTTAAAATGCTGTCTACTTAAATAGATTACTGTGTGTTCCTGTATCCATAAAATATAACGTTAGCTCTTTTTCGTTCTGTTCCCAAATTAATAACCAGTCTGGCGTGAGATGGCATTCCCAAAAGCCATTCCAATCCCCTTGGAGAACATGCGGTTTGTACTTGCTTGGTAGTCTTCCCTCTTCCATGAGAATATACAGAGCTTGTTGAAATATGTTTTCGTCGTATCCTCTTCTCATGCATTTTTTGAATGACTTTTTAAATGATGTTGAAAAACGAACAGTATATTTCATGATTTCAACCATTTCATCGCCTCATCGGGGTCGTCAAATGAATAAGTCTCCTCCCTGCCACTTTTCACATCATCAATATTCTCTATGATACTGTCTTTTAGGGGCGTGCCATTCTCTGGATCATATAAAGACTTTTTTTTCTTTATACTCAATATCTGTATGCCTTTTAAGGCATTCAATACATTTTCAATGCTATGAAAAAGATTGTCGTTTTCTACTCTAATGGTTATGTCGGTCATAGCTCAGAAGTGATTAGTCGCTGCAAATTTAGCAATAATATTTTTAATCTCAAAATGTCGCGGAAATTTTAGCAAGTAAGGCAGTCCACGAAAGTCACGGAGAACATGAACCCCAGAGCCAACCAAACGATATGGCTTTGCAGGGTGCGGCCCCTGTGGCCGTCCGCACCCCGAATGGCCGTCCACACCACTTAACGAAAACCATCGCCATCATCAATCCCCTCTCTATCCGACTGAAGGAAAATTCGGCTTTCAGCATAAAAGAACCGTCGTTTGGCTTGCTTCTCTCAACTTTATTGCTTAAATTTGCCGAAAATAGCTTTGCTATGTTACAATCAGGGGAAAAATACATCAATCCGCTTACCGACTTCAAGACCGCCGAGATATCCCAGCTTACCACAGAGGATCTCCGCGCCTATGAGCTTAGCGTCAACGCCTATCGCGACATCAAGAACGGCATAGACGCTGCCAAGAAAGAAGGAATGGAGAAGGGTATAGAGAAGGGCATTGCCATCGGCACAGAGAAGGGTATTGCCATTGGCACTAAAAACAAGGCGGTGGAGATAGCCCGAAACATGGTGCGAGAAGGTATCCCTTACGCAACCATATCCAAGGTGACAGGGTTGTCAGTGGAAGAGATTGAAACGCTATATTAGAAAGAGAAAAACTCTAACAGGTATTCTTCCTCTTCAACATTGCCATGTGTTTTTTGTACACCTCTTTTTTAACTAAATAAAATGGATAGACTATTCGGTATGGGTATGTAAAAATACAGCAGAGTGGATTCTAATCTTTGGTGGGATTATGTATATAATACTAAACTCAGCAATAGGTCCAT
Source organism: Lachnospiraceae bacterium (assembly GCA_963588155.1). Lineage (GTDB taxonomy): Bacteria > Bacteroidota > Bacteroidia > Bacteroidales > Bacteroidaceae > Prevotella. The sequence goes on along the minus strand of CAVAGT010000017.1, from coordinate 34,230 downwards.
TATTAGATTCTATTTCTTCTGTAAGCATTAATGGCATAATGGATGTAATAATATGCGGACTTAATAAGAGAGAGTTTCTCAGTCTTTCTATAAATGTTCCATTGCCATGATAAAAGGCTCAACTTATTAGAAGAAACAGAAGAGTTCATAACTCTGTAAAGCCCATGAGTGTCATTGGTGTTTAGCCCAATAAATCCCTTTTTTAGGATTGACAACCACATGGCATAATCTTCGTGGTGAACGTCGGGAATGGCAATAGTTCCCACTTTCGCCCTGTCGTACACTCCTGTTAGGTTTCCGATGATATTCCCGTAAAGCATATGGGCATAATCTATTTGTCGGGGTGCTACAACAATTCGGTTGGCGCGTTGCCCATCTTCGGATATCTTTTCGTAGTTGGAATAGACAATGGCCACTTCGGGATTGCTGAAGAGGGGTATTTGCTCCTCCAACTTATTGGGCAACCAACAATCGTCGCTATCCAGAAAGGCGATGAACCGTCCTTGGGCATGCTGCACTCCCATGCTTCTAGGCGCTGAAGGCATTTTGAGATGCCTTGCGTTGAAGAGAAGGCGGATTCGCGGGTCGTTGTTAGCGAATTGTTTGACGATGTCTACGGAGTCGTCGGTTGAGAAGTCGTCGACAACCAATAGTTCCCAGCTATCATAGGTTTGGTTGATAACAGACGTTATCGCTTCGCCAACATATTTGGTGGAGTTGTGTACTGGCATGATAATGGAGACCAAATCTTTGTACATATCTAAATAGCCGCATTCTTATTTGGAATATGCAAATGTAACATTTTATCCAGACATACCCAAACTTTCATACCTTAAACTGTCTTTTCGTTCATTATTCTTTTCCGGTCATGGCTTGTTTATGATGGCAAGAGATGGCATCCTGTTCCTTATTCTGATTGAAATATTGTCCCAAATGCCTTTCTTGCGATATCATCCGAATACTTGTCCTCAAATACCGAGCGAGAGTAGGCGTTGTATTTGGGCAGGGGATGCAGGGCGAAATAATTGATGGCTTTTATGTAGTCTTCGGCAGTGTTGCATAGTTTGCCGCACGAGTCCGTGTTGAGGTCGTAACCCTCAAATGTCTCTGTGGTACCCAATATGTTTTTTCCATACATAAGCGCTTCACAGGTTTTAACCTTCATGCCGCTGCCCGAGAAAATTGGGAAAACCATGAAATCGGCTTCCTCGAAAAAGGGGGCAAGATTGGGGACGTTGGAAAACACAGGAATGTCGTTCAGGATAGGTTGAGAAGCCTTTAGCAAATCCATGTCTTTGCCTATGATTCTAAAGTCAATATTGACATGGGGCAGGACATTCTTGACAAACCACAGAATCCCTTTTGAGTTTGCAGGGAAATTACTTCCAATGAAAAAACATTTTGGTTTTGCAGATGTCAGAGCATACGTGTCAGCCGTTCTTTTGTCGCACTTGTCAGTGAAAGTTATTGGCACAAGTGCATCAAAGGCTTTCCCATACAGTTTCTTCATGATTTTGCTGTCGCGCTCGCACAAGCCAACAGAAAGGTCTGCATAGCAAATGCTGTACTGGTCGTTCTTGGCAGCGCAGTCAATGATAATGTGTCTAAATGGTAAGTTCTTGCTTACCCTTGCTTCGTAATAGAGACTCTCCACGTTGTGAAAGAAGCAAATGGTTTTTCCTTTATATCCATGCTCCTTTAGTTGCTTTGATATTAGGCCGAAAATGCTGGTGCTGATGAAAATGTAATCGTATTCCGAGGATTTGTCGATAATGGCATGAAGCTTGGTGGGTGTCAAACCATTGAAATAACCAAATGGAAAGAGCAAAGCGGAACGAAGTAGTGAAAGAGGGGTTGTTCTTTTATCAGGGTCGTTTATATAATAATAATCGACGTTTTCCTTGCCGAAGATGCGTGTGCACATTTCTGCGTTGCGCTTATTGGCCTGGCTTCCACCGTCATTGACATAATGAAAGTCTTGAAATGATATGAACAGTAGCTTTCTCATAAAGGCTTACCTCGTGGTATTTTTAAAGGCAAATATACAAAAAAAGCGTGCATGTCGCAAATAATAAAGAAAAATATGCGTTCGTTTTGAGGAAAAAGACTAATTTTGTTTTAAGAAAAGTGTATCACATATGAAATGTTTGACAAAACTGACCATTGGGGTCATGTTGTTGCTGCTCAGCTCTGATACGATTGCTTTGTCGGTCAAGGATCCTGTATCTAAGAAAAAGTACAAATTGGTTTTCAGAGACGAATTCAATGGCAGAAAAGGAAGTACCGTCAATTCTAAATATTGGAGTGTTCCCGAACGAAAGAAATATATGTGGGCGAGGCAAATATCGAATGTTCGGGAAGTCTATGACATAACAAATGGAAAGCTGGTCTGTAAGGCCATTCGCAATACTCTGAACTCTAAGGACACGGCAGAGATGCTGACATGTGCCTTTTCCACAAAGGACAAGTTTGAGTTCAAGTATGGAAAAGTTGCCGTGCGGTTGAGGACCAGCAATACGGAAGGAAATTTCCCTGCGGTTTGGCTATTGCCCGCAGACCAGAAAAATGCTCCGTACTGGTATGGGGAAATTGATATCTTTGAGACTTTTGGCAATGACGGCAAGGCTCATCAGACAGTCCATAACCATAGAACATTTACGTTGGGACGTAAAGAAAATAATGCTTTCCCACATTCGTTGGACGTTACCCAATGGCATATATATGGCGTAGAGTGGACCCCGACATCTATCATGTTTACCATAGACGGAAAGACCACGGGATATTATGAAAAATCCAAGGATGAAAAAGTGTTGGCGGAAGGGCAATGGACTTTCGATAGGCCATATTACATAGTTGTCAACCAGAGTACCGGACAAAAAGGATGGCATCAGCCTGACGTGAACCACGTTTACCAAACAGAGATTGACTGGATAAGGGTTTACCAGTAGACACCCAGGCATCGGCAACCCACGTCAACGGGCTCTTTCCTTCTTTGTAGCATACTCAATCGGGATATGGCCCAGTTCCGAGGCTATATGCGAATAAGAAGAATACAGGCTACCGATAATCTTCTTGGTTTTGCTGAGACAGTATAAGTCGTTCACGGCAAATCGCATTCCTTCAAGACTATCACGGTCAGCCTTTTCAAATTGGGTGATAATTCGATTGGGAAATCGCTTTGTCATCTCATGTTTGACATTCTCGTCATCGGTTGCCAGGTAGAACTGTATGCTCCTGTCTTTTTCTATTTCTGTATCCATCAGTGAATAGAAGGTGGCTAAAGGAGACAATTTGATGGATTTTTTATTGTCTGTTCGCCTAATGTGAATGCCAATGGTGTTGTCGGAAAATCGAGAAAGAACTTTTTCGATATCATCCTGTATATCTTTACAGGGGACGAATAGGCTCTTCATGTCATAATCCTTACACATGGCATTCCCGGAAATGAGCACAAGTTCTTTTGTTTTTTTGTTTCCTATTGTCTGGAAGATATCCTTTCCTTTCTTATCGTAGGTGTTGAAGTTGTATAAGACTTTGCTTGATGCAAGTCTTAGAAAAGGCAACCTCAGCAGATATTCTTTACGAAATTCTATATTGTACAGCCAGGATGTGTTGGTCGTCATAAGTATGGACGAGTTGTCTAGTGGACAGAATAGCTGGCCGAATTCAGCATGCAAACCTTTTCGCACATTCCATAGAATCTCTACTGAGGCTTGATAATGTTTAGCTATGGTAATGCCGGAGGCAATGGCTCTCATCCTGTTGCCAAGTCCTCCTGTGGGAATGATCTTTATTCTCATACAAGTTTTATTTTAAACGATAGCGTTTCTTATGGCATCCAGCCAGCCATGACCGAATTCCAGGTCAGGCTCGACATAATTTCCTTCTCCCCATTCGTTCCATGATTTGAGAATAAGGATTTGGTGTTCTGGTGACTTCTCCTTTATGTACTTTAAAGCGTCGTTGATATGTTTTTCAAATGCTTTGGGAGTGGCATGTGTGTAAATGCCGTCAAGTGTGGCTGCTCTTGGGCTGCGGTCCCATTGCGGAACGATGGTCGGGTATATGTTTTCCCACTTGGTTTCAGGGGGAAAGAAACCTTTTACAGTCTTTGAATAATTGAAATACTTGCCGACAGGTACACCCGCTTTTCGCAGAACGGTCTTGCAAAGGTTTAGCAAACGACCCTCGCTGAGTAGCTCTCCACGGCGCATTCCCACGCAATTAATAGCATCAAACCCCATGTCGAGAACTGTCTGGAAGAGATCTTCGCTACTTTCCACATTTGGCAGTACTCTTGACTTGCTGCCATCGGGATGTATCCTGAAAGTTAAGGTGGCATCGCACATGCTGACAAGGTGCAGGCCTGGTAGCCCGTTTTCGTATGCCAACTTCCTCCAAGTCTTTATCCATTCTTTCACTTTGGTGTGCTCCCAAGGGTTGTATAAGAAGAATACCGGCTTGCCGTCTACGGTGATGTAGCGCTTGTCGCGTAAGGCAGGGAGTACGCTCATGAAATGATTGTAGTCGTCCTCGTAACCTGGGTAGGTCTGCTCTATCAACATGGAGTTACTCTGCATGTTGGATTTGCGGCTCCATGTTTTGTTTGACCATGAGTGATTAGCCCAGCATAGGCAGAAGGGGAAATCGGGTTTGCCGCTCGCCAATACTTCGTTGAAGGGGCGTTCGAGCAGTTGCTTGCCGCCAAACCAATAGTGATAGTAACAGAAACCTTCAACTCCTGCTTCACGAGCAAGTGCAGCTTGCTGCTCGCGCACCTCAGGTAACCGCAGGTCATAAAAACCTAAATCTGCGGGAATCTTAGGCTGTACATGACCTTTGAAAAGAGGTTTCGCCTTGGCCACATTGGTCCATTCGGTAAAGCCAGCCCCCCACCAACGGTTGTTTTCGGGGATGGGGTGGAATTGAGGGAGGTATAATGCAATTAATCTTGCTTTCATCGCTTACTGGTTCTTGTCTTATTCGATAATCTTTATCACTTTAGCAGGGTTTCCACAAGCCAGTGCGTAGGCTGGGATGTCTTTTGTAACGACGGCGTTGGCTCCTATAATGCTACCTTTCCCGATTTTTACGTTTGGTAGGATGCATGCCATTTCGCCAATCCAGACATTGTCCTCAATTACAATTGGACCTTTGCTGTACATGGCACGTACGTTAGCAGGCATGTCCAGTTCGGGTCTTGTGCATTTTCCATGTGAGTTGTCGCAAATGAAAACCTTCCGGCCTATTCTGACTCCGTTTCCTATTGTAACGGAATTAGTGCACGTGAGGTGCCCATTGTCGCCAAAGCTACTGTTGTCACCAATCTTCACGTGAGGAGTGAACGATAGTTGCCCGTATGCGTCATAAACTTCCCATACTACATCTTTGCCACAGTACATATTCGCCCCGATACTGATGTGCCTGGCACCTTTCAGAGAAGAGAAACCCTGAAACAGGCAGTTCTTTCCACACGAATGAAACTCATGTTTAATCCACCCTGAATAGAAAACGTCCTTGGCATTAGTAAGTTTTTCAATGAAAGAGTACTTGAACAGCAGATGAATGATGTTTGCGAATAAACGGATGATTATTTTCATTTCTTAAAATTCAATTTGCTCCAGCTGTCTTCCAGAGGAAGGCAAACTGAATGAACTGCAATTCATAATTGAGGTAGAACAAAGCTATTACCTGTGAACACAGTATGCCTGCCCACCGAGGACGAATGGTGTACATTGTGTCGGCTATTAACATGATGCTTACTATGCGGAACACGTGGCTGGCTCTGGCTCCCAGATCAGGTATAAATCCGAGTAGAGTGTATGATATGAGGCCAATGGCATAAAGACGCATCAACAATGGAAAAAACTTGTCTTCTGCTTCTACTGTCCTGGACATAATCATCAAGTAAAGGAACACAAGCACGGAGGCCACATGAAAAACGCCAAAACCATTGATGGTGCTTTGGGAAGTTCCAGCCTCAGCTGCCTTTTGGTAAATGGACATTTTGTCTCCTACATATGGTATGTATTGTAGGATGTCCATGATATTTCCTCCTTTTGCACTCAGCATCAATGCGGCGATAACTATAAAAGACCACACACATTTTGTAATCAAAGTAAATGGCTTGTTCTTAAGGAACAGAAAAGGAAGCAACAGGATACCTGATATGTGAAAACAAGATCCGGCTATGATGTAGGCCAGTGCAATCCATCGTCGATGGTCGCAGATTTCCTTGATGGCAAGGAGCAACATGCCTGTCATTACTCCTGTTCGTATCTGCATCATGTCCTGCACTACGTAGTAATAGGAAAGGTATGCCGTGAGTAATAAAAAGATGTGATTGCTGTTGAACCTGGTAAAAGCAAACATCTTTAAAGAAACTCCCATAATGGCATAGAAGAGAAATAGGATATGTGCGTCATCCGTGAAAAGATTCAAAAAAGCCGATATGGCGATGAATGTGAATTCTACGCCTTCTTGCGCCTTGTCTGTATAGTAGTTTTGGAATGTCTGGGCATAGTTTTCAGAATCAGGATCAAGTCCAATTTCCTTAAAGCCGCACATAAGCACAAGACATACACCGAAAAATGCATATGTCAAATACAACTGCTTTTTCGGTAATAAGTCTTCAATGTATGCAATTAAGCAAGAAGAAAAGAAGAATAATAATATTAAATATGCCATGTTCTTATCTTCTCAATTTAGAAGTAGCAAAATGAATGAGTCCTCTTCTCTCTGCAGAGGTGATGCCAAGCAGAAAAGCCAATGCGAATAACAGCGTGGGGACTGTCACAAATTCAACTGCGAAACGCACCATGTTATGCGTAATGGCCTGGTGTATGATATATGAAGCAAAGAAAGAAAGAAACACGATGAGAATTCCTGGTAATATTATTTCTTTCATATACTTGTTAATGGAGAAGTTGCTCATTTTCTTTTTCAGACATACAACTCGTGTAACATGTGATAATGCACAGCAAATGATGATGGTGATAAACAGATAAAATGATGGAAACTTGTTTTCAAATAAGATGATATTTATCGGTAGACTCAGTATCATAAGGGTCTCCACGGAAACAAAATATTTTTTTATGTCTCCCGTTGATTGTATGATGGTCGTAATGGGATGATGCATCACTTGGCATACGGTGTAGATGATAAAGAGCCTACAATAAACGACCATGTTCTCGGTGTAGTCTCCTAACCAAAGAGAAAGAATGGTTCTCATCTCTACTGTTGCAGGGATGGAAACGGCAGACATCATATATAATATCAACTTGTTGTTAAGATAGAAAAGCGTCCCTAATTCAGCATCGTTTCCTTCTGCATACACTTTTACCATTGCAGGCTTGAATGACAAAGCCACACTGTTCGCAAGAGAGTTGAATGCGTTGTAGAGGTTGTTGGCTACAGCAAAAGCTGCATTTGCCAGTGGGCCGAAGAAAAAATTAAGCGTAATAACGCTTCCTTGAATCAAGGTTGTGCCTGCTAATGCACCATACAGGGTCCAGCCTGAGAATGCCAATACTTTTCTGTATAGTGCTTTCTCGGAAACAAGATGATACTCACATTCTGGATATTTCCTTTTAGAAACAAGATAGTAGGTTAAAACCAATATCAGGGAAATGAGAAGAAGTGCTACCGAATAGTATAATAGTGCAGAGCCTCCTACATAAGATATAGCCAACGCTGCTGCAAATTTCAGGGCACAGTCCATGCAGGAGAGAACTGCATAGATTTTCATGTCCTCATGGGAAAATATTAATGCAGTAAACGGAACGAGCCATATTGTGAAAATGAAGGAGGCTATTGCTGCTTGGTAGACCCATATGACAATGTCGGTTTTGTTTGCGGGGATGTTGAGATGATTGTTGATGTACCAAAGACCTACGACTTCCAATATCAAGAATATGATGGCCGACAAAGCCAGAACAATGTTGCAGCTGATTGGGAACAATGAGCTTAAGGTTTTCGCGTCTTTCTTTCCTAAGGAATAAGAGTAAAAGCGCTGTAGGGAAGAAGATATGACAGGAATGAGAAATGTTCCTATAAGAACCACTCCTGAGATAGCATAGAATATTCCATAATCAACAATTCCAAGTCCTTTCAGTACGAAACGGACGGAGTAAATGTTGATTATGGTAACAAAAATCATGCGTAGGAACAAAGCCAGAGAGTTTGAGATAATGCGTTTGGTATTACCTTTACTGTCTGTGAAAGAAAGATTCTGCTTTGTGTTACTTGTTGCAGACATTTGTGTGCTGAAGGATAATTAGTTTCTCATTATAAGATCTTTCGTGGAAATTATGATTATGATGACGGTAACTATCACCAGCATTCCCAATATGAAAATCATACGTTTCGGCCCCGAAGCCTTGGTTGGCACGGCTGCACCCTTGAGCAGGGTGAAGGCGGGCGTGTTCTCGCGCAACTTGGCCCGTGCGGCTTGCAATTGTGTTTGCAATGACGTGTAGGTGTTGTATTTCAACTGCATGTCGTTCTCCAAGTCTTCAGTCTTCGACTTGTAGCTTTCCAAAATGACATCCATATTGGCATCTGCATAGGAACTGTATGTCTGGCGAACCCGTTCGTAATCTGCTTTTGCGTCGGCCGTCAACTTGGCATAGTAGTCAACGTCATTTCGAGCCTTCTTCGTTCGGTATGATGTGATGAACTCTTGCAAGCGTTGTCTCACCGAGTCGGCTATGGTTTTGCAGATCAGAGGGTCTTGAGCTTCTGCGCTAATGGTGATGACATCGTTTTTCTTGTCTACGCTGATGCTGATGTTTTGCCTGATGGCTCCCATTACGGTGTCATCTTCTTTAGAAAGGTGATAGGGGTTGAAGGCTTCATTTGCATTGGTCTTGCCTTGGTGGTCTTTTGGTTTAGGAAGCAAACTTTTTAGTTTGTTCGTTGCCACAGACCACCAGGGGGATTTTGTGAAATAGCGTTTGTAGGCATAGAACGTAGTATCTATGGTTCCGTCAGCGCTTTTTACACGTATGTTGAACAGGCTGTAGATGAATCCATTATCCTCCATCAAGTCTGGATAAAGACTTGGATAGATGGCATCGGTGGACGTGCGGTTGCCTATGTCAATGCCGAAACTCGAAGCAATATCGCTTAATGAACCTCCTGATGTTGGAATGTTCATCTCTGGAGCCACGACGGTGCTCGTGGAATATGTCCTTGGGACGCAGATGATGATGAGGGAAGACAAGACCAGAGTGATGGGCCAAGCTATGAAGAACCATTTCTTCCGCTTTTTTATGCTTGCCCATATCTCGCGCAGGTCTATGACTTCTTCCTTATTTTGTTCTCTATCCATGTCTTGTTATAATTTATGCTTGATAAACAGTGGTGTCAGATTCAGCACTTTTTATGATGGCGGCTGTAAATTTCATGCATTTCCCTGTTTCCAGGAAAATCCATGATGATATTTGCGTCTAGGAAGGCTCTCATAGGTATTTCCCGTATTTTTCCTGAAAATATTGTTCTTTGGCACTTTTGTCGTCATTGCTGTCTGGTTATGCCATGCCTACAAACTTGTCGAGGGCAGAAGGACGGCTTGGGTCGACTTTGATTTTCTCTGCCCTTGCATCTGTGCTCTTAGAGAGTTTCGTGAGTTTTTTTATCAAGTCTAATACTTGTCGCATATAGTCCTCGTTACCAGAGATGGCTTGTAATTCCTGGTAAACGGCAGCGTTTAGTTCTAATGCTGTCATTGTTGTTGGTGTTTTAATTCGTAATGCGCCTTGCGGATACCACTATTTTTTACGCTCTGTGCCTTTGCAACCTTTCGCCTCGCGGACGGGCACAGGGCCCGCGCCCTGCCTGTCAATCGTTGAGGCTGGTAATCTCTTTCTCGGTCAACCCCGTTGTGTCGTCGACTGCCTTTGCAGTCATGCATTATGGCTTGTTTGTAAAGAATTGGATGGTTCCCGCATAATCGCTTATAACCTCAGAGTAGTTGGGGTTGTCATTTCTTATGATCAGAGAAACATAATTGTCCGTGCCCTCCTCATCTCTGACTGTAGAGCTTAAAAAAGTGAAGTACTTGCGATGCTGGTATGTGCTAAACCATCTATCGAAAAGCCTGCTTCTTAATGATTGCCTATTGTCGCCTGTCTCGCAGATATATAAGAGAATCGTGTTGTTCTCAATAAAGAATTGCTCGATGATGGCAAGAACTGTATACTTGACCTTTGGATCGTTTGGTGAAGGTTTGTGATTGACGTTAGCTATGACAAACTGATAAGCCTCATGCTCCAGTAGACTTTTCATGTTCTGCTTTCATCCTTTTCTCAAGCTGTTTAATATAATCTTGCTTCTTCTTTTTTGAAGCCATGAACCGTGCCATGGCAGTTTCTTTTGTGATCGTCATATTCTTCGTCTTTGGGCTATTTTTTATCATACTTATTTGTGCTTGCAAAAATATCTATTTTCCACTGGATAAACAAGTCCTTGGATACAAATTACAGTCTTTATCCTTTAGTTTAGCATTTGCAGAAGTCAACTGAGCCTGCATGAAATGTTTGAGTGTCTTTTTGCGTGTTGTCGTTGTCCCTTTCGTCTCGCGGACGGGCACAGGACCCGCGCCCTGCACGTCAATCGTTGAGGCTGGTAATCTCTTCCTCTGTCAACCCCGTGATGTCGCCGACTGCCTTTATCGTCATGCATTATGGCTTGTTTGTAAAGAATTGGATGGTTCCCGCATAATCGCTTATAACCTCAGAGTAGTTGGGGTTGTCATTTCTTATGATCAGAGAAACATAATTGTCCGTGCCCTCCTCATCTCTGACTGTAGAGCTTAAAAAAGTGAAGTACTTGCGATGCTGGTATGTGCTAAACCATCTATCGAAAAGCCTGCTTCTTAATGATTGCCTATTGTCGCCTGTCTCGCAGATATATAAGAGAATCGTGTTGTTCTCAATAAAGAATTGCTCGATGATGGCAAGAACTGTATACTTGACCTTTGGATCGTTTGGTGAAGGTTTGTGATTGACGTTAGCTATGACAAACTGATAAGCCTCATGCTCCAGTAGACTTTTCATGTTCTGCTTTCATCCTTTTCTCAAGCTGTTTAATATAATCTTGCTTCTTCTTTTTTGAAGCCATGAACCGTGCCATGGCAGTTTCTTTTGTGATCGTCATATTCTTCGTCTTTGGGCTATTTTTTATCATACTTATTTGTGCTTGCAAAAATATCTATTTTCCACTGGATAAACAAGTCCTTGGATACAAATTACAGTCTTTATCCTTTAGTTTAGCATTTGCAGAAGTCAACTGAGCCTGCATGAAATGTTTGAGTGTCTTTTTGCGTGTTGTCGTTGTCCCTTTCGTCTCGCGGACGGGCACAGGACCCGCGCCCTGCACGTCAATCGTTGAGGCTGGTAATCTCTTTCTCGGTCAACCCCGTGATGTCGCCGATGGCCTTAGTCGTCATGCCTTTCTGGAGCATGACTTTCGCTATCTCCAAGGCCTTATTTCATCATGAATATCTTTCAAAGAGCGATGAACGAGAAGAAGATTAGGCATTCTCTATTTCAAGCATTACCTCGTCAGCGCAATAAGCGTCGCTCATGTTGTGCAGATGAAATTGCAGGTTGCACATGTATTGGTACACTCTCGTGGAATAGAAGAGGCGCAAGGCCGAGCTTTGAGGAATGTTGAGACGCTCAGAAAGGATGACTATGATTCTCGCAAACTTCATTTGCAAGAGGGTCTTATTGATAAGAGGATTGTCCTTAATCATTTTCCTTGATTGCTATTGATTTTACGAATCTCAGATGCTTGTCTATTATCTCTTGGTTTATAATGCATATTTGGTTGTTGGGCTTATAATATCGCAGCCTTTGCAGAGCCTCTTCGGCTGTTATCAGTCTTGCTGAATATAGTTCTACAGTGTTGAAAACCCTGTCGTTTGCTATACCACCTTCAATTAGGTCAAACTCTTTCCAATGTTGACTCCCTTTCCTGTTGGCAACGACAAAGTCTAGCCACTCCTGTCCATATTCTTTGAACCTCAGTGATCTATAGCCTTCTTGTTCTATCCCATTGACATCCAATTCGTAAACATTGAGATGTTTCTTCTTTCCCATGTTTGCCGGGCGTGTCGCCCAAGCCACGGCTTGCTTCTCAAGAACGGTGACATAGAATCCTTTACCAAAATCCAGATTACTCCTTCCGACATTTACAAGTGGATTTGTTATGATATCAGTTGAGCCATGATATACAATCATTATTTGACTAATATTTTTTGGTTGTGTTCTTTGAGATAAGTTATTATTTCGTCAACTATATAATCTTTGCTTTGTGTATGAAGAGCTTCAAAACTGGGATATATGAAATTCTCTACTCCTTTGGTTTTATTCAATGCGTCAATGACATCTTGGCCATCGCATTTTAAACGTTCTGCCGTGTTCTCTATGCAAAACACGGCAAATTCGGTTCTACGTGTTTCTGTGTCTTGTTCCATTGTGAGAATTGTTAGTTCCACCAATTAGCGTTGTCGCCGACGGCCTTTGTCGTTTATATACTCCACATCTTCCTCGCTAAAAGCACAAGGTGCTTATTCATAGCGAGTTATGAGCTGAGTGAGAGAAAGGTGGGTAAGCGCCGGTGATGACGCTTGCCGCTATTTCGCCATGTTGGCTATCGTGGCTATCATCGCCGCGATAGACGACATGCTTGAGCCTATGTTGAGAGCCTCGGCGGGACTGGTGCGGCGCCTTATCTTGCTTGGCACCACGATCTCGCAGCCCGGCTCGATCTTCGCCTTCGACGATTTCGACACCATGCCGTTCATGTAGATGACGTATGCGCCGCTCTTGCGCGCGTTCTTGCTGTATCCGCCCGAGGCGTTGATGTAATAGCTCACGCCCTTGCCATTGATGAAGCTCACGGTGTTGGGATACATCACCGCTCCGTTCACCTTCACTGTGGCGGTGTGCTCCGGCAGCACGAGGCGGTCTCCCTCGCGCAGCACGATGTTGGCATCGCCGTTGGGGTCGGCGAGAGCCTTGTCGAGCTCTATGCCCACGGGGTATGTGTCGGGCACCTGGAACTTCTTCAGCTGCTCGTCCTTGCTCTGCTGGCCCACCTGCTGCAGCGACGTTCCCGAGGTCTGGCTCGCGGCGAGCGACAACAGCTCTTGCTGCAACATCTCGTTCTGCATCTGCAGTGCCGTCTCCATGCGCTTGCGCTCGGCCTCGTTGGTGCGGCGCTCGAGCCTTGCTCCATGGACGTAGGCCTGGGGAGTGGTTCCTCCTGCCGCCGCCACGAGGTCGGTGAGTCTCATGCCACGGCGCGACAGCGTGTAGGTGCCGGGGAAGGTCACCTCGCCCTCAATGCTCACGTTTTGCTGCGCAGAGTAGCTCGGGTCCTTGCGCACGAACACCTCGTCGAATGGCTGGAGCACGAAGCCCTGCTCGCCATCCACCACGAAGCCGTCTTTCAAGGCAAACGAGAAGTCCTTGGATATCACGTTGTCGGTGGCTTTCGCCTTGGGGTTGCTCACGCGGCGCGCCACGTCGACCCTCACGGTCGACGCCTTGTCGGTGAGGCCGCCAGCCTGAAGCACGAAGTCCTCAAGGGTCTCGTTGTCGGCATACTTGTACACGCCAGGGTACATCACCTCGCCCTGTATGGTTATGGTCTGCTCGTTCATCGCCGTCTGCTTCGTTGGGATGAAGAGCACGTCGTTCTCTTTCAGTGGGATGTCCGCCACGGTCTGCTCCATGATGCCCTTCAGGTCCACGGGTATCACGCGCAGCGTACGATCCTCCTTCATGCGGTGCATCACGGCGCGCGCGGTGAAGGCGTCCTCGGTCAGTCCCTCGGCGTGCTGCACGAGCGTGCGCACGCTGTTGATGCCGTCGCCGAGCTGGTACATGCCGGGTCTGAACACGGCACCCTTTACCTCTACCGTGTTGGCGTAGCGGGCCAGGATGGAGTCGACGCTCACCGAGTCGCCGTCGGCAATCTGGAACGAGCTCATGTCAAACTCCTCCACGTTGTACACCGCGTATTCGCGTCCCGTCTTGCGGTTCACGCGCACCGCCTTCTTGTAGGCGTCGCCTGCGAAGCCTCCCGAGTAGCGCAGCAGCGTCTGCAGGCTCTCGTTGCGTTTCATCTCGTAATACATGGGGCGTTTCACCTTGCCCGTGACGTTGACGAGGCAGTCGTATGGCCCCACGATTATCACGTCGCCGTCGCGCAGGCGCACGTTGCCCGTCATCTTGCCGTTGAGAATGTAGTCGTAGATGTCGCACACGCTCACGAGGCGGTTGGCGCGGTAGATCTTGATGTTGCGCAGCGTGCCTATGTCGTTGGTGCCGCCCGCCATGTAGAGGGCGTTGAACACCGAGGCGAACGCCGACAGGGTGTAGGTGCCCGGCTTCTTCACCTCGCCCATGACGTTGATAGACACCGTTCGTGTCTGTCCGAGCGACAGGTTGATGCGGCTCGACTGGTAGCGCGAGCCGAGGGTGGAGCGGAGCTTGGCCTTTGCCGCCGCCACGGTGAGACCGCCAAGGCGGATGGGGCCGTAGCCCTCGATCACGATGTCGCCGTCGGGCGACACGGTGCAGTCTACCGACTTCTGCGACGCGCCATAGATGTCGACCGACACTTGGTCGCCAGCTCCTAGCACGTAGTTCTGGGGCGTGGCGATGTTCATCAGCGGTTCAAACGAGAGGTTCTTGTTAGAGAAAATGTCGCGTCCGAACACCTTCTTCTTGTTCGATTTCACGTTGTCGCTGTCTTGCGCGTCGTCGTCCTCGGCGAAGGCGGCTATGTTTTCCTGGTATTTCTTGAAGTCGGTGTCCTCCTCGTCGTATTGCTCTTGCCAAGAGGTGTTGCCCGCCACACGCTGCGTGGTCGTGGCGCTCCTCTGCGCGTTTGCCTCCTGTGTGGCAAGACGGTCGGCTTGCTTGTCGCCGGTGCCCTGCTTGCCCACGCCGTTGGCCTGCCTCATGCGGCTCTGGCTGCGCGCGGTGGTCACGTCGCCCAGCCCCGTGTCGTTTTTGGCGCGCTCGTAAGCCTTCTTCACTCGCCTTATCTGCGAGATGTCCACGCCGTTTTGCATGAGGTGGGTCACTATCTGCGACTGCGACGTGCCACGCTTCATCTCCTGCTGGATGTAGCTCGCCACCTGCGAGTCGGTCATCGACGATTGGGCGAGCATCTGCAGAGGCAACGCGAGAAGCAGCAATATGATGATTTTTTTCATTTCCTGAGTTTTGTCCGTTTATATTTTAATAACCGTATTTCCGTCCGATTATTGTATATCCACGCAAAGTTATCGCTTTTTTTCTGAATATCCAAAAAAAATCCGTGGTGACAGGATATTGCGTTGCATGGCCCCTTGCTGAATGGCTTTTCAGGGGGCGGGCACGGGTCTCACAGGCATCGCTTTGGCATAGCACTGCTATCTCGTCGGCATAGCACTGGAAAGGCAACGGCATAGCACTGGAATCCCGTCGGCTTTTCAGCGTAAAGCCGAAAGGGCTTGAAATATGATAAAAAGACGCCGTGGAGGCAGGATAATTCGCCAATTATTCGTACTTTTGCAAGCTATTAGAAAAATGCGACAAGATGATGAGAATGCTGAGTGATGCCGACATGGCCAAGCTGCTAGACAAAGACATATTCCACAAGATTTCGGAAGCCGCCGACAGTCTCAACCTTGAGACCTACGTCGTGGGCGGATACGTGCGCGACCTCTTCCTCCAACGGCCGAGCAACGACATCGACGTGGTGGTAGTGGGCAGCGGCATAGAGGTGGCAAAGGCGTTCAAGAAGCTGTTGTCGGGACGCGCCAACCTCTCCGTGTTCAAGAACTTCGGCACGGCGCAGGTGAAATGGCACGGCCACGAGGTGGAGTTCGTGGGCGCGCGCCGTGAGAGCTACAGCCACGACTCGCGCAAGCCACACGTGGAGGACGGCACCCTGGAAGACGACCAGAACCGCCGCGACTTCACCATCAACGCCCTTGCCGTGTGTCTCAACAAGGACCGCTTCGGCGAGATAGTGGATCCCTTCGACGGCATATACGACATGGAAGACGGCATCATCCGCACGCCGCTAGACCCCGACATAACCTTCTCCGACGACCCCCTGCGCATGATGCGCTGCGTGAGGTTCGCCACCCAGCTGCGTTTCTACATCGACGAGGAGACCTTCGACGCCTTGGAGCGCAACGCCGGCCGCATAAAGATAATAAGCGGCGAGCGCATATCCGAGGAAATGAACAAGATAATGATGACCGCGCAGCCCAGTCGTGGCTTCGTGGACCTGCAGCGTTGCGGCTTGCTCAAGCTCATCTTGCCCGAGCTCGCCGCCCTCGACGTGGTGGAGACGAAAAACGGCAAGGGCCACAAAAATAATTTCTACCACTCGCTGGAGGTTCTCGACAACGTGTGCGACGGCAACAAGCCTGGTGCCGACGGCGAGCCCGCCTCGCTTTGGCTTCGCTGGGCGGCGTTGCTCCACGACATAGGCAAGGCGAGAACCAAGCGTTGGGAGCCCGCGCAAGGCTGGACCTTCCACAACCACCCGTTTGTGGGGGGCAAGATGGTGCCGTCGATCTTCAGGCGGCTCAAGCTGCCCATGGACATGAAGATGAAATACGTGCAGAAGCTCGTGGAGCTCCACATGCGCCCCATAGCCATTGCCGACGAGGAGGTGACCGACTCCGCCGTGCGACGTCTCATCAACGACGCAGGCGACGACATCGACGACCTCATGAGGCTCTGCGATGCCGACATCACCAGCAAGAACGAGGTGAGAAAGGCGCGCTTCCGCGAGAACTTCCGCATGGTGCGCGTCAAGATTGCCGACCTCAAGGAGCGCGACTACAAGAGGTTGCTGCAACCCGTGATAGACGGCAACGAGATAATGGAGATGTTCAACCTCAAGCCGTCGCGTGAGGTGGGAACGCTCAAGCAGACCCTCAAGGATGCCGTGCTCGACGACCGCGTGCCCAACGAGCGCGAGCCGCTCATGCTGCTGCTCAAGAAAAAGGCAGCCGAAATGGGCCTGGCATAGGCGTTTTGTGGCTTTAAAGACCTTATCATACTACCAAGGGATAAACAAACGACAAACGATTGTAATTGTTGTTAAAAACTCAATTACGGAAAATAGTTTTGTAAAATAATTGTGCTAACTTTGCACATATTTTCAGGGAAGTTGTGCCCTTTTGTGGACTGTGGGCAATGTTCCTTCGCATGGAAAGAGATTAATTGATAATAATATTATTCTAAATTTAGGTATGAAAATCAAAAGTTGTTTGTTTGTAGCCTTGGCTGCATTGGCCCTTGCTTCTTGTGGCAAGAAGAGCGGTGGCGGACTGGCTGATCTTCAGGACAATGAGTTCCCCGTGAAGACGGTGGGAACCTCAAGCGCTGACCTTCAGACCACCTATCCGGCAACCATCAAGGGTATTCAGGATGTTGACGTACACCCGAAAATCACGGGTTTTATCACCAACGTTTATGTTCATGAGGGACAGACGGTGAGCGCGGGCCAACCCATGTTCACCATCGACAGCGAGACCTATCGCGCCGCTGTGAACCAGTGTCGTGCCGCCCTGAACACTGCCCGTTCGCAGGCCAATACCGCACGTCTCACATATAATAATAATAAGAAACTGTTTGATCAGCATATCATTGGCCAGTATGAGCTGGAGACGGCTGAGAACAGCTTTGCCACCGCACAGGCACAAGTGGTGCAGGCTCAGGCTGCTCTCGCCTCTGCGGAGGAGACCCTGTCGTGGTGCGTGGTGCGCGCTCCGGCGAGCGGCGTGGTGGGCAGCCTGCCTTTCAAGAAGGGCGCCCTCGTGTCGGCTTCAAACACTCTGACAACCGTGTCTGACGTTAGCACCGTGGAGGTGTTCTTCTCGATGAGCGAGCCCGACATCCTCGGCATGTCGAAGACAGCCGGAAGCGTTGCCGGCGTGCTGAAGGAGATGCCAGCGGTGAAGCTCCAGCTTGCCGACGGTTCCATCTACAACCAGCCAGGTAAGGTGGTGAAGATGAGCGGCGTGATAGACGCTTCTACAGGTGCTTATTCGCTCATTGCCCATTTCTCCAACCCAGAGCGTCTGCTCAAGAGCGGTGGCGCGGGCCAGATTGTGGTGCCCCACGTGAACAACAATGCCATAATCGTGCCGCAGGAAGCTACCGTGCAGGTGCAGGACAAGATCTTCGTGTATGTCGTGGGCAGCGACAACAAAGTGAAATACACCGCCATCAAGGTTAACCCACAAGACGACGGCGTGAACTACATCGTGACCGATGGCCTCCACACAGGCGACCGCTACGTGTGCAAGGGCATAACCAAGCTCACCGACGGCGAGGTGATCAAGCCCATCACCGAGCAGCAGTATCAAGACAAGATAGAGAAGGCCGAGAAGCTCGGCGCCAGCCAAGGCTCAGCCAAGGGCTTTGTGAAGGCGATGACAGGAAAATAAGGAGGAGTTAATTTCGAGCAACTATGACATTTACAAAATTCATAAAAAGACCGGTTCTCTCGACCGTGATATCCATCGTGCTCGTGCTGCTGGGTGTCATCGGCTTGGCCTCGCTGCCTGTCGAGCAGTATCCGGATATTGCGCCACCAACCATCATGGTGTCGACCACCTACACGGGTGCTGATGCCGCTACGGTGTTGAAGTCGGTGGTGGTGCCTTTGGAGGAGAGCATCAACGGTGTGGAGAACATGACCTACATGACCTCTTCGGCCACCAACAGCGGTATGGCCACAATCACCGTCTACTTCAAGCAGGGATCCGATGCCGACATGGCGGCGGTGAACGTGCAAAACCGCGTGCAGCAGGCGCAAGCGCTGTTGCCGGCGGAGGTGACCAAGGTGGGCGTGACCGTGACGAAGCGCCAGACCTCAAACGTCATCATGTATGCCGTAACGTCAGACGACGGACGCTACGACGACCAGTTCGTCACAAACTACAACGACATCAACATCGTGCCGCTCATCAAGCGTATCAACGGTGTGGGTGACGTGCAGAGCCCCTCAACTGCCACCTATTCAATGCGTATCTGGCTCCAGCCAGACAAGATGAAGCAGTATGGGCTCATTCCTACCGACATCACGGGCGTGCTCTCGGAGCAGAACATCGAGGCAGCGCCTGGTAATTTCGGTGAGAACTCAAACATGGCTTACGAGTATACCCTTCGCTACAAGGGCCGCTTGTCTACGCCGGTTGAGTATGAGAACATCGTGATCCAGAGCAAGACCACGGGTGAGACATTGCACCTTAAAGATGTGGCAAAGATAGAGCTCGGTTCATTGATGTACAACGTGCACCTGAACAACGACGGCCAGCCAGCATGTATGGGCATGGTGCAGCAGATTGCAGGCTCCAACGCCACGCAGATTGCTACCGACGTGAAGGCCGCCCTTGAGGATGCACAGAAGAGCATGCCTCCTGGGTTGAAGGTGGTGATGATGTACGACGTTACCGACTTCCTCTTCGCCTCTATCGAGGAGGTTATCATGACGCTGATCATCACCTTGGTGCTCGTGTTCTTCGTGGTGTATGTGTTCCTGCAAGACCTGCGCTCTACACTTATCCCGATGATTGCCGTGCCTGTGGCCTTGATAGGTACCTTCTTCTTCCTCTTGATATTCGGATTCTCCATCAACCTGTTGACGTTGTCGGCATTGCTGCTTGCCATCGCCATCGTGGTGGACGATGCCATCGTGGTGGTCGAGGCGGTACACGCCAAGCTCGACGCGGGCTACGACAACTCCATGACCGCCGCCATCGACGCCATGAACGAGATTTCGAGCGCCATCATCTCCATCACGTTGGTTATGGCTGCCGTGTTCGTGCCTGTGAGCTTCATGGGCGGCACGTCGGGAACGTTCTACCGTGAGTTCGGTGTCACGATGGCCGTGAGTATCGTCATCTCGGCTCTGAACGCCTTGACGCTCTCGCCGGCATTGTGCGCAATGTTCCTGAAACCCCATGCCGCAGAGGAGAACGAGAGCAACAAGACATTCGTGGCTCGTTTCCACAACGGCTTCAACCGCATGTTCGACAAGACCATCAATAAATATAAGGTCGGCATGGGCCACGTCATCAACCACCGCATCATCACGGGCGCGCTCGTGGTCGTGGGTATCGTGGCACTTGTGCTCTGCATGAAGTTCACCAAGACGGGTCTTGTGCCTGATGAGGACACCGGCACGATCTTCGTTACCATATCTGCCAAGCCGGGCACTTCGCAGGACCGCACAAACCAGATCGTTGCCGAGGTCGACAAGATGCTGGCGAACAACCCAGCCATTCTTCACCGCAACGCCATCGTTGGTTACAACTTCATCGCTGGCCAAGGTTCCGACCAGGCCACGTTCATCATCAAGCTGAAGTCGTTTGAGGAGCGCTCCGGCGGCATCACGGCACGCATCAAGCGCGCCATCTCTGAGAAAGACCCGATGGCACTTTTGGTGAACCCCTACGAGCAGAACTCGGTGCTGGGCATGATCTATAAGCAGACCGCTGCCATCAAGGACGCGCAGATCCTGGCCTTCGGTCCTCCTATGATTTCTGGTTTCTCCGTGCAGAACGGTGTGACCATGACCATGCAGGACAAGACCGGTGGCGACTTGAACAAGTTCTATGACATCACTAAGAACTTCATCAGCGAGCTTAACAAGCGTCCTGAGATACAGCAGGCCATGACATCTTACAACCCTAACTATCCACAGTATATGGTTGACGTTGACGTGGCTAAGACCAAGCAGGCAGGCATATCGCCATCGACAGTGCTCAGCGTGATGCAGGGTTACTATGGTGGCTTGTACGCTTCCAACTTCAACGCCTACGGTAAGCTTTACCGTGTGATGATCCAGGGCGACGTGCAGAGCCGCATGCGCCCCGACGGACTGAGCCGTATCTACGTGCGCACCTCTTCTGGCGAGATGTCGCCGGTGAGCGAGTTCGTGAAGCTGCGCAAGGTTTACGGCCCGTCTAACATCGGACGTTTCAACCTCTTCACCTCAATCAACGTGAGCGTGTCGCCTAACACCGGCTACTCCAACGGTCAGGTGATGCAGGCCATCAAGGAAGTGTCTGGCGACATTCTGCCGCAGGGTTATGGTTACGAGTACTCGGGCTTGACACGTTCGGAGGCTGAGTCGAGCAACTCTACCGCGCTTATCTTCGTGCTCTGCTTCGTGTTCGTATACTTGATCCTTAGCGCGCAATACGAGAGCTACATCTTGCCTTTGGCTGTGATGTTGTCTATCCCGTTCGGTCTCGCAGGAGCGTTCATCTTCACCAATATCTTCGGTCACTCCAATGATATCTATATGCAGATCTCGCTCATCATGCTTATCGGACTTCTTGCCAAGAACGCCATCCTTATCGTGCAGTACGCCCTTGAGCGTCGCGAGACGGGTATGGCCATCAGGTATTCAGCCATCCTCGGTGCCGCGGCCCGTCTGCGTCCTATCTTGATGACATCTTTGGCAATGGTCATCGGCTTGCTGCCTCTGATGTTCGCGTCGGGCGTCGGTAAGAGTGGTAACCAGACCCTTGGTGCTGCCGCCGTGGGAGGTATGCTCTTGGGTACCATTGTCCAGTTGTTTGTCGTGCCTGCCCTGTTCTGCATCTTCCAGTTCTTGCAGGAGAAGGTCAAGCCAATGAAGTTTGAGGACACCGACAACAAGGAGGTTGAGGCCGAGCTTCGCCAGTATGCCCATGCCGGCGCCGCCATCGAGTCGGACATGGAAAGCAGGAAAGACAACTCGCTTCCTGTAGCTTGGCACGACCAGTATTATGAAAAAAAGGATTGAGAATAATGAAAAGATATAATTTCCTTATCATTGGTCTTGCAGCCGTGACTCTCACGGGCTGCAAGAGCCTTTACGGCAAGTATGAGCGACCGGCGGTCAACACCTCCGGGCTTATCCGCGATGCTGTCAACGATAACGACACCCTTGCCGTGACAGACACGACATCGTTCGCCAACATTCCTTGGCGTTCTGTGTTCACTGACCCGCAGTTGCAGACGCTCATAGAGAAGGCCCTTGCCAACAACCCCGACTTGCTCAACGCTGCCTTGAACGTCGACATGGCTGAGGCTCAGTTGAAGGCCGCCAAGTTGGCATTCCTTCCAGGCTTCACCTTTACGCCACAAGGCACCATATCCACATGGGACGGGCAGAAGGCCAACAAGACCTATTCGCTTCCTATCAACGCGAGTTGGGATGCCAACCTCTTTGGCAACCTCACCGCGGCGAAGCGTTCGGCTCAGGTCTCAATGCTGCAGACGAAAGACTATCAGGTGGCAGTGCAGACAAGGCTCATCGCCAATGTCGCCAACATGTACTATACCCTTCTCATGCTCGACAAGCAACTCCAGATAGTAAACGACATGGAGAAGCTGAGCAAAGACACTTGGGACATCATGAAGGTGCAGTTGGAGACGGTGAGAGGTGTCAGGTCTACCGCGGTGCAGAGCGCCGAGAGCAATTATCTCTCTGTGCAGACACAAAAGGAAGACTTGAAGCGCCAGATTCGCGAGACGGAGAATAGCCTGTCATTGGTGATGGGTGAGCAGGCTCATGCCATACCAAGAAGTTCGCTCGACGCGCAGAGCCTTCCTGCTAACTTCTCCACAGGCGTAGGCGTGCAGTTGCTTGCCAACCGTGCCGACGTCCACGCCTACGAGATGGCACTTGCCAATTGCTTCTACAACATAGAGGCGGCACGCGCGCGTTTCTATCCATCTTTGACCATCAGTGCCTCAGGCGCATTTACCAACAGCGGTGGCTTGGGAATCACCAACCCAGGAAAGATTCTCCTCTCTGCGGTTGGCGCGCTCACGCAGCCCATCTTCATGAAGGGACAACTCCGCGCAGGATTGCGTGTGGCTGAGGATCAATACAAGCAAGCCCTCAACACGTGGCAGAACAGCGTGCTCTCGGCTGGCTCGGAGGTCAGCAACGCACTTGTGCTTTACAATGCCTCTGACGCGAAGAGCAAGTTGGAGTCGCAACGTATCGATGTGTTGAAGAAAAACGTCGAGGACACGCGTAACCTCATGGCAAGCGCGGGCTCCACATATCTTGAGGTCATCACTGCACAGAGCAACTTGCTCAACGCACAGCTCAACCAGGTGCAGGACGATTTCTACAAGATGCAGGCGGTCGTGAACCTTTACTACGCTCTTGGCGGTGGTGCCAAATAATTGGTAATTAGTGTTGATTAGTAATTAACGAAGCGACTATGAATCAGATAAGTGACAAGGCCGTGGTTTCGCCTAAAGCGAAGATTGGCAACAACGTTAGGATATTCCCCTTCGTGTATATTGAGGACTACGTGGAGATAGGCGACAATTGTGTCATCTTCCCATTTGTGAGTATCCTCAACGGCACCAAGATGGGCAAGGACAACAAGATTCACCAAGGCACGGTGATCGGTGCTTTTCCACAGGACTTCGACTTCCAGGGAGAGCGTAGTGAGGTCGTGATTGGCGATAACAACACCATTAGAGAGAACGTTATCATCAACAGGGCAACCCATGAGGGATGCAAGACTGTCATCGGCAATGGCAACTTCCTCATGGAGAGCGTTCATATCTCTCATGACACCGTGGTGGGCGACTTCAATGTTTTCGGTTACGGCACAAAGATTGCTGGCGATTGTGAGATAGGCAATGGAGTCATCTTCAGTTCCTCTGTCATCGAGAACGCCGGCTCACGTGTTGGCGATCTCGCCATGCTTCAGGCAGGTACCCGTTTCTCCAACGACGTTCCGCCTTACGCTATCGCGGGAGGCAACCCGATTGCCTACACGGGTCCTAACAATACCATGATGGAGACATGGCATATTGACGAGAAGGTGCGCAAGCATGTGGCAAATGCCTATCGCTTGCTTTTCCATGGCAAGAACAGTACCTTTGATGCCACGCTGCAGATTCAGCAGCAGGTGCCAGATGGAAAGGAAGTGCAGAACATTGTCAATTTCCTGAAGACTTCTAAGAGCGGAATCATTACCAAAGAGTGATTTCCATTCTAAAGTTAATAAACATCTTAATAAATAAGGGGATACGCTTTGTGGTGTATCCCCTTGTTCTATTTTTAACAAAACATAAAATCTTTGTTGTCAGTATGTAGTTTATCTATTATTAAGTATCTTTGCAAAGTAATTATATCAGTTGCTTATTGGTAACTGGCAAAAGAACTTTATGGGAAAACTTACAAAAGCCGTGCAGTGGGCATGGCGCAAGCTTAAAGCCCTTTGGCCTTGGTACAAGAGTTTGTATGTGGGCAGGGCTTGGTACACGAAAACACTTGTTGGTTTTGTGTCGTTCATAATGTTTATCTTTATTTACCTTGGTGCCGTAGACATCAACTTCCTTTGGCTATTTGGCAAGAGCCCGGGCTACTTCTCTGGCATCTGTAATCCTCCATCCAACCAAGCTTCGGAGATTTACAGTGCCGATGGCAAGCTGATAGGCAAGTTCTTCAACGAGAACCGCACGCCTGTGAGATATGACCAAGTTAACCCCTCGTTTTTCAAGGCTTTGGTAGATACCGAGGACGAGCGCTTCTATAGCCGTCCACGAGGAATGGCTGTCGATGTAGTAGGAATCTTTGCGGCAGTCAAAGACGCTATTCTGCATCGTGGCGGGCGTGGAGCTTCGACAATTTCTCAGCAGTTGGCTAAGAACATGTTCCGTGTGCGTTCGCAGTATTCCACGGGTCTTCTCGGCAAGATACCTGGCTTGAAGATTCTCATAGTGAAGAGCAAGGAATGGATTATTGCCACCAAGCTTGAGACTTATTACAACAAGCGCGACATCATCACGATGTACGCCAATACCGTAGACTTCGGTAATAACTCCTACGGCATAAAGACGGCTTCGCGTACCTATTTCGGAACAACTCCAGACAGCCTGTCTACACAAGAATGTGCAGTGCTTGTGGGAATGCTGAAAGCCACCTCGAAGTATAACCCCAAGACAAATCCTGAGAATAGCACTAAGCGCCGCAATGTTGTTTTGGCAAACATGTACCATCATGGCGACTTGACCAGGGAAGAGTGTGATTCGCTGCAGCAGCTTCCGATAGTGCTTCATTTCAAGGTTGAGGAAAACTACGACGGTCAGGCTCTTTATTTCCGTGAATATGTTGCCGACTATTTTAAGCAGAACTTCCGTGATGATGATGGAGATGCCAAATATGACCTCTACAGTGATGGATTGAAGATATACACGACGCTCGACTCAAGAATGCAGAAATATGCCGAGAAGGCCGTGCGTGAGCAGATGAAAAAGGTTCAGCAAAACTTCAATAACCATTGGGGCATCTACCGTAACCAATCCAAGAACTGGCTAAAGCAAGCTCCGTGGCGTGACGAGAATGGCAATGAGATTCCTGGCTTTATAGACAAGATTGCCCAAAGGCAACCTTTCTATAAGGCTCTTCTCAACCGTTATCCCAACCAGCCAGACTCTGTGAGCTATTATTATCGCGATTGGGTGCATCCTGTAAAACTGTTCGATTATGACAAGGGCACGATCGTGAAAGACATGACCTCTGAAGACTCCATCAAATACATGGTTTCGTTCATGCATTGCGCAATGTTGGCCATGGAGCCTCAGACAGGTGCCGTTAAGGCATGGGTGGGTGATATAGACTTCAAGTCGTGGAAGTATGACAAGGTGACGGCAGAGCGTCAGCCAGGATCTACCTTCAAGCTTTTTGTTTATACGGAAGCTATGAACCAAGGGCTTACCCCGTGTGACAAGCGTCGCGACGAGTACATCTCCATGGACGTGTATGACAAGGCACAAAAGAAAGTCGTGACATGGGCTCCAACTAATGCGAATGGTTCTTTCTCAGGAGATTCTATACCTTTGAAAGGCGCATTTGCCAAGAGCATAAACTCCGTCGCGGTTCGTCTGGGACAGGAAATGGGCATTAACCGCATCATCGCCACGGCGGAAAAAATGGGCATCAAGAGCCCACTTGACGACACCCCTTCATTGGCTCTTGGTTCCAGCGATGTCCAGTTGCTTGAACTTACCAACGCTTATTGCACTGTAGCTAACAATGGAATGCATCATGACCCGGTAATCATCTCAAAAATAGTTGATAAAGACGGAAAGACAATTTATGAGAATAACACGGAGGCAGAACAGGTGATTCCATATAAGAGCGCGTTCTTGATGCAGCAGTTACTCATTGGTGGTACACGTGAGCCAGGCGGAACAAGTCAGAGCTTATTGGCAGCAGAGTATGCTGGTAGCGCGAGAGACACGGACTTCGGTGGAAAGACGGGTACGTCGAATAACCATTCCGACGCTTGGTTTGAGGGCGTAAGTCCCAACCTTGTGGTTGGTGCATGGGTAGGTGGCGAATATCGTAGCATTCACTTCCGCACAGGCGCTCTCGGTCAGGGTTCACGCACTGCGTTGCCCATTGTTGGCTTATTCTATCATTATGTTTTGGAAGATCCCGCTTTCCAAAAATATCATGGTAGGTTCAAGAAGCCAACGGCCGATGATGGCATAACATCAGACATGTACATGTGCCAGAGTTATCAGCCAAGGGCAGTACGCGATACCACAAGCGTGGATAGCTCACGTGTCATCAGCGACCAAGAGGTGATCTTGGATGAGAATGGCGAGCCTATTATAACTCAGTCTTCGGGTGAAGACGGACAGACTTCTGAGCCTAGGTCTTCTAAAGGCAATGAAGCACAGAAGTCAAATAAGAAGGACAAGTCGGAGAGAGAAGTCAACTTCGATGACCTATAAGTCTATTCAAGGAATTTAGTAGATATAATGAAAGCCCAAGCCTCAATAAATAAAAGGCTTGGGCTTAATTTATTCTTCCAAAAGTCTTTATCTTTCGGATAGTTTCCTTGTATATCTTTGATAAAATTCCTTTGTATATCTTTGAAAAAATCCCTTGTATACCTTTGGGAAAAGTCTCTGATATATTATCTTTCTGTTGTTTAATATTAGAGGCTTTTCAGTTGTTTAATCACTTCCTCCGGGTTGGGGGCTTTGAACACGTAGCTGCCGCTGACGAGGACATTGACGCCAGCTCTGACCAATCGTGGCGCAGTCTCGTTGTTTACTCCTCCATCAACTTCGATGACGGCCTTGGATTGGCTTTGCTCAATTAGTTTTACGAGACGGTGAACCTTGTTGATAGTGTTTTCTATGAACTTCTGCGCACCAAACCCGGGGTTTACGCTCATGAGTAGCACCATGTCCACATCTTCGATGATGTCCTCAAGCACGTTTACGGGTGTGGCAGGATTCAATGCAACGCCAGCTTTCATGCCAGCCTCGTGAATTTGGTTTACCACTCGGTTAAGGTGCAAAACGGCTTCTTGGTGTACTGTCATTATCGAAACGCCCGACTTTGCCGCTGTGTCTATGTACCTCTCTGGTTTTACAATCATGAAGTGTGCGTCAAGCGGCTTCTTGCATATGCCCTTCAATGCTTGCAAGACCGGGAAGCCGAAAGAGATGTTTGGAACGAATACGCCGTCCATTACGTCGCAGTGAAGCCAGTCGGCATCGCTGCGGTTAATCATGTCAATGTCTGATTTTAAGTTGCTGAAATCAGCCGAAAGCAAAGAGGGTGAGATTATGGTCTGTGTCTTTTCCATATCTTTCAAGATAGTGCTATGTTGCACGTGTATAAACTGTTGTTTCCTTGTTTTTGAATGGCCTTGTATTGGCGTGCGAACTCACGTATTACATACAAAGACAACTCTGAAGGTTGCTTGTCTTGGAGTAGACGTTTTATCATGGGCTGTAATTATTAGAGAGTGTATAACTTAATAACGTTGTTTCTCTTATGTTATTACACAATCTAATAAAAAAATCCCCGGCAATAAAAAATGCCGGGGAAAGATGTGCTTATATTTGAAAAGGTGCTGATTTTGTTGTCAGCCTTTTCGCGTCTTATGCTTCAGCTTCTTCTTTGGCAGGCTCTTCTTCTTTTGCTTCGCTCTTTTTAGCCTTTGTTGCCTTTACGGTCTTCTTGGCTGTTGGAGTCTGGGGCTTTACGATTTCTTTTGTCTCGTATTTCTTGCGGAGCTTTGCCACGGTTGCCTCAGCTTTCTCAAGTCGCGTTTGCAGTCTTTCTATTTC
This sequence comes from Lachnospiraceae bacterium, assembly GCA_963588155.1. Taxonomy (GTDB): domain Bacteria; phylum Bacteroidota; class Bacteroidia; order Bacteroidales; family Bacteroidaceae; genus Prevotella. The sequence continues at coordinate 6,079 of CAVAGT010000017.1, read as the reverse complement.
CTTGTTTCTCATCTCGATCTCGTCGCCCTCGTTCTTGATGGTGGTGAGAAGGGAGTTGAGCTGGTCGTTGTCAATGTCCGACGGATAAAGTGCGTTGACCCTGTTGATGAAGTCGCCAAGGATATTCATGTAGTTGGTGAACGCGTCGAATGGACTGCTGTAAATGCCCCTGTCTGTCCCAACCTGTGAAGGCTTCGTCGACATGAACCTGAAGTTGTTGCTTGCTTGCAGGTAGTTGTAGTCTTGGTTTATCATGGGGTCATTTGCTATTCTCACTCTGTCGGATATGCCGTAGAGCTTGTTGAAGGCCTCCCTTTGCATGTCGTTGCCAAGCCAACTGCTTACGTCGCGCTCTTCGTCTATCCATGATAGGGTGTCGGGCACGTTAAGCTCGCCCACGCTGTTGAAGTTGTCGCACACTTCCGATGGCGTTGAGAACGTGATGCCTTGCTGCTTGGCGAACCTTGGCAGCGCGTGCATGAACTCAAGGATGTTTGAAGACAGCGGCTGGGCGATTCCCAGAGCCGACAATTCCATGAAGATGTTGATCACCTTCTCTTCCTCTGGCAGCTGTGCGATCTTTGATATGTATTGGTCAGCAAAGAGAGGATATCCTTCCCACTCCTTGTTGTTGAATCGCAGGCTGATGTCATCGCTGAGGTTGATGTCGCGAAGCAGCAGTTTCAGCTTTGGCGCAAGCGCGCAGTTGTAAACATAGTGGGGCGACTTCCATCCGAGCACGTGCTTGGCACCCTCTGTGAGCATGCCCTTGAAGCCCATCTCGCTGGCCTGGAGTCCGATGTCGTCGCTGTAGATAAGTGAAGAGTTGCGCAACACGGTCGGGCGCTTGCCGAAATATTCCACCATCTTGTCGCATTGGTTTTTCACGTTCAGCGCGAACATGGCACTGTCTTTCAGCGCAGACAAGCCGTGGCCATATGGCTCGGCGAGGAATTCCACGCATCCGGTCTTGTTCAGCTCCACGAGCTTGTCGAGCACCTCTGGCGCGTATTGCTCCAGCTGTTCCATGCCAACGCCCGAGAGCGAGAATGCCACGCGGAAATATTTTCCGTTCTCCTTGATCATCTCGCCAATGGTGTTCAGGGCAGGGATGTATGATCGCTCGGCAATGTCCCTTATGGTGCGCTCGTTCTCGTAGTCGTCGTAATAGTAGTGGTCGGTGCCGATGTCGAAGAAGCGGTACCGTTTCAAGTGTACAATCTGATGTATCTCGAAGTATAAACAAATTGTTTTCATGGTAGTTTATGGTTTTTCTTTTTGTTTTTTCAGTTATTACTCTCGGCTCAAATCCAATGTAGGGTTCTCATGTAGAGTTCCCTTATCCATGCTCCCACTTTCTCCCAAGTGATTTGATCCACTTCCTCCTTTCCTTTCTGCTGGAGATAGTTGAACAGTCCTTCATTGTGGCAAATGCTGTATATGGCATCTGCCATGGCGTTGATGTCCCAATAGTCTGTCTTGATACAGTTGGTGAGTATCTCTCCGCAACCACTGGTTTTTGAGATGATCGTTGGCGTTCCACACTGCATTGCCTCAAGTGGCGAGATGCCGAACGGCTCACTCACGGAAGGCATTACATACACGTCCGAGTTCTTGAGGCATTCGTACACTTGTTTGCCCCTCATGAATCCCGGGAAGTGGAACTTGTCGGCTATGCCACGTTCAGCTGCGAGATAAATCATGGCGTCCATCATGTCGCCCGATCCTGCCATGCAGAAACGTATGTTGTTTGTTCGGTGCAGCACCATATTGGCAGCCTCGACAAAATATTCAGGTCCTTTCTGCATCGTTATGCGTCCCAGGAACGTGACGACCTTCTCCTTGCCCTTGTGGTCGGGGCGTGGGATGGCTTGGTTCTCAGCGCTCAGTGGGTACACGGCGTTGTGCACGGTGAAGACCTTCCTCGGGTCTTGGTGATAATGGTTTATCACGGTTTGCCTTGTCAGCTCCGACACGCACATTATGCAGTCGGCATGATCCATTCCGTCTTTCTCTATGCCGTAGACTGTTGGGTTGACCTTTCCGCGAGAACGGTCCCAGTCGGTGGCGTGTACGTGTATGCACAGTGGCTTCCCGCTAATCTGCTTGGCGAATATGCCGGCGGGGTAGGTGAGCCAGTCGTGGGCGTGTATGATGTCGAACTCTTGGGCGCGTGCCACTTGTCCGGCTATGATGCTATAGTTGTTTATCTCTTCGTTGAGGTTGCCCGGGTAACCTCCGGCAAACTCCATGCACCCCAAGTCGTTGACGTGCATATAGTTGAAGTCGGCATAGATGTGGTCGCGGAAACGATAATATTCCTCCGGGCTCATCAGGTTGCCGATGCGTTGTTTCACATAGTCGTAGTCAACGTCTTTGTAGACTATTGGCACGCAGTTCATTGCCACGATATGCGCGTATGTATGGTCTTCGTCGCCAAAGGGGCGTGGCAGGCAAAGTGTTATATCCACGTCGCCCTGGGCGTGCAAGCCCTCCGAGATTCCGAAGTTAGCGGTGGCAAGTCCACCAAACACATGAGGAGGATACTCCCATCCAAACATTAAAACTTTCATATATCGACCCTCCTATTTGTTTTCATTGATATTCTCCAAAAGTTCTGTCGCGCGCAATATGCCGGCGACATTGGCGGCGAACGATATCGCTCCTCTGCCCTTGAATGGCGGGTTGCCGTCGAAGAGCTCTGGCAGCGCGCCCACGCAGTGGTTGAACATCTCGTCTTCGAATCCCACCATCTGGCGGCGTATGAAGCTCAGGCGTGAGCGCTTGAAGAGCTTCAGGCACGCGCTGAGGTAGAAACCCTCAAGCCACGGCCACGCGGTTCCTTGATGATAGGCGTAGTCGCGTTGTGTCTGTGGGCCAACATACATTGGGTTGTATCCCGCGCTCTTTGGCGACAGCGAGCGCAAGCCCTTTGGCGTCAGCAATTCGCGCGTGCAATAGTCGAACACGGTTTTCTGCTGCTGCATGGTCAGTGGCGAGTTGTCGAGCGCCACGGCGAAAATCATATTTGGCCGCACGCTCCAGTCGGGGTTGTCGCCGTCCACGAAGTCGTAGAGATAGCCAAACTTGTTGACGAACGTCTCCACGAACGAAGCCTTGCAACGCTCGGCAAGCTCGTGCAGCTTGTCGGCTGCGGCATGGTCGCCCAATTCCTTGGCAATGTCTTCCGCAAACACGAGGGCGTTGTACCACAAGGCGTTAAGCTCGACGATGTATCCGGTGCGAGGCACCACGGGCATGCCGTTGACCGTGGAGTTCATCCATGTCATGGCCTTCTTTTTGCCGTCTGTCTTTAGCAATCCGTTGGTGTCGAGCACAAGGTATGGATGCTTGTTGCTCGTTATAAAACGTATGATGTCTTGAATGAGCTTTCCGTATCGATTGGCGCAAAGCGTCAGTCCCAATTTGTTGGAATATTGTTGCGCCGCCCTGATGGCCCACAGTGGAACGTCTGGCTGGTCAACCTCCACTATGAGTCCCGTCTGCTCCTCGCCTTCCATGAACTGGTACAACTGTTTCGTGGCGGTGTCCATGGCATCCTCGAAATAGTCTACCTCGTCTATCGACAGTGTCAGTCCGGGCAGGGAAATGAACGTGTCTCTCGCGCGGCATTTAAACCATGGATATCCGGCGAGTATGTAGCGCTTGCCATCCTTGTCGTGCACGTGGAATTGGTGCGCGGCGTTGATGAGGCAGTGGATGAAGTTGTCGCGTGGCGTGCGCTCGTCGGCTTCCTTGTCAAACAGGGCCTTCAGACCCCTTGTCTTCGACTCTGTCGTCGACGCGGCGAAGACAATGCTCTCACCTTTCTTTATAGGTATGGAGAAATATCCGGGCACATAGAGGTCTTCAGTTGATGAATAGCCTCGTTCCTGCTCTTTCGGGTATTCAAGGTCACGATACCAGTTGGGGTCGAAGACGAATTTAGGCTTCTTCGAGAATTGCATGTAGAGGTAAGGGTAGCCGTCGTACATCCTTGTGCGTATGCCGTTGCTCACCTCCTCGTATTCGCGGCTCGCCCTTGAGTTCTCGTGCGTGAACTGCCTCACGCTGCGGAAGGCGAGGAACGGCTGAAACTGCAATGTGGTCTCCGAGTGGGCGTCTACGAGAGTGTAGCGTATGAGCACGCGGTCCTCGTAGTGCTGGAACACCACCTCTTTCTTCAAAATCACGCCACCGACCCTGTAGATCGTCGTGGGTATCTTGTCGCAGTCGAAATCGAAGATGTATTTGTGACCGTTCGGGCTGAACGTGCCGCTGTGGTATTTGTGTATACCGAGGTTGAACGCGGCGCCATGCTGTATGACCGAGCAGTCGAGCGACGACAGAAGCACATGATTGTCTTGGTCAAGCTCTGGAACGGGCACGACCAATAAGCCGTGATACTTTCTCGTGTTGCAGTCTACGACTGTTGAGCAGGAGTAAGCGCCTGACCGGTTAGTTCTCAGAATCTCTTTTTGCAAAGATTCTTGAAGGTTTATCATCTGTGCCCTTTCAAATTTGAGATAACTCATAGTAACAAAGGCATTATAAGGTTTGTATTTTCAGATTTAGGAAGTTCGTTTTCTTGTCGCTTCCATTATTGAATTCAAATTTACAGTTTTTTTCTTAAAGCGCAAAATTTAATGCAAACGAATTTGGCTTTTTATGATTTTTTTAATGTTGTGTGCGGTTCAAGGCGTATAAGGCGTATGGTTTCCTCTACTTTCTTGTCCATAGGCAGCGAGGCGTCTATCCAGTGTATGGTGGCTCCGCGGCGTTCCATGCCCCTGAACCACGTCATCTGCCGCTTGGCAAACTGGTGGATGGCTATTTCCAGTTGGCGGACCATATCCTCGTAGGTCAGCTTGCCTATTACGTATTCCGTCACGTATTTATATTCCAGGCCATAGTAGATAAGGTCCTCGGCCTTCACGCCCTTGTCGAGAATGCCGCGTATCTCTTCCACCATGCCGTTGTCGAGTCGCTTCCTCAGCCTGTCGGATATCTTCTCGCGGCGGGCGTCGCGATCTATGCCCACGCCCACTATCACGCTGTCTATCGTGGGGAAGTCCCGATTCTCCGTTGGGTGCTCCAGGTTGTAGGTCTCTATCTCGATGGCGCGTATGGCGCGTTGGCAAGAGTCCACGTCGGTGGTGTTGTGCATATTGCTCCCCGTCTTTTCCTTCAGTTGCGCGAGCATGGCGGTGAGTTCTTCCAGGCTCTTCCCGTCGAGGCTTTCTCTCAATACCTGGTTTTGCGGTACGGGAGAAAGGTGGTAGCCCTTGAGCACGCTCTCGATGTAGAGCCCGGTTCCTCCGCAGAGTATGGGCTGCACCCCGCGCCCTTGGATGTCGAGGTACGCCTTCAAGAAGTCTTCCTGATATTGGAAGAGATTATATTTAGTGCCCGCCTCGCAGATGTCGATGAGGTGGTATGGAATCTTTCTGCCGTCCACCACATAGTCGTCAAGGTCTTTTCCCGTGCCGATGTCCATGCCGCGGTATACCTGACGCGAGTCGGCGGAGATGATCTCGCCGCCAAGCTCATGTGCCACGTGCGCCGCGAGGTCAGTCTTGCCCGATGCCGTAGGGCCAAGTATGGTCAATAGTGTTTTCATGTTCAATGGTTTCCCTTTAAGATAAAGAACTGGTCTTGCCGGGCTTCCCCATGGATTCCGGCAAGCCAATGCAAATTTACTCAAACTTTTCGTAAAAGCGCGCTCTTGTTTGTATATTACGTCTCTCTGAAAATCAAAATTAACGTTTCTATTTCCTGCCTTTCGGCATAGCACTGAAAAGGCGTCGGCTTTTCAGTGCTATGCCGATGCCTTTTCAGTGGAAAGCCGATGTCTTTCCAGTGCTATGTCGAAAGGGTTTTTAATAGCCTGAAAACCCATCTGAAAAGTCAAGATAATTCGTGTAATAAAAATTTCTTGAAAAAAAGTTGTCGAAACATTTGGTGGTATGAAAAAGAAGCAGTAACTTTGCACTCGCTTTCCGATAGGGAGCAAATAACTAACATGGTGGATGTAGTTCAGTTGGTTAGAGCGTCAGATTGTGGTTCTGAATGTCGTGGG
>CAVAGT010000016.1:0-37810 GCA_963588155.1 Lachnospiraceae bacterium | reverse complement strand
TCCCTAATCGTGTGAGGATATTTTAGCCACAGAATTGTAAGTTGCGGATTTTAGGGAGTCTACTTTTACTTTGAAAGCAACATAATATATTGTATTACAACAGAAAACACTTAATTCTGCAACAAATATATACCATGCAAAAATGTGATTTTCCCTAATTTTGCAACCGCAATCAAACTTAAAAATTAAAAGATTATGGAATTGAAAACAAAATTATTAGCATTGCTTCTTTTGGCAACATCGCTTGTGATAGAAGCGCAGAATCTTCAAAAAGGAGATTACGGCTATCTGTATTGCCACATGAGTGGACGTGGAGAATGGACTGCTTATGCCATCAGTCGAGATGGAGTGAATTATCATGACTTGTTAAATGGTGATTCAATATTTAGTGCGTATAAGTTGGCGGGTATTGAGGGCGGTACACGAGATGCTTTCATCTGTCGTCGTCACGATGACAAAGGATATTTGATGGTCACTACTGATATGAAGGTAGATGTAAGTCAAGTATGGTATAATTATGGTATCAATCTGCTCACAAGCAAAGATCTCGTTCATTGGAAATCTACTACCTTTGATTTTCGAAAGGGGAGAGAAATCTTCTCGGATTCTCAGGCTCCAGATTTCTATCAGGATTATTCGCAAATATGCCGTGTATGGGCTCCGCAAATCATTTGGAATCCTGATTATGTATGGCCTAATGGAAAAAAAGGAGGATATATGATATATTATTCACTACTGAATAAAGTTGAGGATAAGTATGATCGTGTGTTCTACTCTTATGCTGATGAGAGCTTTACCACGATTACCAAACCCAGATTACTTTTCGATTGGGGATATGCGACAATAGATGCAGACATCAACTATCTGTCCAGCGACCAGATGTTTCATATGATGATAAAAAAAGAAGGTGGGCAACGGGGTATTTTTACATCTGTGTCTAAAAACTTAGAGGGACCGTATCCAAAACCTGACGATCACGATTATGTGAAATTTGAAGGTAACAGAATGTGTGAAGGTGCTTCTGCGTATCAGTTGGCTGGTGATGACACTTGGCGTGTCGCATATGTGGAATACTCTTCGCATCCAGCGAAGTACCGAATATGTAAGGCTGATAAATATCTACGAAATTTTCATTCGCCAGAAGACATCAGAGGGGTTGAGGCACCACAGCATGGCTCTTTTATGAGACTAACCAAAAAAGAATATTATCGTTTACAAAAATGGAGTGACTCCATACAAAAAAATAGAAACCAATGAATCATTTATATAAATCAATTATCATAATAATAGTAGAAGTAATGACAGGGGGACTTTTGGTTTCAGCTCAGTCCATTAAGCTGAAAAAGCCAGTTCCTGCGCAAAGCCATATTTTCCATATGGGTGAAAAAACTAATCCTATGGGAGAAACGCTTGAGGTTGACTCAAAAGGAATGTTGCACAATGGGAATCCCATCATTCCTGTAATGGGTGAGTTTCATTTTGCCAGATGCCCAGAGAAGAATTGGCATGATGAATTGATGAAAATAAAGGCCGGGGGTGTCACAATTGTCGCTACCTATGTGTTTTGGAACCATCATGAAGAGGAAAAAGACATATATGATTGGAGTGGTTGCAGAAATCTCCGTCATTTTGTCGAGGAATGCCAAAAGGCAGGATTATATGTCGTGTTGCGTGTGGGACCATTTTGTCATGGGGAATGCAGAAATGGAGGCTTTCCAGACTGGCTTGTAGATACTGGATGCAAACTGCGTTCTACAGACCCTGTCTTTATGAATGCCACAGACCGATGGTTTGGACAGATTGCTGCACAAGTAAATGGTTTGTTATGGAAAAATGGTGGTCCTATTATTGGCGTACAAGTAGAAAATGAGTGCCGTGGTCCATGGGATTATATGATGGCTCTTAAACAAAGTCTTGTCAAAAATGGGTTTGATGTGCCATTATATACCCGAACTGGATGGCCCCAGATGACAGGCAAGGTCTCTTTTGGGGATATGCTTCCGTTATATGGCGACTATGCTGATGGCTTTTGGGATAGAGCCATGACAGATATGCCTGGCGAGTATAGCTTGGGATTCACATTTAAGCCTTCACGCTTATCTACGGTGATCGCATCTGAGCAAATCAAAAATCAAAGCGTGGCGATGTCGGCGAGCGACTGCACTTATCCTTATTTTACTTGTGAGCTGGGAGGTGGAATGATGACAAGCTATCATCGTCGTATTAATATCTTCGAAAAGGACGCGTTGGCTTTGGCCATCTGTAAATTGGGAAGTGGAAGTAACCTACCTGGTTATTATATGTATCATGGCGGTACGAATCCAGATGGAAAACTTTCTATGCTAAATGAGTGCCAGGCTACCAAGGTTACTAACTGGAACGACCTTCCGGAAAAGACCTACGATTTTCAAGCTCCTCTTGGAGAGGTGGGGCAAGTCGGGGAAAGTTATCCTTGGCTGAGGAGGCTGCATTATTTTCTGAACGAGTTTGGAGGTGAGTTGAGCCGAATGGATGCACAGATAGATTCTTCTTGGTATAGTGTGCGGAGTAACGGAGATAATGGATTTCTGTTTGTGAACAATTATGTGAGGATGGGCGACAACAAGCCTCGAAAGAACGTAGGATTTGAATTGATTACCGTTGATGGAAAGCAGGTAAAATTCCCGAAGATGGATATTCCTGCGGAAGCATCTTTTTTGCTACCCTTTAATATGAAGATAGGTGAAGCCACACTTGAATATGCCACAGCTCAACCTATGTTTATAGTACGGGGTAAGAAAAACACCTTGGTTATGGCAGCAATTAAAGGAATCAAGCCAAAGGTAAAATGGACAAAAGATAGTAAATTGAGCAATATAGATGTAAGAATCCTAGATGAAAAGTCTTCGCTGTTGGCACAAAAAATCAATCTCGGAGACCACGATACATTGTTCTTCAGCAACGATGTTATATGGTTGGAAGATTCTGTATTGAAGCATGAACATTGTAAAGAGGCAAAAACTTTGAACGTGAAGTTGCAAAGGGCTGATGCAGGAAGACGAGCTGTGCAGATGGGGTGCCAAAAGGTGGCAGAACAACCTTGTGCTCAGGATTTTGAGACTGCGGCAGAATGGGAAGTGGAAGTTCCGTCCATAGGACAAGGTGCAGCTGCAAATGATGTGGTATGCATTGATTATGAAGGGGATGTTGCCCGATTGTACGCTGACGGCAAACTCGTAACAGACAATTTCTATAATGGTAAATCCATGTGGGCGAGAGTGTCTGAGCTGGCTGGTCGTAAAGTAACAATCAAGATACTCCCTCTTTATGATGACTATCCAATCTATCTGCAGCCTGACCAACGCAAATTATTGCACGAAAAAGGAAAACTTCTCGCTCTTAAGAAAGTAATGCTGATACATAGAAATGTCAGCTCACTAAACAAGTAACATAAGATTATCTTAACTTAAAAATATAAACGATTATGAATGACAAGAAGAACTTGATGAGACAGATGGCTCTTTCTACAATGGCCGTTCTTTTAATGTCGTTAATGCCGATGTCACCTCTTCATGCTAGTGAAATCGCTCATAAGGTGGAGCAACAGCGTACCATTATGGGTAAAGTTATTGATGGTAATGGTGACGAGGTCATTGGTGCAACCATAAAAGTTGTGGGTACAAAGGCACAAGCTGTCAGCGACCTAACGGGCAATTTTACTATCTCAGTCCCTGCCAATGCTACTTTGGAAATCAACTATATCGGTTATAAGACAGAAAAAGTAAATGTTGGTAATCAGACAAAATTAACTATCACTATTACTGAGGATGACAGAGTGCTCGACGAAGTCGTGGTGGTAGGATATGGCACATCTAGAAAGAAAGATCTTACGGGCTCAGTATCTTCCGTTCGCGCCAAGGATTTGAATACTGTAAGCTCATCTAGTGTCAGCCAGATGTTGCAAGGCAAGGTGTCTGGTATGAGCGCAATGCAGGGAAGTGCCCAACCTGGTGCTTCTGTCAGTATCAACATACGTGGTGCAGTTTCTCCAAATGGAAGTAATAGTCCATTGTATGTCATTGATGGCGTTCCTATCCAGACCAATACTACAGCCGACCCTGGTATCTTTGGCGGATTTGATAACAAGACAGGTGTGAGCCGTGATCCTCTTAACACGCTTAATCCTAATGATATAGAAAGTATAGATGTGCTGAAGGATGCTTCTGCTGCTGCCATTTATGGAGCTTCAGCAGCCAATGGCGTTGTCATCATTACTACCAAAAGCGGTAAGGCTGGCAAGGTAAAGGTAGATTATCGTTCTACTTTGACGGCGCAGATTAGAAAGAGTTATCCCGAAGTCCTTGATGCCAAGAGTTTTCGTGAGCAAGCTAATTTTTGGACAAAAGAATATTATCTGTTCAATAACGGTATGGGTGCTTATGGCGATACCCCAGAAGATCTTAGTGGATATACCCCTGTGTTTAGCGATGTGAATGGCTACACTGCCGATACAAAGTGGATAGATGAAGTGAGCAGACAGGGATATATTATCGACCAAGACGTATCTGTAAATGGGGGAAGTGAAAAAACGAAGTATTTCTTCTCGTACAATTACTATGGCAACCAAGGTATGCTCAAACAGTCGGATATGAAGCGTCATACGGTTCGTCTGAATATCGACCAAGAGTTTAGCAAGAGGGTGAAGGGTGGTGTTAAGTTTACTTATTCCAACCTCTCAGCCTCAAGTACATCCACAGGTAGTGCAGGAAAAGGTGACAATATGTTGCTCAATGTGTTTCGTTTTGCTCCAGATGTTCCTGTGTATGATGAAGAAGGAAAATACTCGCGTTCGTATAATAAGTTGTTCAACAACCCTGCATCGTTCTCGGATACGGAAGACAAGACCACAACAGATCGTATCTTTGTTGCTCCTACCATAGAGGTGAATTTAATCAAGGGCTTGACCCTGAAAGGTGTGGGAGGCTTTGACCAAACCATAACTCAGCGTAATTTTTACGTTCCGGTAAAGGCTATGCATACATCGGAGATTGATGGCTTTGTAAGCATGGGACTATCGAAGGTGCAAAACATTAGTGGTGAGGTATTCTTGAATTATGACAAGGTTTTAGGAGAGGTTCATCATCTTTCTGGGGTCTTGGGTGTAGGATATTATAAGACAGTAGGTAATGGTTTTGGACTTGCTGGTGCAGGATTCTTCACCGATGCTTTTGGATATAATAATGTGGGCATCGCATCGAATAAAGACAAGGAGACCATAGGCTCTTGGCGTACTGAGCGTACCAAGTTGTCGCAGTTTATCAGACTCAATTACTCGCTGATGGACAAATATCTTATTTCGGCTACAGCTCGTCGCGATGGTTCTAGCTATTTTGCAGAAAACAACAAATGGGGAATATTCCCTTCAGTCTCTGTGGCTTGGCGAATCAGTGAGGAAAACTTTCTGAAGGACAAGACTCCTTTGAGCGACTTGAAGTTGCGTATCGGATATGGTGCCGTCGGTAATGAAAATGTCTTGGGAACCAACTCGATGTCTCTCTACCAGAGTGGATACAATTACTTGATTGGTTCTAGTATGCAAACTGGTTTGGCTCTGACTCAGGTAGCAAATCCCAACTTAAAATGGGAGACTGATTATACGACTAATATTGGACTTGATTTTGGATTGTTCAACCAGCGTCTCACGGGTTCTATAGAGTATTTTCACCGTGGAGCCAAAGATTTGCTCGACTATCAACAATTGCCAGCTAATAATGCGGTAGGTCGCATGGCTGCCAATATTGGTGAAACTCAGAGCAAGGGTTTTGAGTTGTCTTTGGTAAGCCATAATATAGATGGTAAGAAAATCAAGTGGGATACCAGTTTCAACCTCTCTTACTTCAAAGCGAACTGGGTAAAGAGAAATCCTGAAGTGGCGTTGGCTGACTATATTGGAGAAAAAGATGACATCGACCAAATTTATGGATGGAAGACCGATGGCATTATCCGAACCAAGGAGGATATACCTAGCTACATGCCAGAGGCTAAGGTTGGCAATATCAAATATGTAGATGTCAATGAAGACGGTGTGCTTGATTCTAAAGATGTGGTGAAGTTGGGTAATTCAACTCCTCGTTGGTATGCAGGACTTGGCAATACTTTGTCGTGGAATGGCTTCGACTTAAACTTTTATTTCTATGGTGCCTTTGGAATGAAGAAGACTCGAGGGCAATTGCCAGATGTAGATATTATCGGCAATCAAGGAAATGCTCCAAGCAATACTTATGTAAGTATTTATGATGTCTATAGTGTGCAGACTGGCAAAGGATGGATGCCTGGTGTCGCAACCAATGTATATAATAATAGTAATCCGACAGGCACTCACGACTTCTATCTGATGAATGCTTCGTATGTCAAGTTGAAGAGTGTTACTTTGGGTTATGCTTTGCCGCAAAGCATCTTTATGAAGAGCAATTTTATTAAGAGTTGCCGCTTTTTCTTGGATGCCCAAAATGTGTTTACCATTACCTCTTACAAAGGATTTGACCCAGAATTGGCTTCGGATTTGCCTTATCCACAGGCAGTTTCGCTTTCTTTTGGATTTAATATAGGCTTCTAAATGCTTAATCTCTCTTAATGCAATAATGATATGAAAAAGAGAATATTGATTTGTGGCGTCTTGGCGATGATGATGGCATCGGCAAGCGCCCTCGAAAAACAGGTGGCTAGTCCTGGTGGCAAGTTGGTGGTAACCGTAAACGACAACAATGGCAAGCCTACCTATCAGGTGAGCCTCGACGGCAAGGTTTTCTTGGAAAACTCTGCTCTCGGACTGAATACCAATATCGGTGATTTCACTCAGGGCATGACCATGAGCGAGGTGTCGGAGGTGAAAGCCATCAACGATAGTTATCAGCTCGACCGCATCAAGAAAAGTCACGTGGATTATCATGCCAACCAGCAGGTGATGACCTTCACCAAGGATGGCAAGAAGGTATATGACATCATCTTCCAGGTAAGCGACCACGACGTTGCCTTCCGTTACAAACTCTATCCGCAGGGTGACACCCGTTGCCTGGTGGTGAATCAGGAGGCAACCTCTTATCAGATGCCGAAGGAAACGACCTCGTTCCTTTGTCCGCAGATGAATCCGATGACAGGGTTCGCCCGCACCGCTCCAAGTTATGAGACTAATTACGACCTCGATGTACCCGTGGGCACGAAGTTGAGTCGCACCGGCTATACCTTCCCTTGTCTCTTCAAGAATGGCAACAATGGATGGATATTGCTCTCCGAGACAGGTACCGATGCTGGTTATGTGGCTTGCCGACTGATGGGTAAGGCGGATGGTAGTTTTCAGATTGCCAATCCGATGCCAGAGGAAATGAACGGTCAAGGCTCTGCCGCCCCAGCACTCAACTTGCCAGGTGAGACACCTTGGCGCACCATCACCGTGGGCAAGACCTTGGCTCCTATCGTGGAGACCACCATTCCTTTCGACGTGGTGAGGCAGAAGTACAAGGGCTCCAAGCAATATGAGTATGGCAAGGGAACCTGGAGTTGGATTATCGGTATGGACTGGTCGTGCAACTTCGATGAGCAGAAACGATACATCGACTTCGCCGCTGACATGGGCTATCAGACCGTCTTGGTGGATGCACTCTGGGACACACAGATAGGCTATCCAAAGATGGAGGAGCTGGCGAAATATGGTAAGTCGAAAGGCGTGGACCTATTCCTTTGGTACAACTCCAACGGTTGTTGGAACGATGCCCCACAGGGGCCTCGTGGCATCATGGACAATACCTTGAAGCGTCGTGAGGCGATGGCATGGATGCAGAAGAATGGCATTCGTGGCATCAAGGTTGACTTCTTTGGTGGTGACAAGCAAGAGATGATGAAACTTTACGAAGATATCCTCATCGATGCCAACGACTACGGTATCGAGGTAATCTTCCATGGTTGCACCCTGCCTCGTGGTTGGGAGCGCATGTATCCTAACTATGTGGCTAGCGAGGCTGTGTTGGCAAGTGAGAACCTCCACTTCTCGCAGAGCATGTGTGATGCCGAGGCAAGGAACGCTTGCATCCATCCTTTCGTGCGCAATGCCGTGGGTAGTATGGACTTTGGCGGCAGCGCGCTCAACAAGTATTACAATGGCGACAACAAGAGTGGTACGCATCGTGTCACATCCGATGTCTTCGCCCTTGCCACCGCCGTGCTCTTCCAGAGTTCGGTGCAGCACTTTGCCTTGGCACCTAACAATATGACCGATGCCCCAGCATGGGCTATTGACTTCATGAAGCAAGTGCCAACCACTTGGGACGATACTCGTTTCATCGATGGGTATCCAGGCAAGTATGTCATCATGGCTCGTCGCCATGGCGACAAGTGGTATGTGGTGGGCATCAATGCTGAGAAACAGACATTGAAGAAGCGCATCACCCTCGACATGCTCAGGGCAGGTTCCATCGTGCACGTATATAGCGATGATGCCAAGCTCGTTGGCAGCAAGAAGCAAGTGAAGCTCAGCAAGAAGCAGGTCCTGGATGTTGTCATCCCATGTAATGGCGGTGTAGTGATAGAGTAAAATTTTTAAAGTTATAAACATGAAAAAATATAAACTAATGGTGTTGGTGGTAGCCTTGATGGGTATGGGCGCTACTTTGTTTACGGCATGTGATGACATGTTGGAAACTAAGAATTATGGTGATATGTCGCCACAAAACTTTTTCAAATCCGAAGGCGATTTGGATGCGGCTGTTACAGGTCTTTATCTTCCTTGCACAACCAATTGGGGCTATGCCGATGGCGGAACGGGGAAATGGTATAATGCCCTTTTCAATTCAGATATGGGTTCATATCTCTGTGCTGGTATGGTGTCAACCGACATTATGTGCACTTATTCTGTCAATGAATGGGACAAATTTACTATAGGACCTTCCTATGGTGGGGCATTGGATAATACATATAATATCATTCGTTTCGTGGCTCGTGCCACAGATGTAATCAATCAGATAGAACATAGCAATGGTACTACCGAGGCGGTACGTTTGCGTAAGATTGCAGAGGCTAAGACATTGCGAGCTTTCTATATGTACACCCTCCTTGATTTCTTTGGCCCAGTCAATGTAAAGCTCGACCCAGAAAAGCTGAATGACAACACGATTGAGCCACGTCCAGACCATGCTACATATGTGGGATATATAGAAAAGGATCTTGCCGATGCCATATCCACTGAGTCTTTCCCAGACAAGTATAATGATGATGCAAGCAACTGGGGACGTATGTCCAAAGCCATAGCTTACGGTCTCAGAATGCGACTTCATCTGCATGAAAAAGACTATCAGGCGGTAAAGCAAGATTGTGAGAAGCTGATGTCCATGGGCTATTCGTTGATGGATAACTATGAGGATGTATTCAACGAAGAGCGAAATACGGAAAGTATTTGGTCAATACCATCTAATACGGCATCAGACAATTACTATGTGACAGAAGTCTTGCCAAGTGATTTCAAGAAAGGTTATTTCTCCGACGGAAAGCCGTATATGCGCGGTGATGAAAATGCTTATTTGGCAGGTTGGCAGTTCTATTGTATGCGTTGGGATTTTTATGATACGTTTACAGAAGGGGATGTCCGTCGAAATACGATTATTACATCGTATGAGACCAATGATGGAAAAATGAAGAATCGAGCAGATATGAAGGGTGCTATCCCTATCAAATTTACGAACTCGGCGTTTTATAATTTTGGATGTCAAAAGGCACATCCTGTAATTCGTTATGCTGATGTTTTGCTTGCATATGCTGAGGCTGACAACGAGCTAAATGGGCCTTCGGCTCCTGGCATCAACGCCTTGCGACAAGTTACCGATCGTGCTCATGTCTCTATTCCTGCAGAGGCATTGTCCTCAAAGGAAGCTTTGCGCGATTATATATTGCTAGAACGTGGTCATGAACTCTTTGCCGAGGGCGAACGTCGTCAAGACTTGATTAGGTATGGAGAATATATCAAGCGTGCTCGCAAACGAGGCAATAATGCGAAAGATTATCAAGTGCTTTATCCGATACCTCAGTTCGCTATCACCGAGGCTGGTGGTATTCTTAAGCAAAATGAGGGTTATACGGAATGATTAGTTGCTGTAAGTATTTGCATTATCAGAATTATTTTGTATTTTTGCCCATAAAGTGATATCTTGAATTAAAAATGATGAAGAAGGATGAGTTGTTAAGAAAAACTATTTTGGTATGTCTAGGATTGATTATGACAGTAATGTCTATTAAGGCAGATTACCTTCCTTTTCGGAAGATAGATGTCAGTAATGGCTTGCTGAGCAATCAGCCATGGGCTATCCATCAGCTTGCTGACCATACTTTCTTAATAGCTTATCCTTATTCTTTTGCCTCTTTTGATGGGGCGCAAAGTCATATTTGCAGATTAGATGCTAGAGATACCTATTACATAAATGGATATGAGGCGAGGACTTTCCAGGATAAGATGGGGAGAATTTGGATGAAAAATTACACTTCGCTCTTAGTGTATGAGCCTATGAGTAAAACTATAGTCTCTGGTATTCTGAATATTTTGAGCGGAAGTGGAGTGAAAAAAATCGATGATATCCTGTTCGATAGCGAGGGGAATGCGTGGCTTTATTTTAATGGAAAAATATACTTTTATGATTGGGAGCATAAGGCTTCCCTTATATATACTTCTAGTCGAAAGGAAATAAAGGCAGGAGTTGTGCCCGTGCATATAGTAAAAAATGGTAATTATGCCATGATAGTATTCTCTGATGGCATGATTAGGCGTTTTTGTGAAGGAAAAATGGTTGCAGAGGAAACTGATTTTGTAGGAAATAACCAACCGTTCCTGGAGAGAGCCTCTCTTCAAATAGACCGTGAGTATATTCTTCTAGGTTCCGGAACAAAGAGAGGAGGATTGATTTTATACAATATAAAGACAGGACGGTACAAGACTGTAGATAGTTCTCTTTCACGTTTTATCGATATGCTTTATAGTCCCCAGAGGGATATTTATGTGATATGTCCTTACGAAATAAGAGTATATTCCAAAGATTTGACATTGAAGAATATAATACATGGAGTAAATGTAACACGTACATTCGAGTCGCAAGCTATCAGCGATGCTGCTTTTGATTGGCAAGGTGGTCTTTGGATAAGCACTTTTCTCGGGGGAATTTATTATTATCATCCGCAGTCTTATCACAATGTTGTTCACACTGTCAAAGTAGATAAAGCAGATAATAGACGTTTGCTCACTTCCATAATGGATGGAGGGGAACAATATTTGATATATTCGACTATCACCGATCTTGTCAGATATGACATGTCAAAGAACGTGGAAAAATTATTGTATCATGACCCTAAAATATCCATACTGTCTATGGCAAGGGATTCCATAGGGTGTATATGGCTAGGGACACGACAAGGTCTTGTCAAGATTATTAACAATGGGCTGATAGAAAAATATAACGCTAGTAATATAAGAAATGCGCCTAGCAAGGAGACGCTGAGTCGATTCGTGCTTCCTGTAGGAGATAGGGTGTATTGCACCATGGGAAGTCATACGATTGGTTGGCTTGAACCTAAGACTCGTGAGTTTCATGCCATTCCTATAGTGAAAAGCATTCTGCCTGTACGACAGGATTTTTGGAATGTTGCATATGATAAGCATAGGCATAAAGTATTGTTCGGAGGCAATAATTGCATCATTTCATACGATGAGAGAAGTGGTAGGATATGTGATGTTACACAATCCCTCCACAGAAAGGGTTATGCATTTTCGCATGCTAATCATATCTTGGTAGATTCGAAAGGAAGATATGTCATATCATCGCAAGATGCTCTATATGTCATAATGCCCGATGGAGACATATGCTGTTATACGTCTGCAGATGGATTGCCTTCTGGCTCCCTTTGTGCAATAGCTGAGATTGCCAATGGATGGTATGCTGTGTCAGCTTCAACAGGCATCGCTACTTTCTGTATTGATGATAACCATCAGATACATGTAAAACGACATGATATTTCACGCCTTACAGATGGAAATGACTTAGCACAAGGAGCTTTGGTTGTAAAAGGGCGGGCTTTGTGGTGTGCTTCAGTTGATGGCATTTATGGTGTTATTCCAAACTCCAATTCTCTAGATGCAGGCTATGGTAAAAACTTTTTCCCAGCATTGACTGGTATCGTTGTGATGAATCAAGAGATTCCTATAGATGGATGCAAGTCTGGCAAGCAAGTTGTCTCGTATGAAAACAAACTTATTCATTTGCAATATGATGAAAATTTCATAGAGCTTCATTTCTCAGCTTGCAATTATGTCGAGATGGCGCAGACCACCTATCGGTACAAACTAGACAAGATTGATCGCAATTGGGTGGAATGTAGCACTGTGGATGGTATATTAAAAATTGCTTATACAAACCTATCCCCAGGTAAATACAAATTACATATACAAATCTTGGATGAGCATGGCAACTGGACACCATCTACGGAATGGACTATCGATATAGAACCTCCTTTGTGGCTCACTTGGTGGGCGATATTGCTATATGCAATTTTGGGCATGGGACTGTCGTATGCTTCCTACAAAATATGGAAAGATCGCCACAATCTGCTTATGAGGCTAAAAGAAAAACGTAATCATTTCATCATTCAAGCCAAAGACGTAAAGGCGGAAGATATAGAGATTACCTCGGAAGACGAACAATTCCTCAAAAAGGCTGTAAGATTTGTCGAAAACAATTTGCAAAATGCCGATTATAATGTTGAGGCTCTCAGTGCGGATATGGCAATCAACCGTTCACACTTTTATCGCCGTCTAAGAAGCATCAGCGGTCAGTCGCCAACAGAGTTCATACGTACTATTCGTTTACGAAGGGCGGCACAGTTGTTAAGTGAGAGTGGAATGTCTATATCGGAGATAACTCTCTTGTGTGGTTTTAACTCTCCTGCATTTTTCCGTAAGTATTTTAAGGAGGCATATGGTATGACTCCTTCAGAATATAAGGCAAAAAGTGCTGACTGACAAAGTATATAAATGAGAATAACGATGGGGAAATATGAACCGTCACCGTTAAAAATGCTTATTAGGGCGTTTCTGCGAGGTAATGATTTGAAAGCGTTTCTATTTCATCAATTTGCGTTTTTTGCATTTCCTCGTCTATGCCACTTAAAGCCAACGGCTGCCACAACCACTTGAAACTCAAAATAAAAGCATCATTCTGCTATTTTTTGCTTTTTTAGGCGTTCTTTTAAGAAAAAAGTTTGCAATAATAGTTCTTGCCACGCTTCTCGTCTGAATAGCGTATAAAGGCAAATAGGACTTCGTTAGTATATTATGGGAAAGGTCAACACATCTTTGCGTCACGCCTTCCGCGCCTCACTTCCGATAATGGCAGGCTATGGTTTCCTTGGCATGACATACGGCATATATATGCACGAATTGGGATTCTCGTTCGTGTATCCCATGCTGCTTGCCGTGGCGGTGTATGCCGGCAGCGCGGAGTTTCTTTTGGGCAATATGCTGCTTGGCAGCTTCCATCCCATACAGGCTTTCTTGATGGTGTTGATGATTAATGCCAGGCATCTTTTCTATGGCTTGTCTATGCTCGACCGGTACAAGGGATTAGGATGGAAAAAGTTTTTCCTCGTCTTCGGAATGTCGGATGAGACCTTCGCCTTGACAAGCTTCACGGAGATACCCGAAGAAGCGGATAAAGGTTGGTTTCTGCTCTGGATCACTTGGCTTGACGAGGCTTATTGGGTGGCTGGGGCGACGTTTGGAGGAATCATTGGCCCGTATCTCAGATTCGACTTGAAGGGATTGGACTTCGTGCTGACGGCCATGTTCACCGCGATTTTCGCTGACAACTGGCTTAGGGAGAAAGACCACACGAGCAGTCTGGCAGGACTCTTTATCTCCGCGTTTTGTTTGTTACTGTTCAATGCCGACAATTTCATCATTCCGAGCATGGCCGTGATACTCGTGTTCCTTACCATTTACAGAAAACGAAAGGAAGGCGCGCTATGAATATCACACAGCAAGTCATAATGATTGTGGCGGGGGTAGTGGCGACAATGCTCACCCGATTCATTCCGTTCGTGGCGTTTCGTCCCGACAAGCCAACTCCGAAGTATATCATGTATTTGGGCAAGGTTCTGCCTGCGTCGGTCTTTGCCCTGTTGGTGGTATATTGTCTTCGCTCTTCCGTCGCGATGGATTTCGCCACTTGGCACTTGTCGTTGTCGGCTGATGCCTTGCAACAATTCATCGCGGTGGCGTTCACCTTCTTGGTGCATGTGTGGAGAAAGAACATCATGCTGTCGATAGCCGCTGGCACCATCTGCTACATGATACTCATAAGGTTGTGGTGATCATAAAAGCGATGCGTCGACAAAGTTGACAATGGCTTGGAGGTCATCAGGGTTAAACCAGTGCACGTCGGCATCTTTCTTGAACCATGTCAGCTGCTTGCGCATGTAGCGACGGGTGTTTGACTGTATTTGCCGGATAGCCTCGTCAAGGGTTATAAGACCGTCGAGATAGTCGAAAGTCTCTTTGAAGCCAACGGTGTTGAGGGCATTGGCGGTTCGCTTGCCGTAAACAGACAGAGCCTCGTCAATGAGACCATCGTCGACCATTTTCAAGACGCGTGAGTTGATGCGCTCGTACATTTCCTCGCGTGGGCGGTTTAGCCCTATCTTGACTATGCGGAACGGTCGCTGCTTGACTGTGCCTTTCCTGAAAGAAGTGTAGGTGCGCCCCGATTGATGGCAGATTTCCAAAGCATGGATGACGCGCCGTGGATTATTGCGGTCCACAATGACCCAATACTCGGGGTCAATCTTATGCAATTCCTCCACGAGGGAAGCCAGTCCCTCGTTTTCGAGACGTTGCTTCATCCACAGTCGTGTCTCGTCGTTGATGGTCGGGATGTCGTCTATGCCCTTGCATACCGCGTCTATATACATCATGCTCCCGCCCGTGAGAAGGAGGCTCTTGTGACGCGTGCCATCCTCATTGCCACAAAAAAGTCGCTCTGCGAGGGAGAGAAAGTCTTCCTCGTAGAGCGACGCGCTATAATAATCGTCGACGTGGTGGTTGCCGACGAAATAATGTCTAACTTGTTCCTGTTGCCGTGGGGTAGGGGCTGCGGTGCCTACAGGTATTTCCGCGTATATCTGCCGTGAGTCGGCATTGATAACGGGTGATCCGAGGTGCTTGGCAATGGTCAGCGCTGCCTCGCTCTTGCCAACGCCCGTAGGGCCGAGAAGAACAAACAGTGTATTCAAGATTATCTGATGATGCCGCGTTTAGACGTTGAGATGAAATCGATGATGTATTGAATCTCAGGTGTCACTTGCAGTTCGCTCTGCACCTTCTTCAATCCGTCCGCAATGATGCCCTCGCTATAGATAAGGCGGTAGGCATTGTGGATAAGGTCAATCAAGTCGTTGCTGAATCCGTGACGACGCAGGCCTACAAGGTTGACCCCACAATACCTTGTAGGTTCTTTGCCGGCGATGATGTATGGCGGGATGTCTTGGCTGAAACGGCAACCGCCTTGAATCATCACGTATCCGCCAATCTTGCAGAACTGGTGGCAGAGCACGGTGGCAGAGATGATGGCGTTGTCGTCAACAGTCACCTCGCCGGCAAACTTTGTGGAATTGCCTATGATGCACTTGCTGCCTATGACACAGTCGTGGGCTACGTGCATGTTCTCCATGAGAAGGTTGTTGTTGCCTACCACGGTCTTTCCCTTCGAAGCCGTGCCTCGCGAGATGGTGACATTCTCGCGTATGCTGTTGCCGTCGCCTATGAAACACTGTGTGTCCTCGCCCTTGAACTTCAAGTCTTGCGGCTTGGTGGATAGACTAGCTCCTGGGAACACCTCGTTGTTGTTGCCTATGCGTGCGCCATAGTTGACGGTCACGCTGTTGTGCAACACGTTGTTGTCGCCTATGACGGTGTTCTTGTCGATAAAACAGAACGGGCCGATGATGTTGTTGTCTCCAAGTTTCGCATCCGGGTCAACGAATGCCAATGGGCTTATCTGATTCATGGTATAAAAGTCTTTGCGATAAAAATAAATCTATTTGTTCTTCGTCACCTTGCACTCCTCACTCTTCGTTTTTCGTGATTTGTGCAGTGAATGTAGCCTCAGACACCACGTGGTCGCCTACGAACATGTAGCCTTTCATGGAGCTGATGCCATGACGCACAGGACCGAGAAGTTCTACGCGGAATAGAAGCGTGTCACCTGGAACCACCTTGTGCCTGAACTTCACGTCGTTGATTTTCAGAAAATAGGTTGACCATTTTTCCGGATCTTGAAGTTGGCTGAGCACAAGCAAACCTCCGCATTGTGCCATCGCCTCAATTTGCAGTACACCTGGCATGACGGGTTCTTGTGGAAAATGGCCTTGGAAGAAGGGCTCGTTTGCCGTGACGTTTTTCACTCCAACGATGGTGCTGGCTCCCATAGCAACAATCTTATCGACTAGCTGCATTGGATAGCGATGGGGCAAGAGCTGACGAATGCGAATGTTGTCCATGAGGGGCTCCTCGTTGGGGTCGTATATTGGGGCTTGCACCTCGTGCTTGCGAATCTCCTTGCGCATGAGCCTTGCAAACTTGTTGTTCACCGTGTGGCCCGGACGTGTGGCGATGATGCGACCCTTGATGGGCTTGCCAATCAAGGCCATGTCGCCGATGATGTCGAGAAGCTTGTGGCGTGTGCATTCGTTGTCCCATTGCAACTGCCGGTGCTGGATGTATCCAATCTTGGTTGCGTCGATATGTTGCACGTGGAGAAGGTCGGCGAGCTTGTCAAGCTTGGCTTGTTCCACTTGTTGCTCATAAATGACGATTGCGTTGTCGAGATCGCCTCCCTTAATGAGGTTGGCCTCAAGCAAGGGCACGATGTCGCGTACGAAGACAAAGGTGCGCGCTGGGGCTATGTCGGTGGCATATTTTTCAATGCTGTCGAGCGTGGCAAACTGTGAGCTGATAAACTTCGAGTTGAACGAGCACATCGCCGTTATGGAGAAGTCCTCATCGGGCAGAATGGTTATTACCGATTCATTGTCCTTGTCTCTGACCTCTATCTTCTTGCGTATGATATAATAGTCTTTGGGGGCGTTTTGATCAACGATGCCCACTTTCTTGATTTGCTCAACATACATGTCGGCGGCACCGTCAAGAATAGGGAACTCTGGACCGTTGACCTGTATGAGGCAGTTGTCTATTCCGAGAGCGTAGAGCGCAGACATGCCATGCTCGACGGTAGAGACTCTCGCCTCGCCTTTCTGGAGCACCGTGCCACGATTAGTGGCGACAACATTCTCGGCTATGGCCTCGATGGTGGGTTGACCTTCAAGGTCGATTCGCTGTATCTTGTATCCTGTATTCTCTGGCGCTGGGTTAAAGGTAACGGTAAGGCTCAACCCTGTGTGCAAGCCTTTACCGAAAAGAGAGAAACTTCCGCCTAGCGTTTTTTGTTTTTCAGCGTTCATAAGTCTTATTTCTTTGAGTTCTTTAATTCAGCAACCTCTTTTTGCAGTTCGTTGAGTTGCCTGTAAAGGTCAGGCAGTTTGCTCATCAAGGCGTGGCTACGGAAGAAAGCCATCTTGCCCACTGGTGGGGTGCCGATAAGCGTTTGGTTGCTTTCAAGCGATGAGGGTGCTCCAGATTGTGCTCCAAGCATCACATGTTCGCCAACGGTAATGTGTCCCGATATTCCTACTTGGCCTCCGAACATGCACCATTGTCCAACTTTTGTTGAGCCTGCCACGCCCACTTGGGCTGACATAACGGTGTTCTCGCCTATGTCGGTGTTGTGAGCGATCTGCACGAGGTTGTCGAGTTTCACGCCCTTCCTTATAATAGTTGTGCCCATGGTGGAGCGGTCCACACACGAGTTAGCACCTATTTCAACATCGTCCTCAATGGTAACGATGCCAATTTGTGGAATCTTGTCGTATTGGTTGGTATCTGGGTTGGGAGCAAAACCGAAGCCGTCGGCACCAATTACTGTGCCCGAGTGTAACACGACGTTGTTGCCGATGCGGCAACCATGATAAATGCTCACATGGGGGTAAAAAAGGCAACTGTCTCCAATCTTGACACCTTCCATGATGGTGACGTTGGGGTATATTTGGCAACCATCTCCAATCTCTACGCCATCAGCGATATACGCGAAAGCACCGATGTAGCAGTCCTCCCCAATCTTGGCTTTTGGTGAAACGAACGCGAGAGGGTCAATGCCCTTTTTCTTTGGGGCACTTGCTGCATAGAGCTGCAGGAGCTTTGCCACGCAGTCGCGAGCGTTCTTCACTCGGATTAGCGTTGTTTCGACAGGATGCTCAAAATCGAGACTGTCATCAACAAGAACAATACTCGCCTTGGTATTATAGATATATTGGATATATTTTGGGTTTGCGAGGAAAGAGATAGAGCCTGGTACACCTTCCTCAATTTTGGCAAAAGTATGCACTGTGGCATTTTCGTTACCTTCTACTCTTCCCTGAATAAACTGGGCTATCTGTTTTGCAGAGAATTCCATGTTGTGGTTGTTTTGAAATGTTTCTGCAAAAATAATGAATTATTTTCTAACTGCTTGATGATAGCTTGAATATTTGTTTTTTTTATTACACAAACGGCGTGTAGTTGCACACTTACACGCCGTTTGAGAATATAAATAGTGGTCAAACAACAAAGAAAAAGGTCTGTTGTTGTAATGATAATCAGAGTTTTTCAAGTTCTGCTTGCATTTGCTGCTGCAGTTCTTTTGCCTTTTGCTTTGCAGCGTTTGCAAATTGCTCGTCGTGACCTGCGTAGATGATGCCGCGGCTAGAGTTGACAAGCAGTCCGCAGTCCTTGATCATGCCATACTTGCACACTTCTTGCAGACTTCCGCCTTGCGCGCCAACGCCAGGGACGAGGAGAAAACTGTTTGGGGCAACTCGGCGAATGTCGCTGAACATCTTGCCTTGTGTTGCGCCAACCACGTACATCATGTTATCCTCAGTACCCCATTGCTGGGTAGTGCGTATCACTTTCTCGAATAGAGGCTCGCCATCTTTGTCTTCGGTAAGTTGGAAATCGTGGCTGCCTTTGTTGCTTGTCAAGGCAAGCACAATGACCCATTTGTCTTTGTATTCGAGGAAAGGAGTGATGCTGTCTTCTCCCATGTAAGGAGCGACGGTAAGTGCATCGACATTGAAGCCCTCGAAAAACGACTTGGCGTACATGGACGATGTGTTGCCAATGTCGCCACGCTTAGCGTCTGCGATGATGAAGTGGTTGGGATATGCTCCACGTATATAGCTTATGGTCTTCTCCAAAGCCCTGATGCCATCAATGCCATAGCATTCATAGAAAGCCAAGTTTGGCTTGTATGCCACGCAATAAGGCGCCGTAGCATCGATGATGGCCTTGTTAAACTCAAATATGGCATCCTTCTCGTCTTTCAGGAAGTCTGGTATCTTGTTGATGTCAGTGTCGAGACCTACGCAGAGAAATGTCTTCTTGGCGAAAATCTCCTTGACAAGTTGTTGTCTATTCATGATAAGATGAACTTTGTTTTATGATTATTTTGTGTTTTCTATCTTTGGATTTTCCACGGCTTCTTCTTTCTTGCGATTGGTGAGCCTTACGAGAAAATCAGCGCATTGCATGGTTTTCTCGTCTTCGGAGAAATCCTCTTTCTTTCGAGTCCAGAATCTAGCCATCTGCCAGGTGTTATCTTACTTTATAGTTCGTTCTCTTTCAGTTTCTCCGCGTTCTCCGCCACTGTGAGATGGTCAATCATGTCTTGGATGTTGCCACTCATGAAACCTTGAAGGTCGTGGATGGTATACCCTATGCGGTGGTCGGTGACTCTTCCTTGTGGATAGTTGTAAGTGCGAATCTTTGCCGAGCGGTCGCCCGTTGAGACAAGCGACTTGCGTCGGTTTTGAATGTCGCCAACATATTTGGCATGCTCGCGGTCGTAGACGAATGTGTATAGACGGCTCAACGCACGTTCCTTATTCTTTGGCTGGTCGCGTGTTTCCGTACATTCGATGAGGATTTCCTCTTCCTCTCCGGTTTCGGGATTTTTCCATGGATAGCGCAAGCGCACGCCCGAACTCACCTTGTTGACGTTCTGACCACCCGCGCCACTTGAACGGAAGGTGTCCCATTTTATTCTGCCTTCTTCGATATGCACCTCAAACTTCTCAGCCTCAGGCAAGACTGCCACTGTCGCCGCACTGGTATGCATGCGACCTTGGGTTTCCGTGGCAGGCACACGCTGGACACGGTGGACGCCAGACTCATATTTCAAAGTGCCGTAAACATTGTCGCCACTCACTGCGAAGTCGATTTCCTTGAAGCCTCCTACGGCACCTTCGTTGACTGAAGTCACGCTGACGCTCCATCCTTTTAAGTCGCAATAGCGCTTATACATGTTAAAAAGGTCGCCAGCGAAGAGGGCAGCCTCGTCGCCACCCGTGCCAGCGCGAATCTCCATCTGTACGTTTTTGGCATCCTCGGGATCTTTGGGCACGAGCAACAATTTAATCTCCTCTTCCAATTTGGGTTGTAAAGCCTCATTGTCTTGCAGCTCTTCCCTTGCCATTGCCTTCATGTCAGGGTCACTCTCGTTGACGATAATGTCTTTCGACTCCTTTATGGCATTGAGACAGGCAATGTATCGCTTGCGGGCATTCATGATGTCGCCAAGATCCTTGTATTCTTTGGTCAACTTGATATACCGGTTTTGGTCGGCGATGACTTCCGGGTCGGTTATCAGGGTCGAAACCTCCTCATAGCGTGCCTCTAGGCCGTCAAGTTTTTGCAGTATCGTGTTATTCTCAGCCATTAGTGCCTTTTTTCTTATTCCATTAATAGTTGAACTCGCCGTATTCCGACTTTATGGTCAATGAGCGCTTGCCTTCCTCGATGTGGCCGATCACCTGCGCGTCGATGTTGAACTGTTGGCTTATTGCGATAACCTTGTCGGCAACCTCAGGACGAACGTAAATCTCCATGCGGTGACCCATGTTGAACACTTGGTACATCTCTTTCCAATCGGTACCCGAACAGTCGTGGATAATCTTGAACAATGGTGGGATCGGGAACATGTTGTCCTTCACCACGCGGCAATTGTCGTTTACGAAATGAAGGACTTTTGTTTGCGCTCCGCCTGTGCAATGAACCATTCCGTGAATCTCAGGGCGCATGTCGTCAATGATTTTCCTTATCACTGGGGCATAGGTGCGAGTCGGAGAGAGCACGAGCTGGCCGGCATCCACATCGAGACCGTCAATCTTGTCAGTCAAATGGTATTTTCCGCTGTATATGAGCTCGTTTGGCACTGCGTGGTCATAACTCTCAGGATATTTTTCAGCAAGATACTTGGCGAAGACATCGTGACGTGCGCTTGTCAAGCCGTTGCTGCCCATTCCTCCATTATAGCGGTCTTCGTAGGTCGCTTGTCCTGTTGAACTCAAGCCGACGATGACATCACCTGGTTGAATGTTGGCGTTGTCTATCACGTCGCTACGCTTCATACGGCATGTGACGGTCGAGTCGACAATGATAGTTCTCACAAGGTCGCCTACGTCGGCAGTTTCGCCTCCTGTTGGCCAAATGCCGATGCCCATCTCACGCAGTTGCGCGAGAAACTCGTCGGTCCCGTTGATGATGGCGGAAATCACTTCGCCAGGCACAAGCATCTTGTTTCTTCCTATTGTCGATGAGACGAGGATGTTGTCCACTGCGCCCACGCAAAGCAAGTCGTCGGTGTTCATCACCACGGCGTCTTGGGCGATGCCTTTCCATACGCTCAGGTCGCCAGTCTCTTTCCAATACATATAAGCCAACGACGATTTCGTTCCGGCTCCGTCGGCATGCATAATGTTGCAATAGTCTGGGTCCCCGCCGAGCGTGTCGGGGATTATTTTGCAGAAAGCCTGAGGGAAAATACCCTTGTCGATGTTCTTTATGGCGTTGTGAACATCTTCCTTTGCGGCGGATACACCGCGCATCATGTATCTATTGTTCATATCTTTTGTTATTTATTCCAGATTTCCCAGCTTGCAAAAGCTTGGAGTAACAACATTTCCAATCCGTTTTTCACGACGGCTCCCTTTTCTTTGCCCTTGCTGAGGAAAAGGGTCTCGTCGGGATTATAGATGAGGTCGTAGAGTAGGGTGTGGCTGTCCATTGCATCATAGGGCAGGTCTGGACACTCGTCGCTGTGAGGGAACATTCCACATGGAGTACAGTTGACGATGACATTATATTCTTTTATCATCCCGGGTGTCAAGTCTTCGTATTTTATGGCACCGCCTTTACCTGTCCGGCTAACTTTCAAAGTCTCCAGGTTCAATGACTTCAAGCCGTACTCAATGGCCTTGGACGCACCTCCGGTTCCTAACACTAAGGCCTTCTTGTGGCAAGGCTCAAGCAGAGGCTCGATGCTGCGCGTGAATCCGATGACATCACTGTTGTAGCCTTTCAAGACCGTCTTCTTGCCTTTGTGCTCTACTTTGATGACATTGACAGCCCCAATCTCGCTTGCCTCCGGACTGAGGCTATCGAGGTAGCTTATCACTTTTTCCTTGTATGGGATGGTAACGTTAAGCCCGCGAAGCTCTGGGTTGGTGTCGAGAACCTCGGTCAATTGTTCTATGGAAGGAATCTCGTAGTTCTCGTAAGTGGCATCTATATTCTCGTTTTGGAATTTCTCGTTGAAATAGCTTATTGAGAATGAGTGTACCAAAGGATAACCTATCAGTCCGTATTTGTCCATGTGGTGAAGAGTGTTGGTCGTGTGGATTGTACTTATTTCTCTGCAAAATAGATTGTGCAAATGCCAAAAGTCAGTCTTTTGAAGCTCACCTTGCTGAAACCTGCTCTCTTGAGGATGTTCATCATTCGCTCTCCTTGGGGGAAAGCCTCAATGGTCGCGGTGAGATAACTGTATGCGCTTTGATCTTTGCTTATTAGCCTGCCATAAATAGGCAGGATGGAGTGTGAATAAATGCGGAATAGTTGTCTCATGGGGAACGAGACGGGAGTGGTAAGTTCGGCTATACTCAAGTGTCCGCCTTTTTTAAGGACTCTGCACATTTCCTTTAACCCTCTGTCAAGGTCTTGGAAGTTGCGTATGCCAAAGGCTGCCGTCACCGCATCAAAACTGTTATCTTCGAAAGACAAGGCCATGCAGTCTTCCTTCTTGAACGACACGATGTCTTTCAGCTTTGCCTTTTCCACTTTCTGCCTTCCTATTTCCATCATGCCTTCAGAGATATCGGCTCCTATGAGCATGTTGGGCTTAAGTGTTTGGGCAGCAAGAATGGCGAAGTCGCCTGTGCCTGTGGCAATGTCGAGGATAGACTTGGGATGGAATGGCGCGAGTAGCTTGATGGCTTGCTTGCGCCAGCCCTTGTCGATGTCCCACGACAGGCGATGGTTGAGCGTGTCATAAGTGGGAGCGATGTTGTCGAACATCGCCTCCACCAATTTCCCTTTCTCCCCTTGCTTGTCGTAGGGTTTTATCTTCTCCTGCTCGTACATTTATTTTCTTGTGGCAAGCCAGGCATTCACGTTTTTCTCAATTCTTGCCGCGATGTCGCCTTCCTCGGCAACCTTGTCAAACTTCTCGCCCGTGATATGCTCATAAAGCTCGATGTATCTTTCTGACACGCTCTCAGCGTATTCGTCAGTAATCTCAGGCATCTTCTGGCCAGGCTCATTCATGAAGTCGTGCTCGATGAGCCATTGACGCAAAAACTCCTTTGAAAGTTGCTTCTGGGGCTCACCCTTTGCATAGCGCTCCTCATAGCCATCGGCGTAGAAATATCGGCTTGAGTCTGGTGTGTGAATCTCGTCGATGAGGTAGAGCTTGCCGTCGCGCTTGCCAAACTCGTACTTGGTGTCTACCAGGATGAGACCGTGCTTGGCGGCAATCTCTTGACCGCGTGCGAAGAGCTTGCGTGTCCAGTCTTCTATGACTGCATAGTCCTCTGCCGACACGATTCCCTGCTTGATGATCTCTTCCTTGGAGATGTTCATGTCGTGGCCCTCGTCGGCTTTTGTTGTCGGAGTGATGATAGGCTCAGGGAAACGCTCGTTCTCGTGCATGCCCTCGGGCAACTTCACGCCGCAAAGCTCACGGCAACCGTTTTTGTACTCGCGCCATGCCGAGCCTGTGAGGATGCCGCGGATAATCATCTCCACGCGGAATCCTTCGCATTTCAAGCCCACGGTGACCATGGGGTCTGGAGTGGCGAGCTTCCAGTTTGGGCAAATGTCAGAGGTGAGGTCAAGAAACTTAGAGGCTATCTGGTTGAGCACCTGGCCTTTGAATGGAATGCCCTTGGGCAACACTACGTCGAATGCCGAGATGCGGTCGGTAGCCACCATTACGATGAGGTCGTCATTGATGTCATAAACATCACGAACTTTACCGTGGTAAACACTCTTCTGTCCATCGAAATGGAAATCAGTCCTTGTCAATGCTTTCATTTTGAGTATTATTTGATTTTAGCGAAGCTGTTTTCTTGTCGTAGGCATCGTAGGCTTTTACTATTCTTGTCACGAGCTTGTGTCTCACTATGTCTTTTTGGTTGAGGTTGACAATGGATATGCCCTCAACCCCGTCCAGTATTTGCAAGGCTTCCTTCAAACCGCTCTTTTGCTGCCTGGGAAGGTCTATTTGGGTCATGTCGCCAGTGATGATCATTTTCGTGTTCCATCCCATTCGGGTCAAGAACATCCTTATCTGCGCTGGCGTGGTGTTTTGTGCTTCATCGAGAATGACCACGGCGTCGGAGAGCGTGCGACCACGCATAAACGCCAACGGCGCTATTTGGATAACGTGCTTCTCCATCATGTCTTGCAGCTTGACAGTGGGAATCATGTCCTCAAGCGCGTCGTAGAGTGGTTGGAGATATGGGTCAATCTTGTCTTTCATGTCGCCGGGAAGGAATCCGAGTTTTTCTCCGGCTTCCACAGCTGGGCGGCTTAATATTATCTTCTTGATGTCCTTGTTTTTCAGTGCTCTCACCGCAAGGGCTATGCTCAGATAAGTCTTTCCTGTTCCCGCGGGACCCACGGCGAATATCATGTCGTCTTTCTCAAAGGCGTCCACCAGCTCTTGTTGGTTCTCCGACCGGCTTTTTATGGGCTTGCCGGATATGCTGTAGACCAAGACGTCTTTCGTCGCGTCTTCCTTTGTCTTTTGTCCCTTGGCAATGTCGAGAATGTCTTCCTCGCTGATGGTGTTGTATTTAAGGACGTGCCTTCGCATGTTTTCTATGTCCTCTTCCACCTTTGCCATGTCTTCCTCGTCACCGAGCACTCGCAGCACGTTGCCCCTTGCCATTATGCGGGTCTTGGGGTATAGCGACTTGATCATTTGCAGATGACCGTTGTTGACCCCATAAAATGTCACCGGGTCGATGTCTTCAAGTACGATGTGTTTCTCTATCAATGTGCTATTGTTGTGCTTTAATTGATTAACCAATCAATGAAGTATAATTATGGTGCAAAATTACGCTTTTTTCTTGATATATCATCATTTTTTCTCTCAACTAATAAAAAAAGTACGGGCCTTGTCTGAAACTGACAAAGCCCGTAGCTTATCTAAGCGTAATTAGTGCTTAACTTATTCCTTTTCCGTGGCAGTTCTTGAACTTCTTGCCACTGCCGCATGGACATGGGTCGTTTGGTCGTGGCATCTTCTCACGGACGATTGGCTCGTGTTTTTGTTGCTGTGCCGCGCTCTCGCGAGTGTCTTGCATGGCAGCGCGACGTTGAGCCTCCTTTTCTTCGTCGAGGTTCACCTTTTGCTCGTTGTACCTTTGCTGGTGCTCAACGGGTTTTGCCTCCTGTACGGGAGCTTTCTGCATTGGAATCTGACCGCGTGTGAGGAACGATGCTATGCGGTTGTTCATGTCGTCAATCATGGAGTCCCACAACTTGGCGCTCTCCAACTTGAACACGAGGAGAGGATCCTTTTGCTCGTATGAGGCGTTCTGCACTGAGTGGCGCAGCTCGTCAAGCTGGCGGAGGTTCTCCTTCCAATCGTCATCGATGATGTGGAGCACGACAAACTTCTCAAACTCTTTCACGATGTTCTTGGCCTCTGTCTCGTATGCTTCCTTGAGGTTGACACGGAGCTGAACGACGTGACGGCCATCGGTGATAGGAATGAGTATGAACTGGTAGAGGTTGCCTTGGTTCTCGTAGACATCCTTGATCACAGGGTAAGCGTCAGACTGTATGCGGTCGGTCTTGCGCTTGAAGGCTGCCATAGCCTCCTGGAACGCGCGCTCCTCAAGCTCTCCACGCTCTGTGCTCTCGAATTCCTCAGCGGTGAAAGGCACTTCCATGGCGAGAATCTGCAAGAACTGCTCCTTGCATCCTTCATAGTCGTTCTTCTCTATGATGCTCACCACGCGGTCCCAGATGATGTTTGTGATGTCCATGCCGATACGCTCGCCCATGAGTGCGTGGCGGCGCTTCTCGTAGATAACGGTACGCTGCTTGTTCATCACGTCGTCATACTCGAGAAGGTTCTTACGTATGCCGAAGTTGTTTTCCTCTACCTTCTTTTGAGCGCGCTCTATGCTCTTCGAAATCATCGGACTTTCTATGCGCTCGCCGTCCTCGAAGCCGAGACGGTCCATGACCTTGGCTATACGCTCTGATCCGAATTTACGCATAAGCTCGTCTTCGAGTGATACATAGAACACTGATGATCCTGGGTCACCTTGACGTCCTGCGCGACCACGGAGCTGACGGTCTACGCGGCGGCTCTCGTGACGTGTCGTGCCGATGATGGCGAGACCACCCGCGTTCTTCACCTCTGAGGTGAGCTTGATATCGGTACCACGACCTGCCATGTTGGTGGCGATCGTCACGGCGCCAAGCAACCTCTCCTCATTGTGGATGAGGCTATCGGCGTTCTTGCCAACGAGTTCAGGGTCTGACTTTTTCTTTTGCTCAGTAGCGTCGTTGATGAGCGATTGCTGATAGCGAATGGCTGATGGCTTGTCGGTGAACGCTTTGCCGTCGGAGACGATGTATACTTGTCCCATGGTGCTCTTTCCTGCCTCGGCCACAATCAGTGCCTCTTTTTGGTGCAGTTTCGCGTTAAGCACGTGGTGAGGAATCTTTCTCATGGTCAGCATCCTTGAGAGCAACTCGGATATCTCCACCGACGTTGTACCTACGAGGCAAGGACGTCCGCTTACTCGCATCTGCTCCACTTCCTCGATCACGGCAGCGTATTTCTCTCTCTGGGTCTTGTAAACACGATCCTCAAGGTCCTTACGTGCTATTGGACGGTTGGTAGGAATCTCAACCACGTCAAGCTTGTAGATGTCCCAGAACTCACCAGCTTCTGTTGATGCCGTACCTGTCATGCCGGCGAGCTTGTGGTACATGCGGAAATAGTTCTGCAGGGTGATGGTAGCGAAGGTTTGTGTGGCGGCCTCCACCTTCACGTGCTCCTTTGCCTCCACGGCCTGATGCAGTCCGTCGCTCCAGCGGCGACCTTCCATTATACGACCTGTTTGCTCGTCCACGATCTTTACCTCGCCATCAATGACCACATACTCGTCGTCCTTGTTGAACATGGTGTAAGCCTTGAGCAGTTGCTGCAATGTATGCACGCGCTCGCTCTGAACGGCGAAGTGCTGGAGCAGACTGTCCTTCTTGTCGAGTCGCTCTTGGTCGTTGAGATCTTTCTCGTTCTCCAATGCGGAGAGTTCAGAAGCAATGTCGGGCAGCACGAAGAGGTCCTTGTCGTGTACTTGGTTGGAGAGCCAGTCGAAGCCCTTGTCGGTAAGGTCGGCAGAGTTCATCTTCTCGTCCACCACGAAATACAATGGCTCTACAGCCTCCGGCATGCGGCGGTTGTTGTTTTCCATGTATATTTCCTCGGTCTTCTGCATTCCGCTCTTGATGCCTTCCTCGGAGAGGTATTTGATCAGGGCCTTGTTCTTTGGCAATGCCTTGAACGAGCGATACAGGCTGAGGAAACCCTCGTCGAGCAGCTGTTGTGCCTTGTTCTTGTCGGTCTCTTGGCGACCGGCGTTTATCTTCTGGCGCGCGTCGGCAAGCAACTCTGTGGCTTGCTTGCGCTGCACCTCGTACAGCCTTTCCACGAGAGGCTGATACTCCTCGAACATTTGGTTCTCGCCTTTTGGCACCGGACCGGATATAATAAGAGGTGTACGTGCGTCGTCTATGAGTACGGAGTCAACCTCGTCCACGATGCCGAAGTTGTGACGACGCTGCACGAGGTCATCGGGCGAGAGGGCCATGTTGTCGCGCAGGTAGTCGAAACCGAACTCGTTGTTCGTGCCGAAGGTGATGTCGGCTTGGTAAGCCTTGCGGCGATCCTGCGAGTTGGGCTGGTGCTTGTCGATACAGTCTACCGACAGTCCGTGGAACTCGTAGAGAGGGCCCATCCATTCAGAGTCACGTTTTGCGAGGTAATCGTTCACGGTCACCATGTGTACGCCGTTGCCCGTGAGGGCGTTGAGGAACACGGGCAGTGTTGCCACCAGCGTCTTACCTTCACCCGTTGCCATTTCGGCTATCTTGCCTTGGTGGAGCGCTATGCCACCGAAGAGCTGCACGTCGTAGTGCACCATGTCCCAGTGTATCTTGTTTCCACCAGCGGTCCACTCGTTGTGGTAGATGGCGTTGTCGCCGTCTATGGTTATGAAGTCGTTCTTCGGGTTGGCTGCAAGCTCACGGTCGAAATCTGTGGCGGTAACCACGGTCTCGGCGTTTTGGGAGAAGCGGCGCGCCGTGTCCTTCACAATTGCGAAGGCCGTTGGCATGACCTCGTTGAGGGCCTTTTCCAACGCCTCAAGCATTTCCTTGTCCTGCTTGTCTATCTCGTTGAAGATGGGCTCGCGCTCGTCGATGGGCGTGTCCTCGATTTTTGCGCGCAACTCCTCTATTTTCTCCTTGTAGGGCTTTGCGGCGTCTTGCACATACTTTTGAATCTCCTTGCTCTTGGCGCGGAGCTCATCGTTGGTGAGCTTCTCTATCTCTGGTGATACCTCCTTGACCTTCTCTACGAGGGGTTGGATGAGGCGCATGTCTCGCTTTGACTTATCGCCAAAGATGGATTTTAAAAACTTGTTGAAGTTCATATCTTGTTGTTCTTTTTTCTATTTGGATGCAAAGTTAATAAAAACTATTTGATAATCAGTATATTTTAACCAGCAAAGATTCAGTGCTGCCCAACTTCCGTAGCCAGAAGCAAAAGCAATGGGCTCTCGTGGTTAAAACAACGGGGCGACGCTGCACGCGTTTGGCGCGCGTATACGGATGGTCTTGGCTACGGTTGGCGCAATGCGGTCAACCGTGACGGGCTCTTTTATGCGCTCGTGCTTGACGCCGTATCCGAAGAACACTATTGGGAAAGGCACCACTCCTGCGCGGCTCATCGAGGTTTGTTGCGTGTTCTCGTTGAGCAGCCGCCAGCCTGGTGCCACGTTGATGATTATGTCGCCGCTGAGGATAGGGTTGTATCCCGCGCGTATTTTCTGTATGTCGCTATTGCCCGATTGCAGCCTCTCGCTGGTATACACGTCGGCAACGCCCGCGCTCTGCATGAGAAACTCTTGGGAGCGTGTGAGCAGCTCGGGCATGGAGATGCGTTTCTGTTCAATGAGGCGATGGTCGAGGTATATCTCGTTGCCGTATTCTTGCTCCACGTATCTGCCTGAGCCGTAAATGGCTCCGAGATACATATTGAGCAGGCTCGCGGTACGGTTGATATAAAACGTGCCTGTGGGTATTCTGTATTTCGAGAGGTCGGAAGGCCTTTCCTCGTTGTAGCCCGTGGACGTGACCACGAAAAGCACGTGCTGAAGGTTTATGCGCTTCTCGATGGCGTTTATCAGCCTGCCGAGCGTGTAGTCGAGTTGCTGATACACGCTCTGCATCTCCTCTTGCCAGTTGTGCACAGGCTTGCCGTCGGTCTTGGTGGCAGAGAGGGTTATGTTTATTATGTCGGAAACGTCGTCCTTGCCGATGTTTGTGGAGTTGATGGCGGCGAGGGCCATGTCTACCACGTTGTCGTTGTCTTGGCGGTTCTTTTGCTTGCGATATTGCTCGCCGAACCCTTCGTTGTAGCTTTTCACCCATTTGGGCAACGCCTTCTCATAGTATGACGATGTTGTCCATAAGCCGTTCTGGTCCAGCCAATAGCATCCGTCGGCGGCGTGGCCGGCGAGAAGTATTGCCGACTTGCTGTTGGTGGCAAACGAGTATACGAGGGCTTGCCCGTTGGAGCTCACTTTCAGTTCGTCGCCAATGGTGCTCGTGCGAACCTTGTCGGCAGAGTAATAGCCCTTCCCGTCGTCTACGCTGCTTATAGGGCGCAGCGACTTGCGGTCGAGCCAGCTGTCGCCAATTATGCCGTTGAAGAACGGGGTGGTACCGGTGGATATGCTTGCCGAAGCCGAGGAGCAATCCACGGGGAAGAAGGGATATGTGGCTCCGTCGTAGACGAGGCCTTCGTCAAGTAGGCGCTTGAAACCGTAGCGCGAATAGAAATGGCTGAAAGCCTCCACATAGTCGGACCTAAGCTGGTCGATGGTGACATTGACAACAAGACGCGGTGCAAGCTCGAAAGCCTGCATCTCTGCCGTGGTCAGCGCTGCTACCAAAAGTGCTAAATATCGCATTATTTCTTAGTTCCTGTTTTATGTGCAGAGTAAATCAATCGGTTGGTGATACACCTAACCAGCAAACAACATGCCAATATCCACATTCCTTCCGCATAATTTTGCAAGAAAACTCCGCAGAAGAGGAAAGCGATGGTAAAGATCAAGAGCATTTTCCAATAGAAATGACATTCTCCCTTGTATGCCTTTCGGCTTGCCGAATAGACGAATATCAATGATAATGGGTTGAGTATCAGTATCTGGAGATTTACTCTTACCGTTGGGTGTTGTGAGAATATCATGGCGAAGAGCACTATTCCGGCAAGTCCAGTCAAGGTGAGCAGTATGGTGTCGTAAAGCCAAAATGTTTTTTTGCGCCTGTACTCCATCGTTGAGAGACATAGTGTCAGCACGAGCAATGTCGTGAAAAGCATTGTGGGTGACACGACAGTCCAAATGTCATTGTCGTTGGGCTGCTGGCCAGGCTCCATGGTTTGCTCGGTCTTTGCCACGAGGGGACGGGTGTGCCCCGTGGAGTCGACGACAACGGCCTTTGCGAAGTCTTTTCTCAAGGTGTCGGGTATGAATTGTTGTTGGTCGTAAGTGGTCTTGCTGTCTGCGCCAACGCCGAGAAGGAGGTCGCACCCGAAAGCCATCCAGCGGTGGTCGTTGTTCCATTGGTGAATCATCTGCCTGTAGGATGATTCCACTGATGGGTCGATATCATACTTGATCTTGCCCGAGAGATTTCTGGCTATGATGTCGCGCGCCCTCGTCGTGCAGTTGTCGTAAAAATAATTGTAGCGGTATGTGCGCGCGGCGGGTTCATAGTTGTCTTGTATGGCCTTCACTATGGCAAGCTTCTCTTGCCTCGAAAGGTTGAGCCTTTGCTGTATCACCCCGCGTCCCTTGCTGCCATAATTGGCGATAAACTGGTCGTAGTAGTCGATGCCCATTTGGTAGTCGGTGAGCCCGAAGACGAACCTTATCACGAAAAATTTCTGCCTTAGGTCGAACATGCCATAATTGATTGCGTAATCTTCATGGCGCAACCTGTCCTCAAGCCTTATGGCGGTATGTCCATAGAGGCTCCATATCTCGTTTCCCGGCGAGCATGTCAGCAGGCTTATGTCGACGCTGTCCATTTGCTCAAGCGGCGTTGGTTCCTCAGTTGCCCAAGAGTTTGTGGCAAACGAGAAAAGCAGCGCGAGCAACGCTATGGTTTGCTTAAAATATCTCATATATTTTTTCACAGTGCAAAAATACCTTATTATTTTGACTTTCGTGCGCATATATTGTTTTTTTTCAATACTTTTGCACTTGATTTTTAACAAAAGAGATAAAGTATCATTAAAATAACGAACGCATTGAAGACAAAAATCAATATCTTGGCTGGGCTCTTGTTGCTTGCATCCACGCAGCTGGCATCGGCGCAGAGCGGCACTAATTCTCCTTATAGCCAGTTTGGCCTTGGCATGCTCACCGACCAGTCGGCAGGATTCAGCCGTGGCATGGACGGTGCGGGAATAGGTTACCACGTGCACAATCAAGTGAACTATCTCAACCCTGCCTCTTATTCTTCGTTAGACAGTCTCACGTTCATCTTCGATGCAGGCTTGTCGGGGCAGTTGACCAATTTCAGCGAGAACGGGGTGAAGAAGAACGCCAAGAACGCCAACTTCGAGTATATCATTGCCGGTTTTCGTGTGCTCCGCAACTTCGGTTTGAGCTTTGGCTACTTGCCTTACAGCAACATAGGCTATTCTTATTCAACAAGCGAGACCCTCAACGATGCCAACTCCACTACCGTTGCAGACGCTTACAGCGGTTCGGGTGGCCTCCATCAGGTCTATCTCGGCTTGGGCTGGTCTCCGTTCAAGGGCCTTTCCATTGGTGTCAATGGCGCATATCTTTACGGCAACTACACCAAGTCGCTTGTCAACAGTTACAGCAACACCACGGTAAATACCCTCGAGAAGACTGCCACTGCCGATGTGGCAAGCTACAAGGTGGATTTCGGTATTCAGTACGCGTTGCGTCTGTCAAAGAAAGACGAAGTGACGGTTGGCGCCACTTATTCGTTGGGGCATAAGATTGGCGGCAAGCCATCCTTGAGTGTCGTCTCCGTTAACCCGACGACCTCTGTTGCCGACACGGTGTCTTATCCCAAGGACGGCACAAGGCTTCACCTTGAGATGCCGTCGGTCATCGGCGTGGGTATAATGTACAGCCACAACAATGCTCTCCGTATTTGTGCCGACTATACGCTCCAGCAGTGGGGCAAGGTGGATGAGCCTCATTACAGTTCCAACAATGGCGTGGTGTCTTACACCATGCGTTCCGGAATGTACAAGGACCGCCACCGTGCAACCTTGGGCGCCGAGTATTGCCCGGGTGAGTACAGCCGCAATTTCTTCAACAGGGTTCGTTACCGCCTGGGAGTGTCTTATGCCACACCTTATTATTATATAAACGGTTTGGACGGTCCAAAGGAGATGAGCGCGAGCCTCGGATTTGGCATCCCAATCATGAACAGCTGGAACAACCGTTCCATCCTCAATATCAGTGGCCAGTGGGTGCGTCGCACCGCCACAAGTTATATCACGGAAAACACGTTCCGTATCAATATCGGACTGACGTTCAACGAGCGCTGGTTCGCGAAGTGGAAGGTTCAATAAACAAAGATGGACGAAATCTGCCATCATAGCGAGAAATCGAGAGTTGGCAATATGCATATTATTATAATATGTGTATTGTTAGCTCTTTTTGTATCTGCATGTCAGGAAGCCGTTGAGCATACCGCGCCTGCCATTCGTGATCGAGACTCCGCCTCGGTCATGACATCATGGGGTGTGAATACGCTCATATCCGACTCTGGCGTCATCAAGTATCGCATCGTGACCGAGCGGTGGGATGTCAACTCTGTTCGTCATCCTTCGCGTTGGACTTTCGACAAGGGACTGTTTCTTGAGCAATTCGACGAGAAGTTCCATATCCAGGCTTATATACAGTGCGACACGGCTTTCTATTACGACCTGATGCACCTATGGGAACTTCGCTCTCGCGTAAAGGTGCGAACCAAGGACGGCTTGCGTTTCTCATCCGAGCAGCTGTTTTGGGATGAGTCGCGTCACGAGCTCTACTCTCATGTCTTCTCCAAGTTGATAACCCCCGAGCGCACGTTGCAGGGCACCTATTTCCGTTCCGACGAGCGCATGACCCATTATGTCGTGACCAATTCGCGTGGCTCGTTCCAAAGCGCAGACTTTGGCGGCTCCACAGCGGGTTCCGATTCCGCTAAGGCGGCGCAAGACAGCTTGTTGATGAACCAAAGGGGAAAGGCCACGCCTGTGCGAACGGCAAACGAATGATAATGAAAACAAGTTTATAATGGCTGAAGTTGACATATCATCAATCATAGAGATTCTCATCACG
The DNA here is from genome assembly GCA_963588155.1 of Lachnospiraceae bacterium. GTDB lineage: Bacteria > Bacteroidota > Bacteroidia > Bacteroidales > Bacteroidaceae > Prevotella. Next base: position 3,682 of record CAVAGT010000016.1, on the reverse strand, counting down.
ATGGTGCTCTCCGCCTTTTTCTCAGGCATGGAGATAGCCTTCGTGTCGAGCAACAGGATGTTGGCCGAGATGGACAAGGAAAAGAATGGCCTCTCTCAAAAGCTCATCAGCTTTTTCTACCGCCATCCTAACGGCTTTGTTTCCACCATGCTTGTGGGAAACAACATCGTGCTCGTCATCTATGGCATCCTTTTCGCAAGGATCTTCGACACGACGATTTTCTCTGGTGTCGATGTAGGGTGGAGGGTGACCCTCGATACCATCCTCTCGACCTTCATAATGCTTTTCACAGGAGAGTTCTTGCCAAAGACCTTCTTTAAGAGCAGACCAAACAAGCTATTGTCGTTTTTCGCGCCGGCAGCGGCGTTGTTCTACGTCGTCTTGTGGCCCATCAGCAAGATATCCACTTTCCTTTCCCGTGTCATGTTGCGCCTTGTCGGCATTCGGATTGACCGCGAGGTGTCCGAGCAGAGCTTTACCAAGGTGGACCTCGATTATCTCTTGCAGTCGTCGATAGACAGCACCGCGAAAGGGGCCGAGGTTGACGACGAGGTAAAAATATTTCAAAATGCGCTCGACTTCCCCGACACCAAGGTGCGCGACTGCATGATACCACGCACGGAGATAAACGCCGTCGACATGGACGATTGCACCGTGGATGAGCTGAAACAGAAATTCATAGAGAGCGGCAACTCCAAGATTGTAGTCTACAAGGGCGACATCGACCATGTGGTGGGTTATATCCACAGCTCGGAGATGTTCAGGAAGCCCAAGCATTGGCAAGACTCCATCCGCAAGATGCCATTTGTGCCGGAAACCATGGCGGCGCAAAAGCTCATGCGCATATTCTTGCAACAGAAAAAGAGCCTTGGCGTGGTTGTCGACGAGTTTGGAGGCACGAGTGGCTTGGTGTCGCTTGAGGATATTGTGGAGGAGATATTCGGCGACATCCAGGACGAGCACGACAACGACAACCTTGTGGCGAAAAAGATCGACGACAACCATTTCGTCTTCTCCGGGCGAATGGAGATCGACACTGCCAACGACCGTTTCGCGTTGGAGTTGCCTGAGAGTGACGAGTATATGACCATCAGCGGTCTCATACTCCACGAGTACCAAAGTTTCCCCAAGCTCAACGAGGTAATCAACATCGGGCGCTATTCTTTCAAGATATTGAAATCGACCGCCACAAAGATAGAACTTGTCAAACTAACCGTGCAAAACAAGTTCTAAAGCGCATTTTCTTATAAAAAGATGTGTGTTATTGTTGAATAATTAGTAAATTTGCACTCTATAAGAATTTGTTGAAAAAAATAAAATAAAAATAAACGTAAAAACAAAAAATGGCAGCATTAGGAAAAATCAGAAGTAGAGGCGTTACCTTGATCGTCATCATCGGTTTCGGTCTCTTTGCCTTCATTGCCGAGGAGGCTTTCCGCTCCTGCGAGTCTTCGCGCAACAACGCTCGACAGCAGGTCGGTGAAATCTTGGGAGAGAAAATAAGCTACGAGGAGTTTGCCAAGCTCGTTGAAGAGGCTCAAAGCGCCATGAAGGTCATGGGACAGGAGAACTTGAACGACGACCAGCTCAACCAGCTCCGCGACCAGGTTTGGCAGAGCTACGTGCAATACAAGCTTATCGAGAAGGAGTGCGACAAGCTCGGTCTCATCGTAACCGATGGCGAGATGCAGAACGTGCTCACCGAGGGCACCAACCAGATGCTTCTCTCCACCCCGTTCGTAAACCGTCAGACAGGACGCTTCGATGCCAACCAGCTCAAGCAGTTCTTGGCTCAGTACAAGCAGATCAAGGCTTCCAACCCACAGGCTGCTGACCAGTATGAGGCAGTCTACAAGTATTGGAACTATTTGGAGAAGAGCCTGCGCCAGCAGCTCCTCATCCAGAAATACAATGGCTTGTTGTCTCACTGCTTCCTCTCAAACCCCGTAGAGGCCAAGATGGCATTCAACGAGCAGAGCGAGGAAACCAACATCCAGCTTGCTTCTTATCCTTACAGCAGCGTTCAGGATGCCAAGGTGAAAATCTCCGACAGCGACCTCAAGGCCAAGTACGACGAGATGAAGAGCCGTTTCCAGCAGTATATCGAGAGCCGCGACATCAAGTATGTTGATGTGCAGATCACGCCTTCAGCCGCTGACCGCGCTGCCCTGCTCAAGGAGTTCAATGGCTATGCCAAGAGCCTTGCTGCCACAGCCGACCCAACAGAGGTCGTTCGCAAGAGCACCTCGTCTGTGCCATACGTCGGAATACCTGTAGGCAAGGAGGCTTTCCCAGCCGACATAGCCGCTAAGCTCGACTCCATGAGCGTTGGCCAGACTCTTGGTCCCGTGGAGACAAAGGGCGACAACACCTTGAACGTAATCAAGCTCGTTGCCAAGCAGCAGCTCCCCGATTCAGTGCAGTTCCGTGCCATCCAGATTGGCGGTACAACACCTGACGAGGCTCACAATCGTGCCGATTCTGTTTACAATGCTCTCGCAGCGGGTGCCGACTTCGCTACCATAGCCAAGAAATATGGCCAGGAGGGTTCTGAGCAGTGGCTCACCTCTCGCCAGTATGAGTACACCAACTCAATGGACAACGACACCAAGAACTATCTCGTCTCTCTGTTGACAATGGCTCCAAAGGAGATGAAGAACGTTTCGACCACTCAGGGCAACGTCATCATCCAGGTGCTCGACCGCAAGAACATGGTCGATAAGTACACAGCCGCCGTCATCAAGAAGACCATCGATTATTCCAAGGACACTCGCAGCGCTATCTACAATAAGTTCAGTGCCTTCGTAAGCGCCAACCAGAGTCTCGACGCTATCCAGAAGAACGCCCAGAAGAATGGTTACAATGTGCAGGAGCTTCGCGATGTCACAACCGCGCAACACAATCTCGCTGGTATCCACTCTACACGCGATGCCATGAAGTGGCTCTTCGAGGCCAAGCAGGGTGGCGTGTCTCCAATGTATGAGTGCGGAAACAATGGCGACAACCTTCTCGTGGTGGTTTGCACAGGCGTTCATCCGATAGGCTTCCGCTCGCTCGATGACCCACAGGTCAAGGAGCTGGTCAAGGCTCAGGTGCTTCGCGACAAGAAGGCTGAGATGTTGATCGCCAAGGCAAAGGGTGCCACAAGCATCGCAGCAGCCAAGGCAAAGGGTGCTGTTGTCACTTCGGTAAACCAAGTAACGTTCTCTGCTCCCGTGTTCGTCAGCACGACTGGTGCCAGCGAGGCAGCGTTGAGCGGTGCCGTTTCTTCTGCCAAGGTCGGTAGCTTCTTCTCTCGCCCAGTTAAGGGTCAGGGTGGTGTCTATCAGTTCCAGGTCGTGAAACGTTCAAAGAACGCCACCAAGTTCAATGAGCAGCAGCAAGAGACAACCCTCCGCCAGAAGGCCATGCAGTATGCCGGCAGCTTCATGAATGAGCTTTACATCAAGGCCAAGGTGGTGGACAACCGCTACTTGTTCTTCTAAGACTCAAGAAAAAAATAGACATTAGTCTATAAAAATAAAACCAAGAAAAAGGGCTGATGCTTTAAAGAAGCGTCAGCCCTTTTTCTTGGTTTTTATTCTGTATCGTAAGTCGCTGTGTCATAGAACGTTCGCTTTTGCACTGAAATCTCATTGAGATAGCACTGCAATGTCGTTGCCTTTGCACTGCAATCCCAATG
>CAVAGT010000015.1:0-37898 GCA_963588155.1 Lachnospiraceae bacterium | reverse complement strand
AAGGAGCTGTGCGAGGGGTTTACTTATAGCGATCTCGACGGAAAGGGTCTTTACGGCTTGGCTGGCAAGCTGACCATTCAGCCCGAATATCAGCGCAACTATCTCTATTGCGAGAGCAACAGTGAGAAGGAAATTGCTGTCATCGACTCTGTGCTGAAGAAATACCCATTGGGATTGCTTTATTTCAACAAGCTGCCCGACGGTCGCTTGGAAGTACTTGATGGTCAACAGCGCATCACAAGCCTTGGCAGATACCTGACAGGCAAGTTCTCCATCATGAAAGGAGACATACCTTATAAGTTCAAGGCTTTGAACGAGGAAGAAAGGTCGTTGATAGAGAATACGGAGATGCTCGCTTACATCTGCGAGGGTACGGAGACGGAAATCAAGGAATGGTTCGAGATAATCAACATTGGCGGCATAACGCTCAACGAGCAGGAGAAATTGAATGCTATCTATTCTGGTCCTTTCGTTACCCTCGCGCGCAAGGAGTTTAGCAACAAGGAGGATACGCGTGTGCAGAAATGGAGTGCCTATGTCAATGGCTCCGTGAGCCGGCAGGACTTTCTCCGCGCGGCCTTCGACTGGGTGAGCCGGGGTCACGTCAAAGACTATATGCAAGAGCATCGCCGTGACGATAACATCAATGAGCTGAAACTCTATTTCAACGATGTCATCACGTGGATAGAGCAGACCTTTGATGATGTCTACCCCAAGATGAAAGGATTGAAATGGGGTGAACTGTATGAGCGTTTTCATGCCACGCCATACAACCATACGGAAGTGTCAGGGAAAGTAAGGGAACTTTATGATGACCCTTGCATTAAGGACAACAAAAACGTGTTCGAGTATGTGCTTGGCGGTTGCAAAGACACAAAGCTGCTTAACGTGCGTGTATTCGATGACAACATCAAGGGGCGCGTTTACCGCCGTCAGACTGCTGAGGCCAAGGCCATGCACGTGAGCAACTGCCCTCTTTGCGCCTGTGGGCATGATGCCAATAGGGATAAGATTTGGGCATTGAAAGACATGGATGCCGACCATGTGCTGGCTTGGAGTAAGGGCGGAGCTACGGACGAGAGCAACTGCCAGATGCTCTGCAAGACACATAATAGGGCAAAGGGAAACAGATGAACAACTCTCTTTGTGACTCCCGAAAACAGTAAACAAAAAAACATCCGGCAAACCTCTGAGGAGAGGTTTGCCGGATGCTAAACATTTGATACGGAATGGACGCTATATTGAAAGAGAGCGTCGCTTTATTTCTTCAGCTCATAGAACTTGACCCAGTCGACGAGCATTTCTACGGGCAGCTGCTTTGGGTCAGCCTTGCCTACCCATGAGCCTTGGATTTGCATGTCGATGAGCAGGTAGTAGGGCGTGCCGAAGGGGTATTGACCCTCGTCGGTGGTCTCGATGCGCGGATATGAGAACGACGTGCGGCCATTGATGGAGAACACCAGCGAGTCGGGCAGTATCTCCACGGCGTAAGTGTTGTAGCCGTCACGGTCGATGCCGAGCGTGGAGCCGTGGGGTGGGGTCTGGTCTTTCTTCAGCACATAGGTGTAATATGAATGCACCGTTTGGTAGGCAATGGTGTCGTGGTTGAGATGCTCCATGATGTCGATTTCCCCGCCGTTAGGCCACTGGATGTCGGAATCGGGCAGCATCCATATTGCCGGCCATGCCCCTTGCGCGCGTCCCAACTTGGCGCGTACCTCCACCTTGCCGTATTTTATGGTGCGCTTGTGGCGTGTGTAGAGGCCGCCTGTGACGAACCGCGCGGTGTCGGCTTGGAGGTTAGTGTTTACGCATCCGCGAAGTATCAGTTTGCCGTCGCGCACGGCATACAACGAGTCGGCGTAAGACATGTGGCGCTTCCAGTCGGCGTTGCCGCGTGGGATCTTTGTCCACGACTTGTTGTCGAACGTAGAGCCCTTGAAATGGTCTTGCCATACCAGGCGATACTTGTGGGGTGTGGTGGCCATTGTCGTGGTGGCCACGAGCAGTGAGATTAGCGTTGCTGCGATTTTCATGATTTTCTGCTTTTGGTCTTTTGGTTGGTTAATTGGTTGGTTAATTGAATTTTGGTTCTATTTTAATGGAATGTTATAGGCGTCATCAACGTTGTTAGTTTTCCATAGGTGGCATCGTCGACATGGCGACCACGGAGCGACCTTACTCGCGGCATATCCTCGAACCAACGGTTGTCTGTGGTGTACCAACGTGAGTTCACTATTTCTTTCGCCTTATTAATCTTTGCGTTGATTTCCCTTGCGAACCTCGGGTTCACTGACGACAGGAAACGCTTGCCATCCCTGGTCTCCATGGCGAGCACGAGATATTGCCTTATGATGGTCTTTGACCCCGTGTAGGCCTTCTTGGTGCCTTCCATCTTTGTCATCACGTGGATGTCCCAGCCTTCGCGGTTTAGCCGTGCCATCATTCCCCGGAACACGGTGCCGTGTGGAGAGGAGTCCTTCACTCCACTTGCGGCGATGCTGAGATGAATCATCTCGTGAAGCAAAACGTTGCGGAATTGATATTCGGTCTGGTCGTAGAAGTTGCTCATGGAAAGCGTGAACGCGTTGGCGGAGTTGCCACGGTTGAAAAGTTGCCTGCCCAAGATGAGCCCACGCTTATACGACAAGGAACCGAGCTGAGACCTTGAGCGCCCGATGAAGAACCGAGGCTCTGGCAGCTTGTCGTCGAAGTATTGCTTGTTGAACTGTCGGAAGTTGTCCCTAAGCCATATTATATCAATCTGCATGGTGCTTGCTTACGAAAATGCCGCGCTCTTCCACGCTTGCCTGATAAGGGTCGGGTAAACGTCGCGGAATAGCGCGGCAATTAATATAAGGCCGAAATATTACGGTTTTATGTCAGTATGGATAATGGGTGCTTACAGTTGGCAAAGCTCCACGAGCTTGTCTACGGCAGCGTTGAGACCATCAAGCTCCTTTCCGCCAGCCTGGGCGTAGTGAGGCTGGCCACCGCCGCCACCCTTGATGAGCTTTGCTGCCTCGCGCACGATGTTTCCTGCATGGAGGCTATGTTCGCTCACCATGTCGTCGGAGAGCATTATGGAGAGCATAGGCTTGTCGTGGGCATTGCTGCCAATGGCGCAAACGAGATGCTCTGGTATGCGCTCGCGAATCTTGAACACAAGGTCCTTGGCATTGTTGGCTTCGAAAGGCACAATGGCCTTTATCACCTTGACACCATTGATGTCCTTGGCACTTTCTACGAGACGGTTGCACATCTGCTGCACCACTTGTGCCTGGAATTGCTCCACTTGTTTCCTGAGCCCGGAGTTCTCGTCGATTGACTTTTGGATAGCCTTGCTGAGATCCTTCGCGTTGTTGAACATACCCTTTATCACGTCGAGGGTGTCTTGCACGGCATAGATGCCTTCCTCGGCGGCTTGACCTGTGAGAGCCTCGATGCGGCGAATGCCCGCTGCGACACTGCTCTCAGAGATAATCTTGAAGAAGCCGATATGACCAGTGCTCTTGGCGTGGATACCGCCACAGAACTCTGCTGATGGACCGAAGCGCACCACGCGAACCTTGTCGCCATATTTCTCGCCGAAGAGGGCCACTGCTCCAAGCTTCTTAGCCTCCTCGATAGGCGTGTCGCGATGCTCGTCGAGAGGAATGTCTTGACGTATCATCTTGTTTACGATGCGCTCCACCTGCCTGAGCTGTTCGGGAGAGACCTTTTGGAAGTAGTTGAAGTCGAAACGCAGGATCTTCTCGTCGACATACGAGCCACGCTGTTCTGTCTGCTCACCGAGAACCTGCTTCAATGCGTAGTCGAGAAGGTGGGTGGCGGTGTGGTTGCATGCAGATCCCTCACGCTTATCGGTGTCAACCTCGGCGTGGATGTCGGCGGTGATGTCCTTAGGCAGTTTCTTTATGATGTGTATGCTTTGGTTGTTCTCGCGCTTGGTGTCAACAACCTCAATGGTCTCATCGTCGAAGACAAACTTGCCCTTGTCGCCTACCTGTCCGCCCATCTCGCCGTAGAAAGGAGTCTGGTCGAGCACGACTTCATAGAACACGTTTTTCTTTTGTGTTACCTTGCGGTAGCGCAGTATGTGGGCGTCGCAAGCGTCGGCATCGTAGCCAACAAACTGCTGTTCGCCCTCCTTCACCGTCACCCAGTCGCTGTTCTCCACGGCGGCGGCGTTGCGTGCGCGCTCTTTCTGTTTCTTCATCTCCTCCTCGAATCCCTTTTCGTCAACGGTGACACCGTTCTCGCCACAGATGAGCTCGGTGAGGTCGAGTGGGAATCCGTATGTGTCGAAGAGGCGGAAGGCTTTCTCGCCTTCAAGCACCTTCTTGCCGGCGGCTTTAAGCTCCTCCATGTCGACAGACAACAGGTTAATGCCACGGTCGAGGGTGCGCAGGAAGGAGTCTTCCTCTTGTTTCATCACTTTGGCGATGAGCTCTTGCTGAGCTTTCAGCTCGGGGTAAGCACCGCCCATCTCTGCCACGAGCACGGGCACGAGCTTGAACATGAATGCTTCTTTCTGGTCGAGGAACGTGTAGGCGTATCTCACGGCACGGCGAAGGATGCGTCGAATGACATAACCAGCCTTGGCGTTGCTTGGCAACTGACCATCGGCGATAGCGAAAGCCACGGCACGCAGGTGGTCGGCTACAACACGAATGGCGATATCTACCTTTTGCTCTTCGTTAACGCCCTCACCGTTGTGGCCCTCAGGGAACGTGTGGCTGTATTTGTGACCCGACAGACGCTCTATTTCCTCGATGATCGGTGAGAAAATGTCGGTGTCGTAGTTGGAGTTCTTTCCTTGAAGCAATCTGACGAGACGCTCGAATCCCATGCCAGTATCTATGACGTGCATCTTCAGGGGCTCCAAAGAACCATCGGCCTTGCGGTTGAACTGCATGAACACGATGTTCCAGATTTCGATGACCTGAGGATGATCCTTGTTGACGAGCAGCTCGCCAGGCACCTTCTTTTTCTCCTCTTCCGGACGGAAGTCGATATGAATCTCAGAGCAAGGTCCGCAAGGTCCCGTGTCGCCCATCTCCCAGAAATTGTCGTGCTTGTTTCCGTTCACTATGTGGTTTACTGGAAAATGCTTCTCCCAATATTTGGCAGCCTCGTCGTCGCGCGATAAGTTTTCTGATGGGTCACCTTCGAATACCGTTACGTACAAGTCCTTAGGGTCGAGATGAAGCACGTCGATAAGATATTCGTAGGCGTAGTCTATTGCGCCCTCTTTGAAATAATCGCCGAAGCTCCAGTTGCCCAACATCTCGAACATGGTGTGGTGGGACAAGGCTGAGTCGCGTCCAACCTCCTCAAGGTCGTTGTGCTTTCCGCTGACGCGCAAGCATTTCTGCGAGTCGGTGCGGCGGCAAGGGTTAGGGTCTTTGGTGCCGAGGATAATGTCTTTCCACTGGTTCATGCCGGCGTTGGTGAACATCAGTGTAGGGTCGTCCTTCACCACAATTGGGGCAGAAGGCACGATGACGTGTCCTTTTGACTCGAAAAACTTCAAGTACGAGTCGCGGATTTCGTTTGCTGTCATCATCTGTATCTTGATTTTTTAATTATGTTCCTTTGTTTTGTAAATAGATGTATTGAAAACAAATGCAAAGTTACTAATTTCTTTGATTTTTAAGTATCTTTGCAGACAGAAAGAATAATAATTATGGAATCAGATAGCGATAAGAACAAGAAACTGTATTATTCCATCAAGGAAGTGGCTAGTATGGTTGGCGTTAGCGAGAGCACATTGCGTTTTTGGGAGAAGGAGTTTCCTAATATCAAGCCCAGGACTGCTGGCGCAAACAAGGTGCGCCACTATACCGAGCGCAATATAGAGGATCTTAAAGTCATCTATAACCTAATCAAGGTTCGTGGCTTCAAGATTTCCGCGGCACGCAACTATCTACGCAATAATCGAGAAGGCGTGGACAAGAGCTCGGAGATTATTTCTTTGCTGCAAGAAACTCTCGGCGAACTGAAAAGCATAAAGAAGCACCTTGACCTCCTCTAAGTGTTTTTGATTTTGCGAGCCATGTCCTTTAGGCTCTCAGTCTTTTTTAATCTTGTGAGTCACCTCTTTTAGGCGTGCTTTTGACTTGAGCGTGGGGTGTGCTTCCCCCGTGAGGGAAGCAACATGGTTCTTAGAGGATCTGCCTTACGTCCTTTAGGTCATCAACCTTTTTGAGTCTGCCGATGATGGTCTTTACATCGTCGCGGTCGTGGACGCGAAGCTCTATCTGCCCGCTGAATATGCCTTCGTCGGCAGTGAACGATACCTTGTGGATGTTTATGTTCATCTTGTTTGAGATGACCTCTGTCACGTCGTGCAGTATGCCTTTGCGGTCAATGCCCTTTACTTCTATCGTCGCGTCGAAGAAGAGCTGGCGGTGCATGTCCCATACGGCATCGAGGATGCGTGGCCCGAAACTTGCCTTCAGCTTATTGGCTGTGGCGCAAGAGCGTTTGTGGATTTCCACATGGTGCTTGCTGTCGATGTATCCAAGGATATCGTCACCAGGAATACAGTGACAACAAGTAGGGAAAATATACATGCCCATGGTTCGCTCGGAGATGACGCAAGGTATTTTCTTGTTGAAATTCTTGCCAGCCACAAGCAACTCGTCGCTGACAGGATGCGTGGTGTCTTCCCTCTTTCTCCTTCCGATGAAAGGCACGAATTTTTTCCAGCCCGACATGGGCGAGCTTTTCTTTTCGTTGAGCACTTCACTGTCGCCATCGCCGAGAATCATCACCTTCTTGCCTAAAGCTTCGAAGAATTCCTCGTGAGTCTTTATCTCATGATATTCGCAGAGCTTGTCTATGATGTCTGGGGAAGCCTGGATATCCTTTTCTTTAAGCCATTTCTTGAAAATGTCCTCGCCCGTGCTTTGCTGCTCGCGACTGTTTCTCCTTAGTATGGCTTGAATCTTGGAGCGAGCCTTGGCGGTGTAAATGAAGTTGATCCACGAAGGCTGCACGTGTTGCGAGTTTGACGAAAGCACTTCCACCTGATCGCCACTCTGCAACTTGTGGCTTAGTGGCACAAGCTTATGGTTTACCTTCGCGCCTATGCAGTGACTTCCGAGGAAGGTGTGGATTTGGAAAGCGAAATCGAGCACTGTACTTCCCGACGGCATGGTCTTGACCTCGCCCTTAGGAGTGAAGACAAATATTTCCGTGGCGAAGAGGTTGAGCTTGATGGAGTCGAGAAAGTCCATGGCATCAGGCTGTGGGTCATCAAGAATCTCCTTGATGGTACCCAACCACTTATTGAGCTCTGTGTCTTCGTCGGTGGAGTCGTGCTCCTTGTATTTCCAGTGAGCCGCGAAGCCTTGTTCCGCAATGTCGTCCATGCGATCGGAACGAATCTGCACCTCTATCCATTTGCCCTGCTTTGACATCATGGTGGCATGCAGTGCCTGGTATCCGTTTGCCTTGGGATGGTTTACCCAATCGCGCAAGCGGTCGGGGTGGCTCTTGTATATCTGGTTGAGCGCTACATATATTTGGAAACAATCGTTTATCTCGTCGTTGCGGTCTTTTGGCGCAAAGATTATCCTGACGGCAAGGATGTCGTATATCTCCTCAAAGGTGACGTGCTTGTTTTGCATCTTGCACCAGATGGAGTAGGGGCTTTTCACTCGCGCCTTGATATGGTACTTGAAGCCCATCTTGTCGAGCGACTCCTTCAGTGGCGCGGTAAACTTGTCGAAGAGTTCCTGACGTTCCTTCTCCGTCATGGAGAGTTTCTTTATTATGCGGTCGTACTCCTCCGGATGCTCAAACTTAAAACTCAGATCTTCGAGCTCCGTCTTGATCTTGTTGAGTCCCAGGCGGTTGGCGATAGGAGCGTAGATGTAGAGCGTTTCTCCCGAAATCTTGTATTGCTTGTTCTTTGGCTGCGAGTCTAGTGTGCGCATGTTATGCATTCGGTCGCATATCTTTATGAGGATAACCCGTATGTCATCGCTCATGGTAAGCAGCAACTTCTTGAAGTTCTCGGCCTGGGCCGAGGCGTGGTCGCCAAAGATACCACCGCTGATCTTGGTAAGCCCATCGACGATTTGCGCGATCTTTGGGCCAAAGATATTCTCTATGTCCTCCGTGGTGTAGTCGGTGTCCTCAACCACGTCGTGGAGAAGTGCCGAGCAGATGCTCGTTGAACCTAAGCCCATCTCCTCGCACGCTATTTGTGCCACGGCGATGGGGTGCATGATGTATGGCTCGCCCGACAGTCTCCTTACGCCTTTGTGGGCTTGACGGGCAAAATTGAAGGCCTTGGTGATGATGTCCACCTTGCGGCGGTGGGAGGAACGCAGGTAAGTATCGATGAGACGATTGAATGCGCCTGTTATCAACTCATTGTCGGCCTGCTCTCTTTCTTTGTTTTTCAGCTCCTGGTCGTCCATACTCAATCAATATTAATAGGTTTGCCCCACGGGGTCATGTAGGTTTACTTCACGCGAATCTTTTTTCCGGCCCTGATGTTGTTGCCGCTAATCTTGTTCAGCTTCTTCAGTTTCGCTACCGTGGTATGGTTGCGTTCTGCTATCTCGCTCAGAGTGTCGCCTTCGCGGATGGAAACATTTTTGGCCTTTTGTGACTTTTTCTTGTTTCTCTTCTTGCTGCTTTTCTTTGATGACCTATCCGATTTGCTCTTCTTGGAGTTACTCTTTTGTTCGTCAACCTCTGGGTCGTCGTAGGTAACCTTGTTGTTGTTTACAGAATAATTGTCGCTTCCGCCTGCCACTTCCACCTCCGTGCGCTTTGGCTTGTAGTTCTTGGTATTCGCCGCACAGATGGAATCTTCCTTGTCGATGAAGGTTGGTATGAGTGACAATGGCAAGCGAAGCGAAGCGTCTCCCGACTTGCCGTTCACGATGTTGCGGCGATATTGGGGGTTGAGGCTTTTCAGCTGGTCCACGCTGATGTTAAGCACTTGTGCTATCTGCTCGAAATGAATGTCCCTGCCAACCATCACCGTGTCGGTAGCCGTTGGCAGTCCCTTGGTGGTCAATGGGCAGATGTTGTGGTCGCAATAATAGTTCATCACGTAGTTGGCCGCGATGAATGCTGGCACGTATCCGCGCGTTTCAGCTGGCAACTTCGGGTAAATCTTCCAATAGTCGCGTTCGCCATCAGAGCGCCTTATAGCCTTGTTTAGTGCATTGGTGCCGCAGTTGTAGGCGGCGATGACGAGATTCCAGTCGCCATAAATCTTGTATAAGTCGCTAAGATAGTGTGCCGCGGCATAAGAGGCTCTCGTGATGTCGCGTCTCTCGTCGACCAATGAGTTGACGCTCAAGCCATATTGTTTCGCCGTTTTGAGCATGAACTGCCAAAGTCCCATGGCGCCGACCCTGGATTTTGCCATAGGGTCGAGAGCCGACTCAATCACGGGAAGGTATTTCAGTTCCAATGGCAAGTCGTAGCTTTCGAGAGCTTCCTCAAAAATAGGGATGTAGAAGTTCTGCGCTCCGAGCATCGCTGCCACCTTGCGTCTCAATGGGCCCGTGTATTGGTCTATGAAAGCCTGTACGATGTCGTTGTAAGGCATCTCTATCATGGTAGGCAGCTTTGAGAGCCGCTCCTTATAGACACTTGCTTCATACACGGGGTTGATGTCGGGCATGTTGCAATCGGAGTCCTGTCGCAGATACGTTTGGGCGTTGTATTGGCGCATCAGGCTGTCGAGATCTGTTGTCATCGACTCGGGCAGGTCTATCTTCTCTTCCTTGCCGTTGTCCTTGACCACAATGGTCTTCTCTTCGTTTTGCGCATTTGCCGACAGGCAGAGCGTGAATATTGTGGATATGAGAAAAAGTCTTTTTTGTTTCATCCTTATTTTGAATGCGAATTGAATGTGTTGTTGTTCTGTTTGCGGTGGCATCGTCAGAATGTGAAGCCGCATTGCAGTCCTACCGCGGGCTTGTTGAACTTGTTCAGCCCATTCTCCTGGCTGCTGAAAACCGCTGGGGAAAAGTGGAAACTCAAGTCGGGAGAGATGTCAAACTCAGAAAGTGACGCGTCCACGTAGGCATCTATTACCGACAGGGCGTATACGCCAATCATTACGAAGAAGCTCAAGTCGCGCCAACTGCGGTAGCGGTCCTTACGCTTACGGAACACCTCTTGCCACCTCTGTTGGTTTTCAGTGGTGATTTGTGTGCCCAGGTGCAAAAACTGGTTGTAGCTTTGCGTGTTAGGGTCATCGTCCATGATGTCGAGATATGCCTGGCTGTAATCATGATACATCATGTTGTTCCATCTCAATGCGTAGGCGCATCCCACGAAACCTCCATAGAAGATGGGCAGCTTCCAGTATTTCCTGTTGTATATCTGTCCGGCTCCGGGCAAGACGAGGGCAAGCCACATGGCCCTTTTAGGGTCAGGCTTCCATGTTGCCCAATCGCGCTTTGGCTTTGCCAATTTCGCCACGTCTGTTTGGCTTTGACGTTCCGTTTCGTCAATGGCATTGGCTTCCACAAGCTTCTCGGCTCGAATCGTGTCATTGCCGTGCTTCTGGTCTGCCGTTTGCGCTTGCGTGCGCTGTGGGCAGCACAAGGCGCAAAAGAGCGCGGTGAATATGCTTATTATATAATGTGTCGAATGATGTAATGACATAAGTTGCGAAGGCTTCAGTCTGCCTGTGCGTTTTGTTGCTTCATCCCGTCGAAAACGCTCATGATGCGTTCGAGTTCCTCCTCGTTGTTGAATGGAATGCTAATCTTTCCCTTGCCCTTGTTAGAGCAGGTCAGTTGAACTTTGGTCCCAAGGAAGTCTGACAGGTGATCCCTTAGGCTTGAGAAAGTATCCGAGAGCGTGTTCTTTGCCTTGATTTTCTTGTTGCCGGAATCGATGTCTTCTCCGTTCTTGAGCTGTTGAGCCGTTTCCTCGACCTTTCTAACAGACCAACCGTTCTTTATTATTTCCTTGAACAGCTGCAACTGTGTCGAAGGGCTGTCTATCGCGAGGAGCGCCCGAGCGTGTCCCATGTCGATTTCCTTCTTTTGCAACGCCATCTGCACCTGTGCAGGAAGCTTGAGCAAACGCAAGTAGTTGGTGACATTGGCGCGGCTCTTGCCCACGCGTTCTGCCACTTTCTCTTGAGTCATGTTCTTGCCCTCCATAAGGTGCTCGTAGGCAAGCGATATTTCTATTGGGTTGAGGTCCTCTCGTTGTATGTTCTCCACGAGAGCCATCTCCATGACACTCTCGTCCTTGATGGTGCGAATATAAGCGGGGATGGTTTTCAGCCCAGCTATCTGCGAGGCTCTCCAGCGTCGCTCTCCGGCTATTATCTGAAAGCGGTTCTCCGCCGTCTGCCTGAGCGTGATGGGCTGTATGATGCCAATCTCCCTTATGCTTGCCGCCAATTCTTCCAGCTTGTCTTCGTCGAAGAGGCTTCGAGGCTGGTTGGGGTTGCGCTCTATTTGGTCGAGTGGTATCTCGCTGATGGTCGACGACCCTTCCGTGCGCACGTTCTCTGTGGAGAGAAGCGCGTCGAGGCCGCGGCCAAGCGCGTTGAATTTCTTGTGTACTGCCATTGTTGTTTCTTTACACGTTCTTGTCAATTATCTCCTTTGCCAAGGCGAGGTGGTTCTTCGCGCCTGCCGAGTCGGCATCGTAAAGAATCACGGGCAGTCCATGGCTCGGAGCCTCTGAAAGCTTGACGTTTCTTTGGATTACCGTCTTGAACACCAATTCCTGGAAGTGGCGTTTCACTTCATCGTAGATTTGGTTGGCCAGACGCAGGCGCGAGTCGTACATCGTGAGCAGGAAGCCCTCTATCTCCAATTTCGGGTTCAGTCGGCTCTTGATGATCTTGATGGTGTTGAGAAGCTTGCTTATGCCCTCCAACGCGAAATACTCACACTGCACGGGGATAATCACGGAGTTGGCAGCCGTAAGCGCGTTCACGGTGATTAGTCCGAGCGAGGGTGAGCAGTCTATGAGGATATAGTCGTATTCCTCGCGCAAGGGGTCGAGGATGTCTTTCAGCACCTTCTCCCTGTTGTCAAGGTTTAGCATCTCTATCTCGGCACCCACGAGGTCTATGTGGCTTGGTATGATGTCGAGTCCGTCGATGTCGGTCGTGTAGATGGCGTCGCGCACGTCGGCGTGGTCGATGATGCACTCGTATATGGAACATTCCACTTGCGAGATGTCAACGCCCAGTCCGCTTGAGGCGTTGGCCTGAGGGTCAGCGTCCACTACGAGGACTTTCTTTTCCAACGTTGCAAGCGACGCGGCAAGGTTGATGGTGGTCGTGGTCTTTCCTACACCGCCTTTCTGATTGGCTAAAGCAATGATTTTTGCCATTGTTATCGTCTTTAACCCACATCTTTAATTGCCAGATGTGGCATAGTTTGTTGCAAAGATACATATTTTG
Organism: Lachnospiraceae bacterium; assembly: GCA_963588155.1. Lineage (GTDB taxonomy): Bacteria > Bacteroidota > Bacteroidia > Bacteroidales > Bacteroidaceae > Prevotella. The sequence continues at coordinate 25,480 of CAVAGT010000015.1, read as the reverse complement.
CGTGAAACATTCTATTTTTAAACCTTTTTTCGTACTTTTGCCCGTGCATTTTAATGATGTGATTTAATCCTGCGTAAAGAAACAACGAAAAAGTAGAGCATAATGAAAAAGAAACCTTTTATCCTCATCTCAAACGATGATGGCTATCACTCAAATGGCATTCATAAGCTCGTGGACATTGTCAGTCATCTTGGCGATGTTCTTGTATGTGCTCCAGAGAGTGCCCGTTCCGGATATTCTTGTGCTTTCTCGGCTGCCGACTACCTCAGGCTGAAGCGGCGAAAGAACATTGGCGAGGCGGAGGTGTGGTCGTGCACCGGCACGCCTGTCGATTGCGTGAAACTTGCCCTTAGCCAGCTTTGCGGTGACCGTCGTCCCGACATCGTTCTCAGCGGCATCAACCATGGCGACAACTCCACGGTGAACAACCATTACAGTGGCACCATGGGAGCTTGCATGGAGGGATGCATGAAATACATTCCTTCTGTGGCGTTCTCGTCTTGCTATTACAACGAGGATGCCAACCTTGAACCCTTGCGGCCTTACGTGGAGAAGATCGTGGAGAAGGTTCTCGACAAGGGCTTGCCCAAAGGCACATGCCTCAATGTCAACTTCCCTGCCCGTGAGAAATTTGAGGGCGTGAAGGCTTGCCGTATGACATGGGGCTCGTGGATTAACGAGGTTGACAAGCGTCATCACCTTCGCGGTTACGACTACTATTGGATGGTAGGAGAGTATCGCAACGACGAGCCGACAGCCACCGACACAGACCAATGGGCGTTGGAACATGGCTATGTGGCAATAACGCCAACTACGGTCGACGTGACAGATTTCAAGTTCTTAGAGCAACTTCGATGCGATACTATCTGATTGTTGGCGAGGCGAGTGGCGACCTGCACGCCTCGCGTCTCATGCGATCGTTGAGGCAATACGACTCCAAGGCCGAGTTCCGTTTCTTTGGCGGCGACTTGATGAAGGCCGAGGGTGGCACGCTCGTGCGCCACTACCGAGAACTGGCATACATGGGCTTCGTCCCCGTGTTGCTTCATTTGCCAACGATATTCAAGAACATGTCGTTCTGCAAGCGCGATATCGTGGAATGGCACGCCGACGTGGTGATATTGGTCGACTACCCTGGTTTCAATCTCGACATAGCCAAGTTTCTGCGCAAGAACACGTCAATACCTGTTTATTATTACATCTCACCCAAGATTTGGGCGTGGAAGGAATGGCGTGTGAAGTCTATCAAGCGCGACGTTAACGAGATGTTCTCCATTCTTCCCTTTGAGGTCGCGTTTTATGAGAGTCGCCACAATTACCCAATCCATTATGTTGGAAACCCCACTGCCGAGGAGGTGCGCGCGTTCAAGTCGGATTACACTGAGACAAAGGAGGAGTTTTGCCGAAGGAACGGTCTTGAGCCGTCGAAGCCCATCATAGCGTTGCTTGCGGGCAGCCGAAAACAGGAAATCAAGGACAACCTCCCGGCTATGTTGTTATCGGTTAAGACGGTTGCCGCTGATTACCAGTGTGTTCTCGCTTGTGCTCCGTCTATTGATGATAGCTATTACAAAACGATAATAGGCGAGGAAAACGTGTTGATGGTTCACAACGACACCTATCCTCTTCTTTCCCATTCCACGGCGGCGTTGGTGACTAGCGGCACGGCTACGCTTGAGACAGCCTTGTTCAACGTGCCGCAGGTCGTGTGCTATGAGACACCGTTGCCAAAATTGATCAGGTGGGGATTCAACCACGTCATCAAGTGTAAATACATAAGCCTTGTCAATCTTGTTGCCGACAAGGAGGTGGTGCCGGAGCTTTTTGCCGACCGTTTCAGTGTCAGCAACATCAGGGAGCATCTTCTTGCCTTGTTGCCAGGTAATGCTGATAGGGAGAAAATGCTTGCGGGCTATGATGTTGTCAGCCAGCGACTTGGCATTGAGTCGGCTCCCGACAATGCCGCTCGCCTCATGGTGGGATTGCTGAAAAAGTAAAGCTAATTGGAACAACTAAAAACTATTTTACTAATATGCCCAATACCATTGCGCCTTTTGGCCATCCTCTCTACGTCATGCTGAAGCCGATAGGCGCTGCCTGTAACCTTAGGTGCAAATACTGCTATTATTTGGAGAAGCAGAACCTCTACGACAAGGAAGAGCGTCATGTCATGACAGACGAGATGCTTGAGCGGTTTACGCGCGAGTATATCGAAGCCCAGACTATGCCTCAGGTGCTTTTCACCTGGCACGGTGGAGAGCCGCTGATGAAGCCATTGTCTTTTTACAAGAAAGCGCTTGAGCTGCAACGCAAATACGCCATGGGGCGGCAAATATCCAATGTCATTCAGACCAACGGCACTCTTTTGACCGATGAATGGTGCGATTTCCTCGCCAAGAACCATTGGCTCGTTGGCATCTCCATCGACGGGCCGCAGGAATTTCATGATGAGTATCGCCGTACGCAGACCAACAAGCCGTCGTGGTTGAAGGTGATGAACGGCATCAAGCTGCTGAAGAAACATGGGGTGGAATGGAACGCCATGGCCGTGGTCAACGACTTCAACGCCGATTATCCGCTCGATTTCTATCATTTCTTCAAGGATAATGGCTGTCAGTATTTGCAGTTGTCTCCCATCGTGGAGCGCATTGTGAACCATGCCGACGGACGCCATTTGGCTGACCTCAACGACTCCGAGCAAAGTCCGCTTGCCGACTTCTCGGTGACACCAGAGCAGTGGGGCAACTTCCTTTGTGCCATCTTTGACGAATGGGTGCGCAACGACGTGGGCAAATTCTACGTGGAGACCTTCGATTGCATCCTCGCCAACTGGGTTGGGCAGGACCCTGGAATATGTGTCTATGCGCGAGAGTGCGGACATGCTGGTGTGATGGAATATAATGGTGACGTGTATTCCTGCGACCACTTTGTGTTCCCTGAATATAAATTGGGAAACATACGTACAAAGTCGATAGCTGAAATGCTTTATGGCGAGAAGCAACGCCAGTTCAGCCAGCTCAAGCATACGTCGCTGCCACGCCAATGCACGGAATGTAAGTTTGAATTTGCCTGTCACGGCGAATGCCCGAAAAATCGTTTCGTGCGCGACAAGTATGGCAACCCTGGCCTCAACTATCTGTGCGAGGGCTATCATCGGTTCCTTGAGCACGTGGCTCCCTATATGGATTTCATGAAACGCGAACTGGACAACCAGCGCCCGCCTGCCAACATCATGGAAGCGGTGAGGAAAGGCTATTTTGGGTAAACTTGACGGGATGAGGGCGTGGCATTGAAACCATCCTCTCGGCTTACCACTGCAAGGGCATCGGCATTGCACTGCAAAGACATCGGCATTACACTGAAAAGGCGTTGAGATTTCACTGGAATCTCAACGCCTTTTCAGTGTAATGTCCAACCTTCTGTTTTTTAGGCTTTTACATTTAGCGTGCGCTTGTCTGGAATTTATCGATGAGCCATGCGTCTTGCTCGGCAATGGTCATGTGGCTGTTGTCCAATATCATGGCATCGTCGGCCTTGCGCAGAGGGGAGACTTCGCGGTGCGTGTCGATGTAGTCTCTCTGCTGCACGTTTTTCAGTATGTCGTCATAGTCGGCAGGCTGTCCCTTGCCTTGCAGTTCCTCGTAGCGCCGCTTGGCACGCACCTCAGGTGAGGCTGTGACGAAAATCTTGAGCTCGGCGTCGGGGAAGACCACAGTGCCGATGTCGCGTCCGTCCATCACCACGCCCTTTTCCTTGCCCATAGCCTTCTGTTGTGCCACGAGAGCCTCGCGCACAAACGGTATGGCGGCTATGGGACTGACGTGTGAGCTCACTTCCATGCCGCGAATGTCGCGCTCTACCATCTCGCCGTTAAGATAGGTCTCGGGCAGACTTGTTTCGGGGTTCAACTTGAAACTGATGTGGACTTGCGGAAGCATTTCTTTCAACTCGTCGGCTTTCACGCTGCCGTCGGCATTGAAGAGATTGTTGCGAAGCGCGAAAAGCGTTACCGAGCGATACATCGCGCCCGTGTCAACGTATACATATCCAATCTTTCTGGCGAGCGCTTTCGCCATTGTGCTTTTTCCGCATGAGGAATAGCCGTCGATGGCTATTGTTATCTTTTTCATTTATTGTGTTTTATAAAGAATATGCTATGCTCATGATGATGCTGGAGCTTGAGACATGGTATTTGCTCCAGCTTGCCGATGCCTTGAAACGGCTCAGCGCCAATCCCGCGCCAAAGCTCAAGCCGGCTCCGTGGCTGCTCGACTTCCCGTCGGAGCTCGTCAGCTTCATCTCGTTGGCTCGGCGGAAGTTATAGCCCAATCCTATCCAGAAATTGTCAGACAGCAATGCGTCGGCTCCAACCACGAGATGGTTTATGACCTTGTAGTGGGGATGGTTAAGGTCCACAAGCGTGGCGTGGAGGCGCAAGGGCATACTGGTGAACCGTTTAGACGCGCCTATCTGCATGTCGAACGGCAAACGGTTGTAATCGTCATTATACGCCTTCAATTCGCCGCCAAGGTTTTTCAAAACAAACGACAGCGACCATTCGCGATCGGGGTCATAATAGTTTAGGCCAAGGTCCACGCTTACGGCAATGCTGTTGTAGTCGGCGATATATGATGTTATGAATTTGGCTGACACGCCCCCCGAGAGCCTGTCGGTGAGAAGGTATGAGAAATACCCGGCTATCGATATGTCCTTTGCCGAGAACTCGCCTGTCTGTATGTTGTTCTCGTCGGTCTCTTTCATCTTGCCATAGTCGACAAACGAGCCCGAGATGGCGGCTGAGGCACGCTCGCCAAACACCTTGTTGAATGCCGCGCTTGCGACCTTGGAGCCTTGCATGTATCTCATGTAGTTGAGGTTCAGCGACTTGTCGGTGACCGATGAGAGCAGGGCGGGATTGTTGAAGATGAGGGCCTCGTCGTCATCTATCACGCTGATGTTGTCGCCACCCAGAGCCGCAGCGTGCGCGGAGACGGGCAACCGCAGAAAGTTGTAGCCCGTCTGGCTGTCATTCTGCGCTTGTGCGGCTGCGATATAGGCGAGCGTCGCCATGATGACAAGGAAAGCCTTTCTCATTTATTTTTTCCAAATTATTCAGCAAAATTACTGCTTTTCTTCAAGAATAGATGTAATTTTGCAAGGAAGTTTTTTTACGGTAGAGAATAAAGTTTATTATCATTGTTGAATGGATATAAAGAAAAGCGGTAAAGCCAATTTGGACAACCATCGTGCTACAGGGTTCCTGCTGGGTCTTATCCTGGCATTGTCCCTGCTTTTCGCTGCTTTCGAATATACCACACGTCCGCAAAGCGCCGAAGAAGACGACTCCATGCTTGACGACCTTGCCGAGGATCTCACGATGAAGTCGGCACCGCAAGACACGCGCGACATGGTTTCCGCCGTGTCGGCCCCTGCTTCAAAGGCGATTACCCAAAACGTCAAGGAGGTGCCGCACGTGGACAATGCCACGAAGATAGCGCCGGTCACGAGCAAACTCGTGATAGGGGAGGGGCAAGCCGTGCGGAAAGACGCCAACGTGACGGAGGCGCTGCCGCAAGTGACCGCCGACAAGGACACCACGGTGCTGCGCACGGTGGAGCAGATACCGGAGTTCCCGGGCGGAATAGTGCAATTCATGAAATGGCTCACGCGCAACCTGCGTTATCCGCCACAGGCGCAGCGGCAGAAAATACAAGGCAAGGTGGTGGTGTCGTTCATCGTGAACAAGGATGGCTCCATATCCTCGCCAAAGGTGGTGAAGTCGGTAGACCCATTGCTCGACAACGAGGCGATGCGTGTCATAAAGATGATGCCGAGATGGAAACCGGGCATGGACAAGGGCGCGACGTGTCGCACCATGTTTGCCATCCCCGTTAATTTCGTATTATAATATTTCTATTAGTATAATGTATAGCTCAGAAGAACTTTTGGCAAAGGTCAACCATTTCTTGGAAAACCTTCCTTACAATCGCCAACCTATAACTCTTTACGACCCTATACGCTACGTGCTGTCCATGGGCGGCAAGCGCATTAGGCCAGTGCTCATGTTGCTTGCCTATCAGCTTTACAAGGATGATCCCGAGACCATTCTCATGCAAGCTACGGCATTGGAGACCTACCACAACTATACGCTTTTGCACGACGACCTCATGGACAACGCCGATCTTCGCCGCGGACATGAGACGGTGCACAGGAAGTGGAACGCAAACCAGGCCATCCTCTCTGGCGACTCAATGCTCGTGTTGGCATATGAGCGTATGGCGCAGTGTCCTAAGGACAAGTTGGCTCGCGTTCTTGCCATTTTCACGGAGACCGCGCTTGAGATAGGCGAGGGACAGCAATACGACATCGACTTTGAGCAGCGCTCCGATGTCAAGGAGGAAGAATACATCGAGATGGTGCGGTTAAAGACGAGCGTGCTCTTGGCTTGTGCCTTGAAGATTGGGGCCACACTCGCTGGCGCGCCGGATGAAGATCTCCTCAATCTATATAAGTTTGGCGAGCAGGTGGGCTTGGCGTTCCAGTTGCAAGACGACTTCCTGGATGTTTATGGTGATCCCAAGGTCTTTGGCAAGGCCATTGGCGGTGACATCACGTCGAACAAGAAGACCTATATGCTCATCAACGCCTTCAACCATGCCAATGACGCTCAGCGTGAGGAACTGACGCGTTGGATCACGGCTAAGACCTTTGACCGTGAGGAGAAGGTGGCGGCGGTGACGAGGCTCTACAATGAGATTGGCGTTGACAAGCTCGCGCTCGACAAGATAGCCTACTATTTTGATCAGAGCAAGAAATACCTCGACGACGTGAACGTGGAGGAGGACAAGAAGACGGTGTTGAGGCAGTATGCCGAGAAAATGATGTCAAGAAAATATTGATCCAGATGCCCGACTATAACTTTATTGACACCCACGCCCACCTTGATGGAGAAGAGTTCAACGACGACTTGCCATTGGTGATCGAGCGTGCCAAGGAGAGTGGCGTGTGCGCCATATTCCTTCCTGGCGTTGATGCCTCATCGGTGGCGAGTGTCATGGATGTGTGCCGCCAATATCCAGACTATTGCTACCCCATGATAGGCTTGCAGCCTGAGGAGGTGCGTGGCGATTGGCGCGACGTGTTGGGCGCGATGCGCAAGGCGTTGGACGGCAATGCCTCCATTGCGTCTGGCCAGCCGCGTTACATAGCCATTGGCGAGTGCGGACTCGATTTCTATTGGAGTCGTGAGTTTGAGAAAGAGCAACTTGAGGCTTTCGAGGAACAAGTGAGGTGGTCGGTGGAGACACGTCTGCCGCTGATGATTCATTGCCGAAAGGCCCAAAATGAGCTCCTGCATATCTTGAGAAATTACGAGAAAGACCTTCCCGGAGGAGTGTTCCATTGCTTCACGGGCAACCAAAAAGAGGCGGAGGAGTTTCTTCGTTTCGATAAGTTCGTGCTTGGCATTGGTGGCGTTTCAACGTTCAAGAGCAGCCATCTGCGCGAGGACTTGCCAGCCGTGGTTCCTTTGAGCCGTATCGTGCTTGAGACCGACAGTCCTTACATGGCTCCCGTGCCAAACCGCGGCAAGCGCAATGAGAGTGCTTTCGTCAGTCTTGTGCTTGAGAACCTTGCCAAATGCTATGCAACGTCAGCCGAGGAAGTGGCGAGAATCACAAATGAGAACGTGCACCGCACGTTCCCCTTGTATAAATGATAAAAGCACGCTTTGAACTGTGGATGAAGAAAATGAAAACAGATTGAAAAATACCGTAAGTTAACTAGAAGAAAAAGCTTTTTGTATTTATGTTTATCAGCATGATGTGTATGCTGAATGGTTTTGCGCAAGATGTTAAGTTCAATGACAATTCGTCATAAGAATTGAAACAAGTTATAACAGTTGAAGGTGCGTCAAAGGATGCCTGACAATCAAGCGTATATAAACAAAAAGAGGACTTTACGTAATGTAAAATCCTCAATAACCTCATATGTTCCTTGTGATTCCGCAGGGATTCGAACCCTGGACCCACAGATTAGAAATCTGTTGCTCTATCCAGCTGAGCTACGGAACCTTTGATGCAAGCATAATCTATTCGGGATTATTATGACTCTGCCCGAAAATGTTCTGCAAAGTTAACTATTTATTTGTAATTGCAAAAACGGAAGGAAGATTATTAATCATATTTAGCTAATGTTAACAAGATGGCTTGTCACTGTTCTAAGTTGCCTTTTGTCATAAATTGGAGGACTATCCATCGAAATGCATACAGTTGCATAAAGTTGCTGCATAAAATATTGGTAAGACGTTAAATTTGCGAAAAGAGGCCGATTTTCACAAGATAATATTGTAATTTTGCACTAATATTATGCATTGTCATTATGCGATAATATATGCACTAAAATATATGCATTAATAATGTTGACATATTTAAGGACTAAGTCTTTCATCATATTGCTCATTTCCACTGTGGTATGTGCCTGGGCTGGAGGAAACACCCTTCTGCCCGTGAAGAAGCACGGTGCTGGGACGGCAAACGGTAAAGATGGTAAGGATTCGATAAATATTGACAAAGCGGAGGTTGACACGCTTGCGATGGACTCTCTCCAACTTGCCGTTTATCATCACAATAAAGCCATAGACGACTCTATTAGGGCCGACTCAATAAATCGCGCAAGGAAACAAGGTATTGATGCCCCAGTTACCTATTCGGCAAACGACTCTTTGGTTTATGACGCCATGACCAAAGATGCCAAACTCTATGGTAACTCGGAGGTGAAATATGAGAATATGGATTTGAAGAGCGACAAGATTCGTATGAACCTTGATTCTTCGCTTGTTCACGCCACCGGTTCGCCAGACAGCACAGAGAAGGGAGGCATAAAGGGCCGCCCCGTATTTGTCATGGGTGCTGACAACTATGACACCGATACCATAGCTTTCAACTTCAAGACCAAGAAAGGCTTGGTGCAAAACGCGTTAACCAAGCAGGAGGATGGCTTCTTGCGAAGTGAGATATCTAAGCGTACAGCCTCAGGTGATGTTTATCTCGCCCATGGTCGTTACACTACTTGCGACAAGGAGCATCCCGACTTTTACATTTCCCTTTCGCGTGCTAAGGTCCGGCCTGGTAAAGACGCTGTTTTTGGCCCGGCTTACATTGTCGTGGCCGATGTGCCATTGCCCTTTGCCATACCTTATGGCTTTTTCCCGTTTACCAAGAGTTATAGTTCGGGTTTTATCATGCCAAGTTATGGCGATGAGTCGAACCGTGGTTTCTATCTTAGGAACGGTGGCTATTATTTTGCCGTCAGCGACAAGATGGACCTTAAACTTATAGGTGAGATCTACACCAAGGGATCATGGGGAATTACAGCCACGACCAACTATCGCAAACGTTATAAGTATAACGGCTCTTTCCTTTTCAGCTATCAAGACACGCGTACAGGCGACAAGGGTATGCCCGACTATGCCAAGCAGACCAGCTTCAAGGTGCAATGGAGCCACAGGCAGGATTCCAAGGCAAATCCGTTCATGTCGCTCTCTGCCAGTGTCAACTTTGCCACGTCAAGTTATGAGCGCAACAATCTGACAAGTATGTACAATCCGCAGTCGCTAACGCAATCGACACGTACGTCTTCTGTCAACTGGAGCACCTCGTTCTCAAGCATTGGCATGACGCTGAGTTCCACGGCAAACCTTAGCCAGAACATGCGTGATTCCACCATCTCAATGACATTGCCCGATCTTAACATAAGCATATCTCGCTTTTACCCCTTCCGTCGTAAGCATGCTGCTGGCGACGAGCGTTGGTATGAGAAGATATCCATGAGCTATACCGGACAGTTCTCCAATTCCATAAGCACCAAGGAGAACAAGTTGATGCATTCAAGCCTTATCAAGGATTGGCGAAATGGGTTTCAGCACAGTATCCCTGTTAGTGCTAATTTCACGTTGTTCAAATACATAAACATCAATCCGTCGTTCAACTTTACTGACCGAATGTATACCAACAAGGTCAACAAGTCGTGGGACGAAAAGACGCAGACGGAAGTTTCCGATACCACATACGGTTTCCACAACGTGTACAACTGGAATCTCTCACTGTCGGCATCCACGAAGGTATATGGCTTCTGGAAGCCGAGCCGCAAGATCTTTGGCGACAAGATACAGGCGATAAGGCATGTCATAACTCCGACGGTGAGCTTCAGTTATGCTCCTGACTTCAGTGCCTCGCGTTATGGTTATTATCAGACATACCAAAAGACCGACGCGGATGGCAATGTTACCCTCGAGCAATATTCACCTTACCAAAACTCGCTGTATGGCGTGCCTGGCAAGGGACGTACGGGAAGCGTGTCTTGGAGTTTCGACAACAATATTGAGATGAAGGTGAAGAGCGACAAGGACTCCACTGGATTCAAGAAAATCAGTCTTATCGACCAGCTTGGATGGTCGATGTCGTATAACATGGCCGCAAAGGAAAAGCCCCTTAGCGACCTTTCTGTCAACCTTCGACTGAAATGGTGGAAGAATTACACCTTCAACATGACTGGCGTATTCGCTTCCTACGCTTATGAGCTTGACAGCCAAGGCAAACCGTACGTCGGAAACCACACTTACTGGGGTATGGGAAAATGGGGACGTTTTCAAGGCATGTCGCAAAACATTTCTTATACATTGACCCCTGAGAAAATCAAGAAACTTTTTGGTGGAGCCAAGGATGACGACGACAAGAACAAAAAGAAGAACGATAATGACGAGATAAACACTGATATTGAAAGCAATGTCGACGACACGATGATTGAGGGTCAGCATGGAGCCTCGAAGGATAATAGTGGTGGCAAGGCCGATACCGACGGTGATGGCTATATGCGATTCTCCATGCCTTGGTCGCTCACTTTTGGATATGGTGTGACCATGAGCGAAAACACGGATATAAACAAGTTCAACTACAAGACCATGCGTTATCCGTATAAGTTCACGCAGACACTCAATGTCAGCGGAAACCTCCGTATCTCTGACGGTTGGAACATCAGTTTCTCCTCTGGCTATGACTTCGACAACCACAAAGTGTCAATGACGACGGCGTCCTTGCAACGCGACCTTCATTGCTTCAACATGAGTTGTTCTGTCGTCTTAGCTCCTTACGCAAGTTATAATTTCACGTTCCGTTGCAATGCGTCGACACTTACCGACGCGTTGAAATATGATAAGCGTTCAGGTTACAGCAACGCCGTTCAATGGTACTAATCATTAATTTAAAATGAAGAAAAATACACAGGCAATTCATTTGCCTTATCGCCGTCGCGATGCCTATGATGCCTTGAGTATGCCAGTATATAATGCCGTGGCATACGAATTCGATGACGCACAGACGATGGCAGACGCTTTTTGCGAGCGCATAGACGCACCAGACTATTCACGATGCGAGAATCCTACTGTCGATAATCTTGAGGATCGCGTGCGTATGCTTACTGACGCGTTCAGCGTGTCTGCCCTCAACAGTGGCATGGCTGCAATAAGCAATGTCATGCTTGCCATTACCGCACAAGGCAAGAACGTGGTGTCGTCTACCCATATGTTTGGCAACACCTTTGACCTGCTCAACCGTTCGTTGAGAAAGTTTGGAGTGGCCCTCCATACGACAGACCTTACCGATATAGAGAAGGTAAAGGCGGCGGTAGATGACAACACTTGTTGCATCTTTGTTGAGATCATCACCAACCCACAAATGGAGGTTGCCGACCTTACGGCCCTCGCAAGTGTAGCCCACGAGCATCATATCCCTCTCGTGGCTGATACCACTACTATTCCGTTCACCATGTTCTCGGCCAAAAAGCTTGGGGTGGATATCGAGGTGGTGTCATCAACTAAATATATCAGTGGTGGCGCGACATCTCTCGGAGGCTTGATAATAGATTATGGCACCGAATACACAAAAGGCTTCACCTCAACGATTAAGAGCGAACTGCTCTTCAACTTTGGCGCTTACATGACCCCTCAGGTTGCCTTTATGCAAACCATGGGCCTTGAGACCCTTGATGCCCGCTATCGTGTGCAGTCGTCAAACGCCCTTGAACTTGCCAAGAAACTGCGTGGCTTAAAGCAAATTAAGTTGGTCAACTACGTGGGTTTGGATGACAATAAGTTCTATTCGCTCGCACATAGGCAGTTCGGTAAAACGGCTGGTGCAATGGTTTGCATCGACTTGGAAAGCGAAAAGGCATGCTTCAACTTCCTTAACAAGCTAAAACTGGTGCATCGCGCCACAAACCTTTTCGACAACAGAAGTCTTGCCATTCACCCATACTCAACCATCTTTGGCAACTTCACTCCTGAGGAGAAAGCAAAGATGGACGTACTCGACACTACCATCCGTTTGAGTGTTGGCTTGGAAGACGTTGACGACATATTCAACGACATAGAGCAAGCCCTGTCTTAAATGTTAGTCATTTAGGCTAAAAACATAATTAACATGGAATACGATTTCAATACCATTATAGACCGTAAGGGCAGCGGTGACCTGATGCATGAGGCCCTGATGCCACGTTGGGGTCGCGACGACCTTCAGCCATTGTGGGTGGCCGACATGGATTTCGCGGTCATGCCCGATATCCTCGACGCTTTGCGTAAACGCTTGGAGCACCCAATCCTTGGCTACACCGTTGAACCGAGCGACTACCGTCCTGCTATCATTGACTGGATTAAAGAGCATCACAACTGGGATGTCAAACCAGAGTGGATTAGCTTTATACCTGGCATAGTGAAGGGCATAGGGCTTATCAGCAACCTATTCTGCAAGCCAGATGAGAAAGTCATTGTCATGCCACCGGTTTATCATCCATTCTTCCTTGTGCCACGCGCCAACGAGCGCGAGGTGCTGTGGAATCCTTTGAAGGTTCATCCAGAGGCACTTGAGGCTGACCATGTAGAGGCTGGCGATTATTATGAGATGGACTTTGAAGGACTAGAGCAAGTTTGCGATGACAAATGCCGCGTCCTCATCCTGTGCAACCCTCACAACCCTGGTGGTATATGTTGGAGCCGTGAGACGCTTGTTCGCCTCGCCGACTTCTGCTATGACCACAACTTGCTTGTCATTAGTGATGAAATACATTGCGACATGGCCCTTTTCGGACACAAGCACATTCCTTTCGCTTCAGTCTCGGAGAAAGCCGCACAAATCAGCATCACCATGCAGGCTCCCACAAAGACATTCAATATAGCTGGAATAGTTTCCTCTCATGCCATAGTGCCTAATCCAGACATCCGCAAGAGGTTCTATGGTTGGATGAAAGCCAATGAACTTGACGAAGCCCACATTTTTGCCCATATCGCCACCATTACGGCATTCCGTAAAGGTGAGGAGTGGCGAAAGCAGATGCTTGCAACCGTGGAGGATAACATTCGCTTTGTAGAGGACTTCTGCCGTGAGCGTATGCCACAAATCAAGCCTATCCGTCCCGAGGCGAGCTTCTTGGTATGGCTCAATTGTCAAGGGCTGCATCTCAATCATAAAGACTTGCTTGATCTCTTTATAGACAAGGCACATCTCGCTCTTAACGACGGCGAGATGTTCGGCCCAGGTGGAGAGGGCTTCATGCGTTTGAATGTCGGTTCACCAAAAGCCTATATTGAGGCAGCGCTGGAGAAACTTGCAAGGGCTGTCAATGGATAATGTGGTTTGGGTATGAGATTGTATCCATGCCATTATCGTTTGCTGCTTTCGCTTGGCTTACCCATAATGGTGGGTCAGTTGGGGATGATAATCTTAGGTTTTGCTGACACTATGATGGTGGGGCACCACAGCACTACAGAGCTTGGTGCCGCCTCTTTTGTCAACAATATCATGAACCTTGTCATCATCACTGCCACGGGTTTTTCCTATGGGCTTACTCCAATTGTAGGAGCTCTCTTCGGTCGTGAAGAGTTGCCTCAAGCTGGCAAGGCTCTGCGTTGTGCGCTTTTAGCCAACTTAATGGCTGGAGCTGTTATGATGGCAGCGCTCACAATACTATATTTCAATGTTGGCAATATAGGGCAACCACAGGAATTGTTGCCCTATATCAGACCTTACTTTTTAGTATTGTTGGCTTCGCTGCCCTTTGTCATGTTGTTTAACGCGTTCAAGCAATTCACCGACAGCATTACCGAGACGCGCACGTCGATGTGGATTCTGCTTTCGGGCAATTTTCTTAATATTATAGGCAACTATGTGTTGATTTACGGCAAGGCAGGCTTGCCGGAGATGGGCGTGGTTGGAGCTGGTGTCTCAACGCTACTGTCGCGTATAGTGATGGTGGTCTTGTTTCTTATAGTTTTCCTTTCGAGAAAGAAGATGCGTCCATATCGTGATGGATTCTTGCGGTTGGGATGGTCGCGCCAAATGTTGCGCCGTTTAGTGTCGCTCGGCACACCCATAGCCTTGCAGATGGGCATGGAGACCGCGTCGTTCTCGCTGTCAATAATCATGGTAGGCTGGCTTGGCACCATCGCCTTGGCATCTCATCAAGTGATGATTACCATATCGCAGTTCACCTTCATGGTCTATTATGGGTTGGGTGCTGCTGTAGCCGTGCGTACAAGTTATTTCAACGGGCAGAACGAACATGAGAATGTGCGCCATACCGTGGTTGCCGGATTGCAACTCATGGTGGCATTAGAATTGTTGTTAAGCGGTATCATTTTCTTGTTGCGCAACCACATTGGCGGTTGGTTTACAGACTCAGCGGAAGTGTCGTCGACAGTTGTCACTCTCTTGCTGCCTTTCTTCATTTACCAGTTTGGCGACGGTCTGCAGATCACTTATGCCAACGCCCTGCGAGGCATAGCCGATGTTAAGCCTCTCGTGGTGATAGCCTTCATAGCCTTCTTCGTCATCTCGCTCCCTGTGGGATATTTCTGTGGGGTCGTGCTCGACTTTGGACTTGTAGGCGTATGGATGGCGTTTCCTTTTGGGCTTACATCGGCTGGTGTCATGATGTGGTTGCGGTTCAAGAGATTTTACGCTTAGCTGAAGTTATTTCTCTAACTTTTTAAGAACCTTTTCAAGCTCAGTCCAATGTTCCTCGGTCATTGAGTTGGGCGTGAAAAGGCTTATGCCATTGGCGCCTGCCGCAATAGATTTCTCCACTGCTTCCTCAATCTCTGAAGGCAACAAGCCGGAGTTTTCGGGGTCAACCACCTTGTCCTTGTTTCTCCAGTCATGGCAGATGAAGAGGCCGCTATACAGCAATGTGTTCTTTCCCTTGATGGATTCTGCCTCTTCCTTGGTTGTCTTGCCAACCCATGCGGCAGGTTCCATGTAAAAGTCATTGTAGTTCATTGGGAACACGGCGTCAAGTTTCCAGTTGTTCCATTGTTGGCGTACCATCCATTCAGCGTAGCTCTTCGGTCCGGGGAACACGTCGGCGCTGATCTTCTTGCCTTTAGCATGAACGGCATCAGAAATGGTGTTCACGAGGTCTGTCACCGCCTTGCAGCGGAATTGCGCCCACTCCTTTATCTTCGACGGATCGGTTACCTTGGTGATGTCAATTCCGCTCTGCTTC
This sequence comes from Lachnospiraceae bacterium, assembly GCA_963588155.1. GTDB lineage: Bacteria > Bacteroidota > Bacteroidia > Bacteroidales > Bacteroidaceae > Prevotella. The sequence continues at coordinate 9,928 of CAVAGT010000015.1, read as the reverse complement.
TTGAATGCTGCCACACAGTCGGGGCAGTAGCAATAGTCAGCCTTGGCATACTCTCCGTTCATGTTAAGACCATACTTGTCCCAAAGTCCACGGGCAAGTATCACGTCGGCATAGCGAATGTAGTCGAGTTGTACGTAGTCAACCTCAGGTATTGAGGCTATTTCCTCAAACTTCTCAGTCAAGAACTTCTTCACCTCTTCATTTCGTGGGTCGAGCGTAGTGTAATAAGGCACATAGGCAGGATTGTCATAAGCCGACTCCCCAAGACGGTTTACCGTGTACCAGCTCTTGGGTTTCCCTCCTTGTACCATGGTCGGTACCCACGCATGGTATTCCAGTCCAACCTTTTTTGCTACCTTTGATGCAAGGCGTATTTTTTCCATGTCCATGCCAGCGTTTACACATACGCCAGTCACGCCATGCTTTTTCCATGCCTTGAAGTCAGCGGTAAGGCTTTTCTCATTTGTGTTCTGCTCAAAGCCAGTCCATGCGTATACGGGGATCTTATTGCCTTTCGCGTTTGCGAGAAAAGCCGTAAGAACCAAAGTAAGGGTTAAAAAGAGTTTTTTCATGATGCTTGGTTTAAGTAATAAAAAATTGTAGTACTCATTATCTTTCTGCAAAGGTAATGTTCTATTTCGAGAAATCAATAACAAGAGTCATATAAAAAAATATTATTAACTCAGGGGCAAGAAAAATCGGGGAAAAAACATTGTCATGATAGTATAATTCCTTACCTTTGTATACCATACAATATATTAACTCTTGAACAAACACAAAGACTTATGACAATCAATCGTTTCCTGTGCTCCTTACTCTGTACGGCAGCCATGACGGGTGCTGTGGCCCAGACAGCTACCTCGAATACTGAGACAGACGAGCAGAAAGACAAACGCATGGAGTGGTTCGACCACGCCAAGCTTGGCATCTTCATTCATTATGGCATTTACGCCGTCAATGGCGTGTCTGAGAGTTGGTCTTTTTACAACAAGTACTTACCCTACGAGCAGTATATGAGCCAACGCGAGGGCTTCACCGCCAAGAACTATGATCCGAAGGCTTGGCTTGATCTCATCAAGGAGAGTGGTGCCAAATATACGGTGCTCACCACCAAGCACCACGACGGCGTGGCTTTGTGGAACACTAAGTACAGTGACCTCAACACGGTGAAGTCCACGGCTGCTAAGCGCGACATCGTGACACCGTTTGTGAAGGAGGTGCGCAAGCATGGTCTTAAACTCGGATTATACTATTCGCTGATAGATTGGTCTCATCCCGACTATCCTAACTATACGCGTACCGACTCACGTTACAGCGTGAAGGACGACTCCGCGAGATGGAAGAAGTTTCTCAAGTTCGACTTCGACCAGCTTGACGAACTCAACCAGTACAAGCCCGACCTTTATTGGTTTGATGGCGACTGGGAGCAGACCGCCGAGACTTGGAACGCCAAGGGCTTGTCAGCATTCTTGCGTAAGGCCAACAAGAATGTCATAATAAACTCGCGCATACAGGGCTATGGCGACTATGCCACGCCCGAGCAAGGCGTGCCAGTGGTGCGTCCGCAAGACAAACATTGGGAACTGTGCATGACCATGAACGACTCGTGGGGTTATCAGCATGCCGACACCAACTATAAGTCGCCATACATTTTGCTGCGCACCTTCGTGGATTGTCTCTCGATGGGCGGCAATATGTTGCTCGACATTGGCCCGAAGGAAGACGGCACGATACCTGAGGAGCAAGTGGCGGTTCTCAAGGAGTTTGGACGTTGGACGAAAAAGCACAAGGAGGCAATTTACGACACGCGCGCCGGAATACCCAACGAGCATTTCCAAGGCTATACCACGCTCAACAAGGCTGGCGACATACTGTATCTCTATCTGCCCTACAAGCCCAACGGCCCTATAGAGGTGAAGGGATTGATGAACAAGGTTAACCGCGTGTGGGTAGTGGGCGATGGTGAGATTATCCCCTCGAAGGTCCACAACAAGAACTATTGGAGCGAAGTGCCAGGCAATCTATACATAGACGTGCCAGAACGCTCTTTGGACCCAATGATAACCGTTGTCGCCGTGCTGCTCGACGGCCCGATAAAGCTCTATCGCGGAGCGGGCAAGGTGATTGAAAGCAACTAAACTCACGACATTTATTCTCGTTTCGATGAAGCATATCATTCTTTCTCTTTCCATTCTGTTTTCCATCACGTCCTTTGCCGGCAACCACAAGGAATATGCCGCCAAGGGCGACACGGCCATCAAGGTGTTTGAAAAGGCAAACGTGCGTTTCGTCCCGTCAAAGCTCGCCAACTATAACGCCGCCGATGCCGATGGAATAATCCACCTTGTGAATGGGCGAATAATATTGAAGAAGATCCATGTGCCTCACTATGAGCGCGATACCAAGGTGTATATTAAAACCACCGTGGCATCCAACGGCGACCGATGGGACAAGTCGGGCTCAGTATTTGTATTGCCAAAGAAGTCGGCCATCAACCTCATGACGATAGCAGAGGGCAAAAATCGCTTCCCAGCCGTCGATTCCACCAAATACGAGAAGCTCGTTGGCATTGTGGCTGGGAAGAATTACTTGCCCACTGTTGAGCTGATGCGATTCATGACTCCGTTTGGCGTAGGCTATTACAGTGGCAAGGACAATGAACTCTCGTCGAAGCGCCGTCCGGTCTACATACCCAAGTGGGCAGACTGCGTGGAATGGCAACAAGACATCTCCGACTTGTATCCCGAGCTTGAGGATGAGGCTTACGTGGGCGTGTTTATTGACACATGGACCGAGCAAGGCTATTTGGCAAGCGTGGAACTGCAGTTCCAGGAAAGTCCGATAAGCTGCGTTCCTCTGCCTCGTGCGCACGTGTTGCCTCTTGTCAACACCGTTTATTACATAGGTCAGGAATATCCCGACTTGTTTGCCCGCAAGCAGCTTGTCACTGATTTCAACCTTCCCAAGGGGGCAAGAAATGTCAAGCTAAGGTATATAGTGACGGGGCATGGTGGTCATGATGGTGGTGATGAGTTCACCCCGCAGGAGAATATATTGTCGGTTGACGGCAAGGTGGTATACAAGTTCACGCCTTGGCGCGACGACTGCGCTTCGTTCCGCCGATTCAACCCTGGCACGGGTGTGTGGCTCGAAAAGCGTGTGGCTTCCTATATTGGCGAGGACGGCAACTATACGGAGAAGGAAATAGAGGAACCCGTTGGCTCCTCTGACTTCTCACGCTCCAACTGGTGTCCTGGCTCAGATGTCGCTCCCGAGGACATTTCTCTCAATGGCATAGCTGCCGGACCTCACACGTTGAGCATAGCCATTCCCAAGGCGCAGCCGATAAAGGGCAACGAGATGAACCATTGGCTTGTGTCTGCCTATCTTGTTTGGGAGGAGTGATATAGAAGACGCATAAAGACATTAGTGGACAAAAAAACATCAGGCAACATTGTTTTTGTTGCCTGATGTTTTTTTTGTCCTATGTTTAAATCTTCGAAGGTTATTTCACTTCAAACTTCCCGTTTTGGTCAACAGTGTATCGCTTGCCTGTGCCACCTACAAGAACGCTTACGCTGAACTGCCCCGTGGTAGCCTCCACCTCAACATTGCTGCCTTTGGGCAGGGAGGCAAGGTCGGTGTCGGTCACCCCAAGCGAGGCAAGAGAGCTTGCGTATCTGCCGGTCTTCTCCTTGTTGCCGAACTGCGCGTGGAACAAGGCCCACAACAGTTTGTAAGCTTCCATGTTGTAAGGGCAGTGGAACTCATCATTTCCTGTGCCCACAAGCTTGTCGGAGAATTGCAAGAAGCCCCATTGGTTCGGGGCGTGCATGTTTATCTCGCCAGTTGGTGTCCATACCCAGTTTTCCTCAGGTCCGCCTTTCTTCAACCATTCCACGCGCGAGAAATTGATCCTCCACATGCTTCCGGCCGTCAGTGGGTTGGTGAAGTTGCGCGTTATGGCCTTGTGGGGTATTGCCATCTCCACCGTCCACGAGCGGTCAGTGTCGCTTTGCTTGTTGAGCGTGCCGTCGTGTTGTACTGCAAGTTTCAGTCCAGGACAATCCCATTGCACGTAGAAGTTGCCGCCGGAGCGATAGGCACGGTCGAGCATCAGGTCGAACACCACGCCACGCGCGTTGTTCTCAATCTCGAAATAGCATTGCCCGTCGCCCGTGGGGTCAAGGAACACCTCAAAGTCGTTGTCATGATATATTATGGTGTCGCGCTGGGTCAGGTTAGCCACGATGTTAGGCTCTTCCATCACCGCGGACACATATAGATAGTCGTCGTCCCACATCATGCGCGCCTTGGTGTCGTATTTCGGTTTGGGAAATCCTTCACCGCTGATGTCTACAAACGATTCAGTCTCGGCAGCCTTCGCCCACGACTTCTCGTTGAGCTTGCCGTCGATCTTTATTTTCTCGTTTGTGCGGTAACACACATAATGACGTGGTGTCGTCAGCAGCCGTGCGTATTTTTTTAGCAGGCCATCTTGCGCCATCGTTGGCGTGGCGAAAGCGAAGGCAAAGGCGATTGCCGAAAAGATAGACTTGTTCATTTTATAGTGGATGTTTTCAATTTAGTTCCAAGAATCATCTGTCAATGTGCAAAGTTAATAAATTTGTTTGGAAATCCATCTTCCTTGCTGGGCAACTGGTCGTAGTCGAGATTCCAATGCTTGGCGAGCGCCCTTGCCTCGTTGTCTGTCAGGTGAACCACGGCTCCGTGTTTGGGTTGGTCGAAGTTGGTGGAGAACATGATGCCGTCGTTGAAGTGGCCCAACTGCTTGAAGTTCACAAAGTCGGATGTCTCCTCAAATCCAAAGTTGTGCTTCTCGATGCCGTAGTTGTCGTACATCAGCACCCATTTTTCTTCGCCGATGCGTTTCCAAACAGTGGGAGCCTCGCATGCTTTTGGTTCTTCGTCTATCCAACGCGGTGAGAACTGGAAGCCTGAATTTATCTGGTCGGAAATGGCCTGCTTGATGCCTGGGGTTCCTTCGTGAGCCACATAAGAGAGAATGTACTTGCCGTTGAAAGGACAGATGTCGCCGTCGATGGCTGTTGTCGTCTTGTCGGGGTATTCAAACAAGACCTTGGGTTCAGAGATTAGCGCATTGAAGTCGTTGTTCACATACACGTAATAGAGGCGGTTGCGCTCGTTCTTGAACCGCATGGTGAAGTAAATCATCAGCTTGCCTTCCTTCTCGTCGTAGATGGTCTCAGGTGCCCATGCGCATCCAATCTCCGCAAACTCTGGTGAAAGGTCGGTGATGTTTACTATCTTGTGGCTCCAGTGTATCAAGTCCCATGACTTCATCAGCACGAGTCCCTTGTTGTTGCCCCAACCGTAGGTGTTGCCGTCGCGTTCCCATTCTGTGTCTCGTTTTCCTTCACGCTGTGCATAAATGTGGAGGTCAGTCATGGCGAGATAGAAGGCTCCGTCCGGTCCACGGTAGATGTGCGGGTCGCGAATGCCCTTTTGGGTGGCTATGGTATCGCCAGCCATGATGGGATGGGCGTCGTTGAGGGCAGTGAAGTGGTAGCCGTCGCGGCTCATCGCCATGTAGAGGCCGTGGGTGTCGTCGCGGTGGAACACCATGAGATAGGCAGCCATGTCGTTCTCGGTAGGCACTCCTTCCTTGTATTTGAAGTAATGGTAAGTCACCTTTCCGTTGCCTATGGCACAGAGGGCAGGACGCAGGGCGTAGAAACCGCCATGGTTGTTGTGGTTGATTTCCTTTACGTTCAGATTGCTGGCGATGGTTTGCCAAGTCTTTCCATCCTTGCTCACCTCGATGGTCAGCGTGTTCACATGGTTGTGGATGCGAGCCTTGAAGTGCTTGCCTATCTTGTTGGGGAAGGTCTGTTTCTTCTCCTTGTTAATATATAATGTGAACTTGCTGCCGTCGGAGGTGATGCCCGTATAGCCTTGGTCGCTATAGTATAAGAGCAAACCACCCTGTGCGCCCTTGCCCACGGTCACCTCGGTCTCGATGATGTAGTTGTTGTCGGTGGCAGTGGTCAGCAACAGCCGTCCGTCGGCAGGAGTCGTTCCCTTTGCTTTCATGGTGAGCGAGTTCTTGCCAAAGGAGATTTTCGATGGCTCGTAGTCTTTCCAGAATGTCCATTGCAGACCGAGCTTTTCCTTGCTGAAATCGTCGGAAAGCTCCATCTTGTAGGCTGGTTTCGAGGCAGGCAGTTGGCGAGGTGTGGTTGCTGGGCGGTACCAACCATCCGACGTCCATTCCATTGGCTCTATCAAGGTTTGCCGGCCGAGGGTATGCAGGTCGTTGGCGTAGGCGTGATACACCATCCACAGGTTGCCGTCTGCGTCATCCACCAGTGTGCCGTGTCCCTTCGACCACCAGTTGTCGGTGGCAGAGTAGGTGTGTACGATAGGGTTGTAAGGGGAGTTCTCCCAAGGGCCAAAGATGCTCTTGGAACGTGCTGCCACGGCCATGTGGCTGGTGGCTGGCCCTGCCGTTCCACCTTCGGCAGAGGTGAGATAGTAATATCCATTATGGTAGGTGAGCTTAGGCGACTCCAAGCACATGCATTCGGTTACCCAGTTTTGGGGATAGATCCATCCGTCGTACACTTTCTTCTTCTGGCCTGTTACCTTGAGACCATCGTCCGACAGGGGTACCACCTCGCCATTGTCAACAAAAAGATAACGCTTGCCATCCTCGCCTACCACGTGCCCCGGGTCAATGCCTGTCACGTCGAGCTTGACTGGTTTGCTCCATGGGCCGCGTATGTTGTCGGCATAGATGACCCAATTCACGCCATTGGCAGGATAATACAGATAGTATCTGTTTTTATATTTCACCAAGTCGGGTGCCATTGCCGACCCTTCATATTCAGGAAGCGCACGGCAGATAGGTTCCCAATTCACCAAGTCGGTGGAATGCCAAATGAGAAATCCCGGCTTATAATAGAAGGGGGAGTGGGTCATGTAATAGTCCTTGCCATCGCGCAGGATGGTCGGGTCAGGATAATCGCCCGGCATGATAGCCTGTGGGAAGGACTGGGCAGATGCCACGGTAGACGTAAGGAAGGCTATCAGAGAGAGTAGCCATTGCAGAATGTTAGTTTTTGTCTTCATATCTTATGATTTTGTTGTCTATAGACTCAACCAGCAAGTGCAAAATTAGGAATAAACTCTGAAGAACTCTTCTTTCGGTGTGGAAAAGTGCAGTTTTTCTCTCGGTCTTCTGTTGATTTTTGCTTTAATTGAAGTAATCCTCTTGTCTGTCACTTAACTGATGTCCATTCCTTTGGTTTCCTTTGCTTTCGAGTGCCTACGGTGGTATTTCATCTTGTGCCTACACTATATTGAATGTTTAGTCACATTGGTACCCATAAACTCGTCTAAAGCCTTGTAAGGGTCTTCACCTTTCTTGACAGCCGCTTTCATCACCTCAAAAGCCTTTATTGCGAGTATTCTTGGAGAGTCGGGGCAACCCGTACATTGCATGGCAACATATTCTGCAGCACGCCTCAAATATTCTTCATTATAGATTTGCTTCATGATATTGCATATTTCAAGATTATTATATTCCGAACCACTTGGTGATATATTTACTTAGAAAAGCTATGTCTTTTTTAAATAATCAGCATATAGCTTAACGGTTGGTCGAAGGGAGCTACTCATGTTGGAATCAGGAATTATAAGCGTGAGAAATCATCAGACAGCAAATCTTTCTTGGTGGTAATCACTACGTCGTCATACATCATCATTATCACGTCTTCATCGTATTGACCAATAATCGACTTGTTCTCAACACCATGTATATTGTTGAGAATAAGCTTTATAAAGTCAACTCCAGTGCCGTAGGCGTGTAGGTAGGCACCACCGAAGCGAGGATTTATCTCGGACAGGTAATATTCTCCATTCTTGATAAAGAGGTCCATGTCGCAAGGGCCGTACAACTCCAAGACCGAGCAAACCTCTTCTATGAAGTTGAACAACTTTTCGTCCTTGAAGGATATGGTCTTACTTGCCCCGCCTATGCGACTCTTTATTTTCTTTTTAGAGAACACCGCGACAGGTTTGTGACTAATGCAATCAACATAAACGTCGGCATCGCAGTCGCCACCCGTCATGAGCTCTTGAATGATGTAAGTGAACTTCCCGTCGTTGAACTTGGTCTCGGCTTCTTCCCAATTGTTCACCTTGCCAATGCCAACGCTGCCGCTTCCGCTGATTGGCTTCATGAAAACAGGAAAAGCAATCTCGCCTTTTTCCAACCCTTCTTCCAACCCTTCGAGGGAGTTATAGGTGAGCACAGTTCTCACGCCTTTCTTGCTGAGGTATTTGAACATCTCATACTTGTCGAAGCACAATCTCGCTGTCCATTCAGCGGGACAAAGAGGCAGTATTTGCCTTGCCAAAAGCTCCTCCCGATGCTTGGCGAGAATGTCTATCTCGGGGTCTATGAGTGTCGTGATAGCCTTTATGTCTTCTTTTTGGCAAATCGTCAATATCCTGTCGAAGTAATCGGGAGAGTCTATGCGAGGAACCAAATAAGGTTTATCTGCAACCGACAACGCAGGTGCTACGGGGCTGAGGTCTGTCGCCACTATATTGCCGCAACCTTTCATGGTTTGCCTAAAGTCGTTTAACAGCTTGACCCTACGGCCACAACTGCAAAACAATATATTATCCATGATATTATTATTTTAGAATTGATTTTTGCAAGATTTCCCTTGCTGTCCATTTTTCTCTTACAAGTTTGTAGCGTCCCTGTTTCAGTGCGTAGATATTGGGCAAATATCGGATAAACATTGGCGACAGACACAACGTGTACGCGCCCACATTGTGATACACAATCCTGTCGCCAACTTCGAGCAATGGCTTGTCAGACAGGGTAAGCAGACGGTCATATTCCAAACAGGTGCAGCCCGATACGAACTGCTTGCTGACGGTGGACGTGTCGTGCTGGTATAGCTCTTCTTCCATGTAGCTGCTTTTCTTGAAAAAGGGGTCAATGTCGTTTCGGCTTCCGTCTGTGGTAATGAACCATAAGCCTGGTTCCACTTGCTTGCGGTCAATCACTTCACTCACGAAAGTGAAGCAGGAGGCAACGATTGCGTTACCAGGCTCTACAATCAATCTGAGGCTTTCAAGTCCGTGTGCTTTAAGCGCTTCGTGGAAAGCGTCACTATAATCTTGATACGTTGGCTTGTTGGCGAAAATCCCGAAAAAGCCTCCGCCAATATCCATGTAGTCTAACGCGAGGCCGTATTTCCTTATTATGTTGCAGGCGTAGGCAATTGATTGCTTATAGAATCTTACGCTTCGGCTATGTGCTGTCCTGTGAATGTGAATGCCTGTCAGACTGACATTTGGCATGGTCGAGATATAGTCTACGGCATCCTTGAACTCATTTGTCTCATCTGAGAATCCGAATCGGCTGTTGTCATCGTCACCATCCGCGTCGCTTGGTGAAACGTGGCTGATATTTATGTTCAGCCTTAACCCGACCCTTGCGTTTCTGTTCTTGTCCAACTCCTTGAGCCAACCCAATTCGCGTTTGGTCTCAATATTCACTATTGCCCCATGTTCCACGGCATCAATAAATGTCACCTTTGATTTCATGGGGCCATTGTATATAATCTTGTCTTTGGGGAAACCGCACAGCAACACCAGTTCATACTCATCGTGGGAAACCACCTCGGCGTATGCGCCAAGTTCCAAGGCCTTGTGGACACAATATGGTACGGAGTTGGTCTTTACCGAATAACCAACCACGATGTCGTTGAAGTGCGACCTCAATGCTATTTGAAATCCTATGACACTACGTCTGAGCTCCTCCTCGTCAAGTACGAAACAAGGCGTTTCCAGTTGTTTGTATAGATTAGTTTGTTCCATCGAATAGTGGCGTAGTATATTTTTTGTATTTCACATGGTTATTGTC
>CAVAGT010000014.1:0-38307 GCA_963588155.1 Lachnospiraceae bacterium | reverse complement strand
ACGAGGGGCATTATCAGCAGATGCTGTTCATCATCTTCTCCCTGCTCACCGACTACCTGGTGGACGTGGAGGTACATACCCCAAAGGGCAGGGTCGACATCGTTGTCCTGACAAAGACAGACCTCTACTTGATAGAGTTGAAGCTCAACAGGGACGCGCAAACGGCAATGCGGCAAATCAACCTCAAGGACTATCGCCAGCGTTTCGCCCTCAGCGGCAAACCGATCACAAAGGTTGGCATCAACTTCGACGGCACGACAGGGAATATCACCGACTGGATGATAGAATGCTCGTAGGGCGATTGCGTGTATTTGGTCTGGGCACTATAATCAAAAAGTTTGGCAGTTAGGGATATTTGGAGTAAATTTGCAGACGTAAAACGAGCAAGGCCATGGCAGAATTGATGAACTTTTATCCAGTAGGAGTACAGACCTTCCAAATAATCAGAGAAGGAAAGTATTTGTATATTGACAAGACGAAATACATAGCTGATTTTCGCAAGAAGAAAATGAGATATGTCTTCCTGAGTCGTCCGAGACGGTTCGGCAAGTCGCTCTTTGCCTCTACCATCCAAGCTTATTTTGAAGGACGCAAGGATCTCTTCGAGGGTCTTGCCATTGCCGAATACGAGAAAGAATGGGTGAAGCATCCTGTGCTGCACTTCGACATGAGCGGAGCGAAACACTTCAATGAGGATGAACTGAAAAATTATCTTGACTTCATCCTTTTGCCATACGAGAAGATATACGGGAATGAGAAAAAGGAGAAATCTCCAAATACTCGCCTGATAGGACTTGTCCGACGTGCATACGAACAGACTGGACAGAAGGTCGTTGTCATCATCGACGAATACGATGCTCCACTGCTTGACGTGGTACACGAGAAGGAGAATCTCGGAGCGCTGCGCCGCATCATGCAGAATTTCTACAGCCCTCTGAAGATGCTTGACCCGTATCTCGAGTTTACGTTCATCACCGGCATAACAAAGTTCTCGCAGCTCAGCATCTTCAGCGAGCTGAACAATCTTGAGAACATCAGCATGTTCGACCAATACTCTGCCATCTGCGGCATAAGCAAGACAGAACTGACAACGCAGATGCGCCCCGACATCGAAGGACTCGGCAAGGCACTCGGACTTACCTACGAGGAATGTCTTGAGGAGTTGACAAAGTATTATGACGGCTATCACTTCAGCGAGCATTCAGAGGACGTGTTCAACCCATTCAGCCTGGTAAGGGCGATGAACGGCCAGAAGATTGAGTCGTATTGGTTTGGGTCTGGCACGCCAACCTATCTGATAAAGACCCTGCAGAAGTATCACGTGGACGTGATGGACATAGAGAAGAAGAGTTGCGATGTCGACGACTTCGACGTGTCGCCCGAACAGATGACGTCGGCTCTCCCGCTGCTCTATCAGAGTGGCTACCTCACCATAAAGAGATACAACCCGCTGATGCGCCGCTACACGCTTGGCTACCCCAACCGCGAAGTAAAGATTGGCATGCTCAAGAGCCTTGCACCCAACTATCTCTCGCCTGTTTCGGTAGACAACAACAGCCTTGTGGGCGATTTCCTCGAAATGCTGTACGACGGCGACATAGAAGGAGCCATGAACCGGCTGAGAGCCTATCTTGCGAGCATCTCCAACCGACTGTCAAACAAGAACGAGCGCGACTTCCAAACCGTGTTCTACCTTATATTCAATCTTATGGGAGCCTATATGCGCGTGGAGGAAGACAGTGCCATCGGCAGGGCGGATGCCGTGGTGCACATGCCCGACGCCATATATGTCTTCGAGCTGAAATACGACGGCTCTGCGGAGGATGCCATCAAGCAGATTGACGACAAGGGCTACCTGATCCCCTATTCAGCCAACGGCAAGCGACTCTTCAAGATCGGTGTCAACTATGACAGCCAGCAGCGGACAATCGGCGAGTGGATAGTGACGGAAGGGTGAGAAATATAGATACTCTCGCGGGAAAAAAGGAGGTTTGTCAGTAGTAAGGGGCATGAAGCGGCCCGACACCTCAAGCTTGCTGAAAGCCAGCTATAGATATTTTCACGACATTTTATTTCCGTTTCATTTTTCTTTTATAACTTTGCACTCGGAAAGCAATGGTTGCTTTCTAAGGGGTGCTGCGGTTGTTGCCGTGGCTGAGATCATACCCATGAACCTGATCCGGGTAATGCCGGCGTAGGTATAGGATAATCCCTTATGCTATTTTTTTATTAAAACAAAAGGTATCAATGAAAAGATCCATTTTCATGATGAGCCTGTCGTTTTCGGCTATCGCAGCGACTGCGGGTATTCCGGAAAAACTCGACACGCTCAGCACGTACACGCTCCAAGGTGTACAGGTGACATCGACACGTGCCACGAAGAAAACTCCAATGGCGTTTACCACGCTTGACAAGGACAAGATCAAGCAAGTGAACTTCGGCCAGGACATTCCCTACATCCTGTCGCTGACACCATCGGTCACCACCACCTCAGACGCGGGCAACGGCATAGGCTACACGTCGATACGCGTGCGCGGCATTGACCCGAGCCGAATCAACATCACCGCCAACGGCGTGCCCGTGAACGACGCGGAGAGCTCGCAGGTGTATTTCGTGAACATGAGCGACTTCACCTCTTCGGTGCAGAGCATGCAGCTGCAGCGCGGCGCGGGAACGTCGACAAACGGCGCGGGCGCATTCGGTGCCACGCTCAACATGCAAACGGAGAACATAGGCACGAAACCCTACGTGGGACTTGACCTCAGCGGAGGCAGCTATTACAGCCACAAGGAGACCCTGCGTTTCGGCACCGGACTGTTGAGCGAACACTGGGGACTGCAGGGACGCCTGTCGAACATCGGCAGTAAGGGCTACCTGAGGCGCGCCTCGACGAAGCTCAACTCTTATTTCCTGCAAGGCGGCTACTTCTCTGACAACACGATGGTGAAGCTCGTGACATGGAACGGCACGGAGCAGACTTACCACGCATGGAACTACGCGTCCAAATATGAGCAGAGCCTCTACGGAAGACGCTACAACTCGTGCGGCGAATACTACGACGAGAATGGCAACGTACAGTATTATAAGGACCAGACCGACAACTATCACCAGATGAACTACCAGGCTATCTGGAACCAGCTCTACGGGCAGCACTGGTCTACCAACGTGACGCTGCACTACACCTACGGCTATGGTTACTACAACGAGTACAAGGTAGGCAAGAATTACGCGGAATACGGCCTGTCGAAAACGAAATACGAGAGCGACCTGACCCGCAAGAAGATCATGGAGAACAACCTCTACGGCATCGTGGCAGGCATCAACTACGACAACAAGGGGAACTTCAAGGCCACTCTCGGCGGCGGATGGAACAAGTATGTTGGCGACCACTGGGGAGAGGTGCTCTGGACCAAGGACAAGATCAACGAGTTCTACCCTGGCTATGAATATTACAGGAACCGCGCGTGGAAGTCGGACTTCAACATCTACACCAAGGAGTCGTGGACGTTCCTTCCCGGTCTCAACGCATACATCGACCTGCAATACCGCCACGTGGGCTACAGGATGCAGGATCCACGCGACTACTATATAGACGTGGATCGCACGAAGGGATACTGGGCACACGACGACTTTGACTTCTTCAACCCGAAATTCGGTCTCAACTACCAGATAGACAAGCACAACCGCGTGTATGCCAGCTACGCCCTGAGCCACAAGGAGCCCACGCGCAACGACTATCAGGACAACGAAGTGAAGCACCTGAAAGCCGAGAAGCTGCAAGACGTGGAGTTCGGCTATCGCTATGAGAGCCAGAAGTTCACCGCTGGTGTCAACTTCTATTACATGTACTACAACCACCAGTATGTGCTCACGGGCGAGCTCAACGACATAGGCGAGATGAAGGCCAGCAACGAGAACAGCGGCCGCTCTTACCGTGAGGGCGTGGAGCTGGAAGGTGCGTGGAAGCCTGTCGACTGGTTCCGCTGGGATCTCAACGCTACCTTCTCGCGCAACATCTGCAAGGACTGGACCGTGAACCTCAGCGACAAGACGAGCTATAACCTCGGCGACACCCACACGGCGTTCTCGCCCGACGTGATATTCAACAACATCTTCACGTTCAGCTACAAGGGATTCGCGGCAAGCATACAAAGCCAATATGTGGGCAAGCAATATCTGACCAACACCGGCTTTGACTATTACAACAACTACACGGACAAAGACCAATTTGACCGCGCCGTGGACATGACCCTAAAGGCTCATTTCACCACCAACCTTGACCTTGCCTACCACTTCAGCCTGCCGAAGCTGGGCATGAAGGACATCACCGTGGGCGTTGCCCTCTACAACGTGTTCGACAGCAAGTATGACAACAACGGTTGGGCATCACCAAAATACCGCAAGACGGCCAACGGCAGCGTGGAAGCCTACTGCAAAGACGACCTCTACGAGGCTGGCTTCGCGCCCTCAGCCCCATTCAACTGGATGGCTCACCTGAGCCTGACATTCTAAGACAACAGAGTCCCCGCTCGCCACATGGGAGCTGGGACTCTCTTGCTTTGCGGCAATCGCAAGATTCACGCGGAGCATGTTAATCTCTTAGCCAACAAGCACATTCATGAACGACATGATAAGCCACGAACCATTCTGGCCCGACCGCCCTGCCGTGATTCTTGCCAACGGCAGTTACCCTACCCACGAGATACCCCTGGAAATACTGAAGGGACATGGGTACCTATGCTGCTGCGACCGCGCCGGACTGACGGCGCTGGAGCACGGCTTGAGGCCCGATGCCATAGTGGGCGACGGCGACTCGCTGCCACTGTCGACGCAAAAGGAGCTGGCAGACATCTTCCACAAGGTGGACGAGCAGGAATACAACGACCTGACGAAGGCCACACGGTTCATGCTGGCAAAGGGATTCAAGAAGATTGTCTATCTCGGGGCGACGGGGCTAAGGGAAGACCACACCATAGCCAACGTCTCGCTCATGGCGACCTACCGCAAGGAGATGGGCGTGGAGCCGATAATGGCGACCGACTACGGATGGTTCTCCGTAAACGAGGGCAAGCAAGTGTTCCGGGCGTTTCCCGGCCAGCAGGTGAGCATCTTCAACCTCGGCTGCCGCAGGCTCAGCTCGCGAGGACTGAGATGGGACGCCTACCCCTACGCCACGGCATGGCAAGGCACGCTCAACGAGGCGGTGGCGTCATCGTTTGAGATGGACGGCGACGGCTTGTATATGACATACCAAACTTACGAAGCAAAATGACGCAATATTTCATAGACCACTGGCTCGACATTACGACGACCATACTGGGCATAATCTATATCATTCTCGAATACCGTGCAAGCATAGCGCTATGGCTCGTGGGCATAGTGATGCCGGCGATGGACGTGTTCCTATATTACAGCCACGGGCTCTACGGCGACGCGGGCATGGCGGTCTACTACACTCTCGCAGCCGTGTATGGCTGGACGGTGTGGAAATTCGGCAAGAAGCGCAAGCAGAAGGAAGGCGAGGAGATGCCCGTGACCTTCATGCCAAGACGGCTCTACCCCATCACCACGGTGTTCTTCGTGGTGGCGTGGGCGGCTACATGGTTCGTGTTGAGCCGATATACCAACAGCACGGTGCCGGTGCTCGACGGTTTCACCAACGCGCTGAGCTTCGTGGGGCTGTGGGCACTCGCAAGGAAATACACCGAGCAATGGCTCTTCTGGATAGTGGTGGACGTGGTGAGCTGCTACCTATATGCCATCAAGGGCATACCTTTCAAGGCTTCGCTCTATGGCCTGTACGTGGTGATTGCCGTGATGGGCTACATCAAATGGATGAAAATGGCGCGGCAAGCGCGATAAGAAAAAGAAACGGGCATGGCGCGTGGTTGCCATGCCCGTTTCTTTTTAAATATTGCTTGGTGTTGCGCATTTGAAGGAAAACCCTTACCTTTGCAGCCGCTTATGAAAACAACAACGTTCAACAAACGCGACGCGATCGTTTTCAAGCACTTCAACCGCAAGGGCTACAGCCTCTTTGCCGCATTGGGCAGAGTGGTGGTGATAGGAGTTCTTGCCGTGCCCACTCTCACCCACGCCAAGGCTTGCGGCATAGCCACCAAGCCAGCCAATGAGAGTGCCGACACGCTCTCGTTCGGGGAGCAACGGCTCGACGAAGTGCAAGTGACAGGATCGCGAGCACCGCTGACTGCAAGGCAGTCGGCGAAAATCGTTGAGGTCATCTCGCGCGACGACATTCATCGTGCTGAGGCGCAGACCATCAACGACGTATTGAAATTAGCCACGGGCGTGGATGTCCGTCAGCGCGGTGGCTTTGGTGTACAGACGGACATCTCCATCAATGGTGGTACCTTCGACCAAATCACCATTCTGCTGAATGGCATGCCGCTGACCTCGCCACAAACGGGTCACAACGCTGCCGACTTCCCCGTGTCGCTCGACGACATAGACCACATCGAAGTGCTGGAAGGCGGTGCGGCGCGCGTTTTTGGTTCCGCGGCTTTCTCGGGAGCCATAAACATCGTGACCACGCCACGACCTTCATCGCAAGGCGCGAAAGGCTGGGAAGGGAAGGCGACAATAGAAGGTGGCTCGTTTGGCTCGTTTGGCGGTGACGCAAGGGTGGCAGCAAGCTTGCTAAAGGCAGGAAACGGCGCGGCGGCAAGCCGACAACTCTTCTCCTCGCTCTCAGCCGGATACAACCAGAGCGACGGCGGGACGGCCAATTCCGACTTCCGGAATCGCCACGGGTTCTATCAAGGACGCTTCACGTCGTCTATCGTGGACGTCAACTGGCAGGCGGGCATAGCGTCGAAGGATTATGGTGCCAACACGTTCTATTCGGCTCGTTTCCCCAACCAGTATGAGTGGACACGAAGATACATGGGATCCGTAAGCGTGGGCATTCATCCGTTGGCCAACGAGAGCGGGTTCTTGAAATCGCTCGACATAGAGCCGGGAGTCTACGCGCATCGCGACATCGACCACTATCAGCTGACCAAAGGCGCCACGGGAGCCTCAAACGGCGAGAACTATCACCGCATGGACGTGTATGGAGGCTCGCTGAGCGCGGTGGCAAGTTGGGCGGCAGGAAAGACGGCTATAGGCGCTGACGTGCGCAAGGAGCACATACTGTCTACCGCCTACGGCGAACTGCTTGACGAGAGCGAATGGAAGACTATCGGCAACACCACTCGCGCCTACGACCACATGGGAAACCGCACGAACACGAGCCTATTTCTTGAGCACAACGTCATAATCGGCGGACTAACCGTGTCGGCTGGAATGATGGCAAACCGCAACACGGGGCTCGACAATAAGTTTCGCGTGTACCCAGGCGTGGACATCAGTTTCAGACCCAACGACCACTGGAAGATATACGCCAGTTGGAACAAGGCCATGCGCCTGCCCACTTTCACCGACTTGTACACTAACAGCTCGGCGCAAAAAGGCGACATAACGTTGAAACCTGAGCGCAACAGCACCTTCAAGGGCGGCGTACGCTATCGCACGTTTGGCTTCGAGGCGATGGCAAGCGCATTCTATAGCCGAGGGCGCGAGATGATCGACTGGGTGTATGAGACTGCTGAATCGAAAAGATACCAAGCCATGAACATTGGCAAGCTCGACAACACGGGATTCAACATTGAGACAAAGGCCAACTTGTCGCAACTGTTGGACGCCGAGACCTCTGACTCAAAACTAGAGCCTTGGCTGATAACGTTGGGCTATGCATATATCAACCAAACCCACAAGACCGACAAGGAGATATACAAGTCGCTCTACGCCTTGGAATATCTTAGGCACAAGCTTGTGGCGACCGTCTCACACCCTATCGCGAAGCGCCTATCAGCCTCGTGGTCGCTGCGATGGCAACAACGAATGAATGGTTACCATCCATACGCCAAATTCGACGGCAAGGTGCAATACCAGCTACCCCACTGCACCATATACGTGAAGGCCGACAACATCACATGCCACAGGTATTATGACCTCGGCACAGTAAAACAGCCGGGACTTTGGATTATGGCGGGAACGAAAATAAGCGTGTTCTGATTGGTTATAGAATTTACATAAAAACATTGCCATAAAAAAACACTGAAGTTAAGAAACATTGCCATAAAAAAGCGAACCGCCACAATGACGGTTCGCAAAAGACATAAAGAAGTCGCCCTGTAAGACAATGAATATATCATTGAGCTTACAGGGCGACAAGTTTTGTATTGAATGCGTGCAATCAAACAAGCAGATTACATTGCCTGAACCTGCTTGGCAATCTCGTTAGCGGGATCAACAGCAAGCATCTTCTCTGCCCACTGCTTTGCGGCTGTCTTGTTCTGCTTAACGTTGAACTCATAAACAATCATGTACTGGAGAGCGGTCTTCAACATGGCAGTTTGGTTATCCGAACGATCGGCCTTGGCCTCAAGGGCAGCGGCGAGTGCCTCATAATAAGGCTTGGCAAGACCTTGCTTACTGTCAGGATCCATGGCTGAATTGATGCTGCCACGAACATAGTTGATATAGTTGACCTGCTCTGGATACTTCTCTCCAATCTTTCCGTAAGTATCGTCTGCCTTTTGGAAAGCAGCCTTGGCACCTGCGTTATCACCAGCCTGCTGGCGCTTGGTGGCTATCTCAAGATATTGACTTCCAAGACCATTGTAGTCTGAGAAAGAAGGATTCTCCTTTGCCTCGATAGACTTCTCTACATACTGGAGAGCCTTATCGTAGTCGCCCTTTTCGTTGTAAACATCAGAAAGACTCTTGTAAAGAATAGGCTTGGATACGATGGCGTTGGCATCGACATCAAGGGCGGCAAGGGACTTGTTGTAAGCCTCTGCTGCATCATCCCAACGCTTTGCCTGCTTCAAGGCTGTGCCATAATAAGCATAGTCGTCAGCTGTGATCTTTGCGCTGTCGCTCTTGTTGAACAAACGGTCTGCATATTCAAGAGCTTGGTCGGTATAATTCTTGTCGGTAGAGTTCCAGAACACGAGACGGTTCAAAGTACTCCACTTTGCGTCTTTAGTCAAACCAGCCTTGGCTACTTCGATACTCTTGTCCTTGTTGCCAAGCATCCACTCGATGGTTGCGTAGTCTTTAATGTCCTCATCATCCATCTTTGTGACATCAGCAACCTTGCCATAGTAATCGGCAGCCTTCTGAAGGTTAGGATTCTTTGTATGGTAATAGATGCGTGCTGCGAGGGCATCGACAGGATAGTCGGGCACTTGCTTGCGCAAATCCTCAAGTGTTGCGACAGCATCCTCAGGGTTTCTACCGCGAAGAATCATGGCATACTTATAATAACCCTCAGCATTCTTAGGTGCGAAATAAATTGCTTGCTGATAGTTTTGCGATGCACCACCTGCGTCATCATTGGAAACGCAGATGTCACCCTTCAGGAGGAATGCTTCAGCATATTTGGAATTCTTTTGCAGTGCGTAATCTGCGAACTGATTAGCCTTGTCATAATCCTTGTTGTTATAGAACGTACGGCCAATAGCCAAAAGAGCTTCAGGATTCTTCTTGTTTGCCTTGTAGAGATCCTTCACCTGCTTTTCGAAGTCAGCACCTTTAGCCTGAATCAACAGTGTTGTTTGAGCAACAAGAGCCTTTGTATCTGTCTGGGCAAAAGCTGTAGAAGCAGAGCCAAACATCAAAGCACCAGCTAGGAGAATTTGATATGTTTTCATACTATTACTAATTTTATTATTCAACTTACAGTAAACATGAAAGAAAGGAAAATATTACGAGAACACAATCCTCTTTCTTTATTGAACAGCGTTAACATCCCTAACGTTGATATTACCCAAAACAGGAAGCAGTCCCGTCTTCATCACTATACGCTGACCTTTTGGCCCTTGAATGAAGTGTGCAAATCCCCAAGGGAGACCTTGACGAGGATCGTTAAGAAGAGCGTATATTGTACGAATTAATGGATATTCACCATTGTAGATGTAATATTGATAAGGCTTACGGCTGCTCTGAGGAGTTGCAGGATGTATCTTGCTCAGACTCATAACACGGATGTTACGCTTAAAAGTAAGATTGGTCGAATCCCGTTTGTCGTTGAGCCAATTATTTCCAATAATACCAATTGCAGAAGGGTTCTGTTCCACATATTTAATCACCTCAGCAGTTTTATTCACCGCAGCAACATTCTTGTTGACGATGGGTTTACCGCCAAGGACGGAATCTTCAATGAAATGTACGGTACTCGACTTAGGATTGTCGAACACTACCGTTATAGTGCCTTTATTGTTGCGCTTATCAAGTTGACTCCACTTTGTGATGCGTCCATTCATGATGTCTTGCACATCCTTAACAGAAAGCAAAGTGTCAGTGTTGTTCTTGTTAACAATAAACGCCAAGGCGTCATAAGCGATGCTAAAAGAAGTTGGAAGATATTGTTGGGCTTTTAAACTGTTTCTTTCCGCAGGCTTATAATCCCTCGCCGTGAAAACCAACCATGCTTTACCATGAAGAAGCATGTTTATGCCATCCGATTCGTTGGTATAGATAGGTTTTACCTTGGCATCGGGATAATCATGTTGAAAAACTTCTCTCTCTTCCTCAATTATAGGACTAAAACTCTCGTCAGAGACGAAAGAGACAGTCCCTGACGAGTAAGTATCTGTCCTCCCATCCTTTCCCTTCTTGCTGCTGTTGCCGCAAGAAGAGACAAGGATAGAGGTAATTGTTAATCCTACAAAAATGTAAGATATTAGTCTCATGTTCAAATATATTTACTGCAATCTGAATGCTACTGGGACATTGTACTTCACACGCACTGCCTGACCATTCTGCTTACCGGGAATCCACTTAGGCATGCTTTTTACAACACGCTGTGCCTCACGGTCGAGTGATGGGTCTACAGAACGAGCTACCTGTACGTCTGTAATGCTACCGTCGCGCTCAACAACGAACGAAACGACAACACGTCCCTGCACACCATTCTCCTGAGCTACGACAGGATACTTGATGTTTGAAGAAAGGAACTGCATCAATGCAGAAGGACCGCCAGGGAATGAAGGCATCTGTTCCACAACATCGAACACCTTATTCTCAACCTCGGGCTTTGGCTCAGCCTTTACAGGCTCAGTCTCCACGCGCTGCGTAACCTTCAAGATTTCACCCTGATCAGAGTTACCCTTAACGTCGAGAGCACCGATGGCAGTGTTAGTCTGCATGATTTGGTCTTGAGTCTTCATCTCCTCCTCAGGTTTCACTTCAGCATCCTTCTTAATGACAGGAGCGGTGAACTTGATAGAAGACTTAACCTCCTTGACCACTTCTTTCTTTTCCTCAACTTGAATCTTACGCTCCACCTTAGCCTCTTTTTTCTTAGGCTGGTTGAGAGCAGAAAGCTCAGTCACGCTCTCGTTCTTAGCATGTGCGGCCTGATATGCGTCATATCCAGCCTTGATGTAGAACACAACGATACAGAGAGCGGCGAGGATTGCAATCGTAATGATGGCTTTTACGTTTCTCTTACCTGTCTGGGTACGAAGCTGATAAGCTCCATACTCCTTGTTTCTTCCTTCGAAGATAAGGTCACACCAGCCATTTCTTGTTAAATCAATTTGTGCCATTTTTTTAACCTTTCGTTTAGCTATGTTACCTTATAACTTGACGTTGTTTTCTTTGAGAAGCTTCAAGTCGTTATCATTAATCTTATCAATCACGTACTTACCGATTGTACAGATGTTCATCTCATCCAAAGCGTCGACAAGGTTCTTGTAAGTAGCATTGTCTGTTGCCTTGATGATAATGGTCAGAGTACTGATGTGCTTGCCATTGATCTCACCGGCCTTGATCTTAGAGAGCTCTTGATTGTAAAGAGAATCCGACATCTTTTTCTTAGGATCCGGATCGTCGTGTTTCTTATCGAGCTCCATCTTAGCCTTCATGACATCAATTGTAGGCGTTGTGCCATCCTCGGTAGTATGGTTGATGATGACGCTGCGAATACCTTTCGCACCCCAAGTGGTCTTTTTAAGACATTTGGGATCCTCAGGCTTCACAAGTCCAGCCACATAGTAGATCTGGTTGTCGGCAGCGCAATAAATCGTAATTGTGTACGATTCCTTAGCCACTGTCTTGTCCTGGTCCGTAAGGTTCTTATCATTACTCGGCATACTCAATTCCATCGTCTGGGGCTTTGCCAAAGACGTACAGAGCATGAAGAACGTGATAAGAAGCATCATCATGTCCACCATAGGCGTGAAGTCCACGCGGACATTTATCTTCTTCTGTTTCGATTTTCCTGCTGACATCTTTAATCCTCCGTTTTCTTGTATTGAGTAATCAGATAGTAACGGTTCTCATTCATATCCTGAAGCTCGCTCATGATCTTCTTGACAGTCGAGTAAGGAGTCTTCTCATCAGCCTTGATTGCGATCTTGGCATCAGGATTGGCCTCATGAGCAGCTTTCACCCAGAGTTGGAACTCGCTCATAGCGGCATCACCTGTCTTACCTGGAACAGAGTCAGTGGGTATACCGAAATTTTTGAGCTCCGTAGGACGAGTGTTCTTGTCGAGGTTCAGGTAAGCCTGAAGCTTCTGCATTGGAACACCCCACATAGGATCGTCGAGGAAAGCCTTCTGCTGTGTTGCAGAGAGCGAGATTCCGAACTGGTCGGAAATGCTGGACAGAGCCGTCTGTGTATCGGTGGTCTTATCCATGCTCATGAAGATCTTTCCGTCATTACCGACGAGGATATTCAGGACGTTTGTCTCTGGAACCTTGATTTCCGACACACTGCCCGGCGTGTTCACCTTCACTGGCTCCTGCTTGACGAATGTAGACGTCAACATGAAGAATGTCAGCAAAAGCACCATCACGTCCGACATTGGGGTCATGTCGATCCAGACGTCCGCTTTCTTAATTTTGATCTTAGCCATACACTAAAGAATTTAAAGTTAAAAGGCCAAGATGAATTAAGCTTCGTCGGTGTGGTTTGCTTCGTATGTCTGTGCGATTGTGTAACCTACCTCGTCGAGTGCGTATGTCAGCTTATCAATCTTGTTTGTGTAGAAGTTGTAAGTGATAACGGCAACCCATGATGTTGCGATACCGAAGGCTGTGTTGATAAGAGCCTCAGAGATACCAGTTGACAGAGCGAGGGAGTCACCACCACCACCGGCAGCAAGAGCCTGGAACGAACGAATCATACCCGTCACAGTTCCGAGAAGTCCTGTAAGAGTACCAAGTGTTACGATAGTAGCGACGATAGGAAGGTTCATCTGCAGGGTAGGCATCTCAAGCTGAGTAGCCTCCTCGTGTGCCTGCTCGATGCGAGCAACCTTCTGGCTCTTCTTCAGAGAAGCGTTTGCACCGCTTTCCATTGCCTTGTAAGCGTGGAGAGAAGCGAGAACGACGTTAGCTACAGAGCCCTGCATCTTGTTGCAAAGAGTTTCAGCCTTGTCGAAATCGTTAGCAGCGAGGGCAGCCTTGATGTTGGCCACGAACTTTGTCAGAGAACCCTTACCGAAAGCGGTCTTGAGGGCGAAGTAGCGCTCAACTGCGAGGCAGAGCACTGTGAGCAGCAATGTGTGGATGATAGGCACGACATAACCACCCTTGTAGATTGTACCGAAGATGTTAGCAGGAGCATTTGCATTGTCACCGCCCTGGAAGTTAGCGCCATTGCCCAACCAGAAGTTGAAGATGCAGAGTGCAGCGATGAAGCAGAGGACGATGATCCAGAATGCTCCTCTAATACCTGTGAAGCCTTGTGACTTCGTTGCAGCCTTGGGAGCTGCGGCTTTTTGTGTAGTTGCCATAGTACTTGATTAATTTTTGGTTATAAATTTATTTAATTGTGTATATTGTTTCGTATTCTCTCGCAAAGATAATAATTTTCTATATTAGAGGCACGTGTTTCTTTTATTTTAACACACTTTTTTTTAATTATCTTTGCCAAACGGCTATTTCAGCTTTTCGCAAGCCTCCTTGATACGTCTCAAAGCCTCTCGTATGTTCTCGTCGCTCGTGGCGTAGCTCATACGGAAGCCATCGGGTTCACCAAAAGCGTCGCCCGCCACAGTAGCCACGTGAGCTTCTTGCAAGAGATACATTGCGAAGTCGGTCGAAGAGTTTATCTTGTACTCGCCATAGCTCTTACCGAAGAGCTTCTTGCAGTGCGGGAACAAGTAGAACGCTCCTTGCGGTACGTTGACCTCAAGTCCAGGAATCTCCTTGGCAAGTTCCACGATAAGGTCACGTCTGCGCTGAAAAGCTGCCCTCATGTCCTCTACGCATTGTTGGCTGCCTATGTAAGCTGCCAATGCAGCGCGCTGTGCCACGTCGTTTGTGCCACTGGTATATTGGCCTTGAAGCTTGTTCATTCCCTTGATAATCCACTCAGGAGCCGCCACCCATCCAAGTCGCCATCCTGTCATGGCGTACGCCTTGCTCACGCCATTGCAAATTATCGTGCGCTCCTTCATTCCCGGAGCCGCAGAAATGCTTGCCTTGAATCCCACATAATTTATATGCTCGTAAATCTCGTCTGACAAGACATACAAATTTTCGTGTCTCTTCACCACCTCTGCAAGCGCGTTGAGCTCGTCTTGCGTGTAAACGCTTCCCGTAGGGTTGCTTGGCGAGCAGACGACAAGCATCTTGGTCTTTGGCGTGATGGCTGCCTCCAACTGTTCCGGAGTGAGCTTGAAATCGCTCTCAAGCGGAGTACGCAGTGTCACGGGTGTGCCGCCTGCCAACTTTACCATCTGTGGATAGCTTACCCAATAAGGCGCAGGAATGATGACCTCGTCGCCCGGGTTGACAAGCGCGAGGATAGCGTTGCACACACCTTGCTTACCACCCGTGCCTACAATTATTTCCTTCGCGGAATAGGAAAGATGGTTTTCCTTGGCGAGCTTCTCAGAGATAGCCTCCCGCAAGTCCATGTAACCCGGCACCGGAGAGTACTTTGAATAGTTGTCGTCAATGGCTTTCTTTCCTGCCTCTTTGATGTGGTCTGGAGTCATAAAGTCGGGTTCACCGACGCTCATGTTGATGACGTCGATACCCTGTGCTTTCATTTCACTGCTCTTCTGCGACATCGCGAGCGTCGCCGATGGAGCGAGCCTGTTTAGGCGGTCTGACAATTGTGGCATACTATATATGTATTAAATCGGCAGCTTTCCTGCCATATTGTTTGCAAAAGTAAACATTTTATTTATTAAAACGAAGAAAAGCCGTGGAATTTTACTTGCATGAAACGAAAAAGTATCATGTTATTAACAAGATGACATTGCACGTCCCCGATTACTTGAACTCAGAAATTCAAGCAAGCCCCCAATAACACATTCCCGCGCTTGGCTCCATTTGCCAAAGGCGTGCTCGCTGTTGAGCAATTCAACGTAAGCAATGCCTTCCGCTTGGCATCCTTCTTTAATCTATGCGCGACCACAAGCAGCGGTATGCTGCCAGCCGCTATGGATAAGCCTGCGGCAGAGAAGAAAGTTCCCACGACCACTTTTACCCCTTCCATATCTCCTTTTACGTCTGCACAGTAGGCTCCGACTCCAAGGAGTGTCACGCAAGCGCCAACGCCCAACACACAATAGCCTGCCGTCTTGAAGCGCTTGTGCTTCTTCCAATCCGCAGTCAGCTTGTATTCTTTCCCCAGTGCCTTTTGCTTGGCCACGGTGTCATTGGCCAACATAACAGACGTGGGTGCGCAAGCCACGGAATCCGACACTCTGCTCTCTGCTCTTGCCGCTAATGTGGAAAGCACTAATATAAATAATGTGTATACCAGCTTCATAACGACGTTGACTTTAATAAATAAATGAACAATACTTTTTACTTCAACAGATGGAGGTCATGCCCCATCCTGTCTCGCTTGGTGCGCAGGTATTTAATGTCATACCTGTTGGGCTCTATCTCTATTGGCACGTTTTCCACGATCTCAAGTCCATAGGCTTCGAGCCCGACACGCTTAGTCGGGTTGTTTGTCATCAGCCTCATCTTGTGCACTCCGAGGCGACGCAACATCTGCGCACCGCAACCGTAATCGCGCTCATCAGGCTTGAACCCGAGATGGATATTAGCATCCACAGTGTCTAGACCGTCCTCTTGTTGGAGCTTGTAAGCGGCAATCTTGTTCATAAGGCCGATGCCACGACCTTCCTGCTGCATATATATCACGACACCTTTGCCCTCTTTCTCTATCATCTCCATCGCCTTATGCAACTGCTCACCGCAGTCGCATCTCATGCTTCCGAGAATGTCGCCAGTGGCGCACGAAGAATGCACTCTCACGAGTATGGGCTCATCTTCTTTCCACTCGCCTTTCACCAACGCCATGTGTTCCAGTCCGTTGCTGGTTTGGCGGAACGGCACAAGATGGAAATAGCCGTAAGCCGTGGGCAGATCCACCTCTACTCCAACCTCAATGCTCGTCTCATGTTTCAGGCGATAGGCAATGAGATCCTTGATGCTGATGATTTTCATATCCCACTCTTTCGCCTTCTCTTGAAGTTGGGGCATGCGTGCCATGGTGCCATCGTCGTTCATTATCTCCATTAGCGCGCCAGCGGGACGCATTCCGGCGAGCTTGCAGAGGTCAATGGCAGCCTCCGTGTGTCCCGAACGGCGCAACACGCCATTGTCTTGGGCATAGAGTGGATTTATGTGTCCCGGGCGTCCAAAGGTCTGAGGTGTTGACGCGGGGTCGGCGAGAGCGCGTATTGTCTCGGCACGGTCATGGGCCGAGACGCCAGTGGAGCAGCCTTCGAGCTTGTCCACCGTGATGGTGAACGGCGTGCCGAGCACCGAGGTATTGTCGCTCACCTGGTGAGGCAAGTCGAGCTCCTCGGCACGCTGAATGGTAATAGGCGCGCAGAGTACGCCACGCGCGTTCTTGAGCATGAAGTTGATTTTCTCGGGCGTGATGGTCTCGGCAGGAGTGATGAGGTCTCCCTCGTTCTCACGGTCCTCGTCGTCGACGACAATCACGAACTTGCCTTGCTTGAAGTCTTCCAAGGCATCCTCTATACGGCTCAATTTATATTCTGACATATCTATATTTGTTTACAATACTAATCTGCTGACGTTTCACTCCCTATTCCATTCGTCCACGTCTATTCCTTCACATCGTCAAGATGCCCATACCGCTTCTCGGTATAGTTCACGATGTTCGTGTTAGTGTATCTTATCACCTTCAGGTCGTGCAACAAGCGGCGACGGAACCTCCACATTCTAAGGTAAGTGAACACTCCGACTGGCACGATTATCGCCGCCACAATATTCATCCATTTCCTGTCGAAAGGCCGCGTGTGCGCCCTAAGCGCAAGCACTGGGTATTGGTTAATGAGATGCAACACTTGTTTGTCGCGAGTGTTAGACAGGTCCCGAATCACTTTTTCGAGTTTGGCGCTGATGGCTTCTATGTCGTGGTCTTCCTCATACTTGAAGAACACCTTGATGAAGTTTGGCAACGACTTGAGGTTATGCTTTCGCGAATATTCCACCATCTCTGCGTTTATCTCAAGCAGCGTCTCGTTGTCTTGTCGGTAGTGAGGCGGCTCTATCACCACCTCCTTGCCTTGTATGTTTCTCTTTGCCCTCAGGCCCAAGAGCTTTGAGAAGAATCGTTTCCATCCGTCTGCATTGAACACCATCGAGTCGTTCATCGCCTTATAGGTCACGAACACCGCCAAGGGCGCCATCGTCGCTATCGCGAGCCAGTGGCCTATCCATACCGGCCACGAGCCTTGCCTTGACATTCGGAATGCCGAGTTGTCGAGGATATAATAGATGATGAACACCAACACCGACACGATGATAGGCATGCCTAGTCCGCCCTTGCGAATGATAGCTCCAAGGGGCGCGCCTATGAAGAAGAATATGATGCACTGCAAGGCCAACGCGTACTTGTTTTGCGCCTCCAGTTCATGGTTGCGTATCAAGCGCTCGTTGTCCTGGGTCATCATCGCCTTGAAGTCAAGGTCGGTCGTTTCCCTCTGCACGTTGCTGAGGGCTGTAGTGTATATTTGCTGTTGTTGCTGAATCTTCATCTTTTGCAGGCGCTTGTCGAGGTTCACCTTCCCCGCCTGCGCACGCCTGACCTGTTTCAAGGAGTCTGCCTTCGGAATCCTTGGAGAGGGGAAACATATCATCTTTGTGTCGTTCCAGAAGGCGCGACCTATGCTGTCGTAGGTCTCGTTGAGCGAGTCGATGGCGAAATGTATTTGCGAAAGGCTTTTGCCTTGGGCATTGTTCGACAGTGCCGCCGCGTCCATCAACGAGAAGCCGTTGTCGAAATCGAGCAACACCTTCTTATAGGTGAATGTCTCCCTGCGGTATGGCACCGCCGCGCTTCCGCCAAGGTCCGACTCGCGCATGTTCTCAAACCACTCTCCGCTCCACAGCGAGAGCAAGAGGTGCTTCTTCTCTGCCGTCGATTGCAGCATAGCCGAGTCGGCAAGGATTATGGCGGCATCCTCATAACTGTTGGTCATGCGGTAAATCATGATGCCATAGAGCTTGCCGGTTTTCATATCCTTCTTCTGCACGTATATATTGCAGTTGGGCAACCCGTCGTAGAAGACACCCTCCGGTATCTCAAGCTCCGGGCTCTTCTGCTTCATCGACACCAATAGCTGGGAGAGTTTCATGTTGGCGTTTGGCCCAATATTGTTCTGGAAATAAAAAGACACCGCCATTATCGCCAACGTGATAACTATCAGCGAACGGAAACTCTGAATCAGCGATATGCCGGCGGCCTTTATTGCGGTAAGCTCGGAACTCTCGCCAAGGTTACCGAAGGTGATGAGCGAACTGAGCAATATCGCCAAGGGCAGGGCTTGCGGCACCATCATCAGTGCCATGTACTGGAAAAACTGGGCAAGCACCTCCATCGACAGGCCCTTACCAATGAGCTCGTCGATGTAACGCCACAGGAACTGCATCATCAGCACGAAGAGGCAGATGAAGAACGTTCCGGAGAACAACAGCATAAACTGCTTGGCGATGAATTTATCGAGTTTCTTTATCCGAAGTTCCATAATAATCTGTGCAAAGATACAGAGAATATTTCAAACTCTCAAATTTTCTTCTGCATATTAAGCGCAATAGATTTTGGGCAAGGGGCACGCATGGCAGACCACGTCTTTCATAATGCGTAAGAAAGCTATCACCGTATTGAAAAAATCACTAACTTTGCACTTGCTTTCTTTAAAGCAACACACCAATTAAGGGTAACATAGAATATGCAAGACGTACAGGTTATGGTGACGTTGTTCGCCATCGTTGTTTTAGGTTATGTGCTCCGCCGCTTCGGGCTTATGGGCGGAGACTTCGACAAACGGTTGTCCACGTTGATCATCGACGTGAGTTGTCCGCTGCTCATCCTCTCATCTGTCATGGGCGACAAGCTGCCCGACTCCCGTTTCATCCTCCCCTTGCTTTGCGTGGGCTTTGTCACCTATTCGCTTCTCACGATAGTGGCGTTCACCTTGCCCAAGCTCATCAGCCACGATAGTCTCGAGCAGGGCATGATAGGCTTTTGCGTCATGTTTGGCAACGTGGGCTTCATCGGCTACCCCATCGTGGCGAGCATCTTTGGCCCGCAGGCCATATTCTACGCCGCCCTGCTCAACATGCCCAACACGTTCTTCATCTTCACGGCAGGCGTCATGCTTGTCAAGGGCGAGCGTTCCATCCACAGTTTCAAGTGGAAGTTGCTGGCAAGCCCAATGATGGTAGCCGCGTATGTCTCCGCCGCAATCGTGATTCTTGGCATACACGTTCCCCACGTCGTTGGCGAGCCTGTCTCCATGGTGGGCAATATCACCGTGCCCGGTTCGCTGCTTGTCATCGGTTCGTCGCTCGCGAGGATAAGCATGCGCAAGATGCTTGCCCACGTCAAGGTCTACGTTGCCACGGCGCTGCGCCTCATCGCCGTTCCCATGGGCCTCTACCTCTTTTTCAAGGCTTGCGGGGTCAACGAGTTGGCCAACGACATCAACACCACTGTCGTGGCAATGCCCGTGGCAGCCTTCGGCACAATGTTCTGCATGAAATATGAGCGCGACTCGCGCCTGATGACAGAGATAACGTTCATGTCTACCGTGCTGTCAGTAGTGTCCATCCCCCTCATCCGCATATTGATGAAAGCGTTGTAGTTTGCGCATAGAAAAAAGTCAAGGTTTCAATCCACTTGGATTGAAACCCTGACTTTTTTAGTAGTGGATAGGGGAATCGAACCCCTATGCCAAGATTGAGAATCTTGTATCCTAACCATTAGATGAATCCACCATCTGGTTTTCTTAACTATTGAAACCTTGCCCGCACGTCTTATGTAGACAAAGCCAACTTGTTTAAGAAGTAGTCGGTAAGGGAATCGAACCCTTATGCCAAGATTGAGAATCTTGTATCCTAACCGTTAGATGAACCGACCATCTTGGTTATAAACCTTCGCGGAAGCTGGGGGATTCGAACCCCCGGTACGCGTAAATGCGCACGGCAGTTTAGCAAACTGCTGGTTTCAGCCACTCACCCAAACTTCCAATCCTTTGGTTCTTTGACCTCACAGCACTCGTTTTCGGAATGCGGATGCAAAGGTAAGCATTATTCTCGCCTTCACCAAATATTTCTCGGTATTTTTTTCAAAAACTTTTATTTCCAGTCCTCAGAAAGGCTAAAAAAGCCCGCCGACGGTCAAATTCCGTCAACGGGCGTAAATTGTTGCATAGGTATAGGTGAAGGAAGAGGGTCGCTTGCGCCGAACGGGGCAAATATAATATATGTCAGAAACGGGTCATGAACTCTATCACGAACTTGTCTTTTTCCGACGGCTTCACGACACCATCCTTGCGATAGAAATATTTCTCGTAGTTGATACGTATGTCGGACACGAACGGCTTGTTCATGCTGAAGGTTACTCCTCCGGTGAGGCGGCCGCGCTGTGCGTCGGTCACTTTCAACCCCATCACCTTGGTGCCGTCGGCTGCAGTCGAAAGCTCATATTCCTTGCCGTCGCTGTGGTCGGTCATATAGTCGTAGCGCACAAGAGGTGTCACTTTTGAGAAGAAACATTTTCTCAGTGGTATGTCGTAAGACGCGAAGGCATCCACGGAGTGCACCGCATGGAAGGCATTGTTGGAATAGTGCTTGTAGAGGTATTCGGCTTCAACGTGCCAGCCGCGTGAGTGGTAATAGGTGCCTATGTCATACATCATCACGCCCACTTTCTCTGGCTTTATCTTCTGGGTGCTGAGCGTCAGGTTCCAGCCGTGTGGGAAAAACATCTGTGCCTTGGCCGAGAAGTTCACGCCTTTGGTCCAGAAGTCTTTCTGGTTGGTCAGTCCCGAGCCGTTGAAGAGCCCCGCCTCGAGTATCACGGGTATTCCTATGTTTGTCTGGTATCCTACTGTGGCACCCACGTCGCGCACGTTGCCCACTTGCTTGGCAATGAATGAGCGGTTGGCGAAATACTGCTGATGGGGAGAGCGATGGGCGTCAATGGTAAATGGCACGCGCATCTGACCTATGGTAAACTGGAAGTGGTCCAATGGCGTCAGGCGCGTATAGGCATCGAGCATCTTTATGCTGCCTTCGTCGGAGAGGTCCACCTCTGCCTTGTAAGCCACAGCCGAGGCCACCTTGCCCTCCACGCTGAAGCGGGCGTTGCGCACCTCAAAACGTCCGGCATGGTCGTCGGGCTGGTACTCATACTTTCCGCGGATGGTTCCGTGAATGTGTGGAGTGAGGTCGGTCTTTTCTTTCTCCTGCGCCAGCGAACTTGTGGCCAGTGGCACTGCCATCATCAGGCACAACAGGGTTTTCTTCTTGTCCATTATCGGTCATTACTGATTTCGGATGCAAAATTAGGCACGTGGTTTTACGATTCCGTTACACCGATGTTACAATGTTGTTAATAGCGGCGTGGCGTGCGCGGACGGCACGTCCCTCCGCGCGGTGTAACAGCTTTGAAACATGATTGTCACAAAATCGTATCATCATAGACATCAGTGTATCAATACATTAGCGTAACTTTGCAAAAACAACCACGTATAGCGGTTATAACCTTAAAAAAAAGACAAGATGAAGTCAAAGAATCTGGAGGAGGCGCAACATTATGTTGAGCGCGACGTTAGCTGGATGTATTTCAACCACCGCATTTTGCAAGAGGCGCAAAAGGACAATGTGCCGCCATTGGAGAAGATGTCGTTTCTTGGCATCTACTCAAACAACCTCGACGAGTTTTTCCGTGTTCGCGTGGCATCGTTGACGCGCCTCGCCGGTGCCAAGGGCATTGGGGAGACTACGCGAAAGAGGCTGAAGAAGACCATAAAGACTATCAACAAGCTCAACGAGGAATACAGCCGCGAATATACCGACACTATAAATAAGGTGTTCAGCGAACTGGCTGAGCACCACATCCGTCTCGTCAACGAGCGGCAGCTCACCGACGTGCAGAAGGATTACCTCAAGGGGTTCTACTACGACAAGCTCAACGGCTCCACCAACCCCATCTGGCTCGCAGCCATCGACGACCTCAACACTCTCGAGGACAACCGCATCTACCTCGTGGTGAAGAAGACCCACGCCGACGACAAAAAGGTGAAATATGCCATCATAAAGGTACCCGACCGTGTCTACGGCCGGTTCATCAAACTGCCGTCGGGCGACGACTTCTGCGACATCATATATCTCGACGATGTTGTTCGCTACTGCCTCCCGCTCATCTTCATCGGCACCAAGGAGAGCTCTTACGAGGCTTACTCGTTTAAGTTCACCAAGGACGCGGAGATGGAGGTTGACAACGAGGCCGACTATGGCACGATGGAGAAAATCGCCATGGGCGTGAACAGTCGCAAGAAGGGCTCGCCAATTCGTGTCATCTACGACCGCGATATGCCGAAGGAGATGCAGAAGAAGATCCTTGAGCGTCTCAACGTGAAGGAACTGGACACTTCTCTCGCCGGAGGCAGATACCAGAACCACCGCGACTTGATGAAGTTTCCCGACTGTGGGCATGGCGATTTGAGATACCCACGGTGGCCACAGGTGATGAAGCCTGAGTTCCTTGCAGAGGAGAGCATCATCGACTCCATCCGCGAGAAGGATTGTTTCATCCACGTGCCCTACCACTCCTTCGACGGCTATATCCGCGTGCTTCGCGAGGCGGCACTGCGGCCGAGCGTCAAGGAGATCAAGACCACGCTCTATCGTCTAGCCAAGGACTCAAAGGTGGTGAAGGCGCTCATCTGCGCCGCGCGCAACGGCAAGAAGGTGACGGCGGTGGTGGAGCTCTTGGCGCGTTTCGACGAGGAGAGCAACATCAAGTGGAGCAAGCGCATGCAGGAGGAGGGCATCAATGTCATCTTCGGTGTCGAGGGCCTGAAGATCCACTCCAAGCTCTGCCTTATCACTACCACAAAGGGCGACATAGCCTGCGTTGGCACGGGCAACTTCCACGAGGGCAACGCAAAGGTATACACCGACTACCTCATGATGACGGCGCGCCAAC
This sequence comes from Lachnospiraceae bacterium, assembly GCA_963588155.1. Lineage (GTDB taxonomy): Bacteria > Bacteroidota > Bacteroidia > Bacteroidales > Bacteroidaceae > Prevotella. The sequence continues at coordinate 14,790 of CAVAGT010000014.1, read as the reverse complement.
GCATAGTGAGAGAGGTGGCCAAGGTGTTCGACTTCATCGACCGCCCGTTCTCGCAGGTGAGGTTCACAGAGCTCATGGTGTCGCCCAATTCCATGAAGTCGCGCGTCTTGAGACTCTTCGACAACGAGATAAAAAATGCCAAGGAGGGAAAGGAAGCTTGGGTGAAGATAAAAATCAACCACATCACCGACCACGACATGGTGAACAAGATCTATGCCGCATCCAATGCCGGCGTGAAGGTGGACATCTTGATTCGTGGCAACTGCTCGCTCGTGCCAGGGGTGCCAGGCGTGAGCGAGAACGTGAAGGCCATAGGCATCATTGACCGCTATCTTGAGCACGCCCGCGTTCTCATCTTCTGCAACGGTGGCAAGCCTCGCTATTTCATCGGCTCTGCCGACTGGATGCCACGCAACCTCGTAAACCGTATTGAGGTGATGACGCCTGTCTACGACGACGACCTGAAGCGCGACTTGCTTCGCACGGTGGAATATGGTTTGCGCGACACCACAAACGGACGCGTCGTCGACGGCAAGGGAACCAACGAGATTCAGCCTGTCACGGAGGGCGGCACGCCGTTCCGCTCGCAGGAGGAACTGTTCAAGGCTTACCACCAGCAATAGCGCGACACTTAAAAATGCGACAAAAACACTAAAACTTTTATAGACACATGAAACCAACGACATTAGCCGCCATAGACATTGGGTCCAACGGCGCCCGACTGCTCATAAAACGATTCGACGACAGCGCTCCGGAGTTTGAGCGCATACGCAAACTGATGTTCATACGCGTGCCCCTACGCCTGGGCAAGGACGTGTTCACGCTTGGCAAGATTTCCAAGCGGCGCGCCGAGATGATGCTCCACATGATGAAGGGCTTCAAGCAGTTCATGCTCCTTTACGATGTCAAGGCGTTTCGCGCCTGCGCCACGTCTGCCATGCGCGACGCGGAGAACGGCAAGAAGGTGATGGAGCGCATCAAGGACAAGACGGGCATCGGCCTGGAGATAATACCGGGGGCGCAAGAGGCGCAACTGCTCTGCAACAACCTCGTGGAGAACACGGAGAGTGGCGTGGGCAACTTCGCCTATGTAGATGTGGGCGGCGGCAGCACGGAAATCTCGTTGCTCCACGACGGCATCCTCGCCGAGAGCCATTCGTTCAATATCGGCACCTTGCGCCTGCTCAGCGGCAACGTCAGGGCGGAGGAGTGGAACGACATGAAGACGATGCTCGAGGAATACGCGCGCGAGTTCCCCGACACGCGCATCATAGGCTCGGGCGGAAACATCAACAAGCTGTTCAAGCTCGTAAAGGACAAGAACAGCAACATGAGGTTGAAGGTTGAACAGCTCCACGACATCCACAGCCAGCTCTCGCTTCTGTCTATCGAGGAGCGCAAGGCTCAATTCAATCTCAAGGACGACCGTGCGGATGTCATAGTGCCCGCAGGCGAGATATTCATCAAGGTGGCTGAGCACCTCGGATGCGACGAGATCATCGTGCCCAACATCAGCCTTGCCGACAGCATCGTCGACGGGTTGTACCGCGACATCAAGGGCAAGGAACAAAAAGGTTAAACGCATTGCGGGACTGATGTAGCGCCAGCCTCCGCAATGCGTTTAAATTAACGATTTTTTATCTCGAATATTTGCTCTATGACGAGCGGATTTCGTAATTTTGCCAATGGCTTTGAGTTTAGAGTAATTCTTTTTTTTCACCTCTTGTTACTCTCTTCCCGTGGCCTACGGGAAAGCTCAAAGCCTTTTTCGTGGCCTTTTCCGCATTAGATGTCGAAGTCGATGCCCACGGCAAACACGTTGTTGTTGCGCGTGTAGTCGGAGTTGTAGTTGATGGTCTTGTCCGCGCTCAACGCCACAGCCTCGCTGGTCTTCTTGTGCTGGTAGAAGGTGTGGAAATACGCCACGTTGAGATGCATCTTCTTGTTGATGTGGTAAACGCCGCCAAAAGCCACGGAGTTGCTGCCCACCACAAACGACTTGTCGTCCATGTATTCATCGCTCAGGCCATAGTTGGTGTTCTGCCAACCCGTGCTGAGGGTAATCTTCTTCGTGATGTCATACTCCACACCGGCGTTGTACTCCAGCGTACCGCGCTTCAGAGTCTTGTTGCGGTTGTCATAAGAAGTAGCGTTTTTGTCGTCAAACCAGTGGAAACCCACATTCACGCGGAGCGCGTCCACGGGCTTGTAGCCCACGCCCACGGCAAGGTAGGCTGGAATGTCGGCGGCTATCTTCTTGCCGTCGGCATACTCGCCGATGGCACTTCCAAGCTTGGTGTCAAACTGCTCCTTGAGCTGGCTCATGGCTCCCACAACATTCTCATTGCCGAGGATGGCATCGGCGACCTGGGAAGGGAGACCCAACCTCTCAGTGTAGGCAGTGCGAAGGTTGTCGGCAAGGTTACCGATGGATGGAGCCTGGTTCACCGACTTGTTCTTCAAGCGCATACGGGTCTTGAACTCATACTTGGCGGAGAAGTTCCAACGGCCCGTCTTGAAATCTACGCCGATGATTGGAGTAAAGCCTATGCCGCTCTGGTCGCAACTGAGCTCGATATTGGCAGCATCTTCCTTCGTTGGGTCGAGTACTTGGTAGAGGGGCATTGCTCCCACCTTAATGTCGCGCACGTAGCCATAGTAGTTGCACGAGGCGTAGACACCACGCACGCCGGCGAAGACGCTGAAGTTGTCGCTGGCTTTATATGCCGCGCCTACCGACAAACCGTAGTAATACTGGCGACCATGCATATAGCTGTCATAGCTGTAGCTGCCCTTTGAACCGAACATATTGTCGGAGGAGAACACATTCTGCGGAATGCCTATGCCCATTTTCTGACCAACAGCATAACCCACTTGGTCGATGCCGCTGGCAAGCGAGCAAGCACCCATGGCAGTCTCAGAGACTATTTTCTCAAACGAGCCAAGGCCGTTGTCGAACGTACACTTGCCACCGCCGCCCACGAGGGCGAAGCCCGACTGGAACGACCACTTGCCAGTGTTGTAAGAATATTGGAAAGAAGGGATTACTGGAGCGAACGCCTTGCCCTTGAACTCACGAGGTGTAGTGGGGTTGTTCACGTTGTTGGTAAACAGAGGATAATCGTTCTGGATTGTGCGATCCTGATAAGCCAGCTGCCAGTTGATGGCCAAGTGGTGACCCTTGCTAAGGAAAGCCACGCCGGCTGGGTTGTAATACACACCGTCGATGCCTATAGAAGCCTCACGGCTCATCATGCGGTTGAAAGCGACGTGCTGATTGGTGTTTGTAAGCAGGCCTCCTGCCATTACGGCATTTGCCACGAATGCGGCCATTGCGCTAACGGCCCATCTTTTCTTTGTCATTTCTAAATCTTGCTTAATTATATTGGTTGCAAAGTTACGTATTTTGTTCTGTTATTCCCATTCTCTCCTTTCTTATTATCCTTTTTATAATATGTTTATTGATTTAGGTCAACATCCGTTAAGCGTGGATACCTCTCACCTGCAAGTCATTTGTCAAATCGTATGAAAAATCCACAAGAAGGCAAACAACATCTAAATCAGCATAGAACCTAAATATCTCTTATGGAGATAAAAGAAAAGCGGAGAGTCCCGAATGGGAACTCTCCGCTTTTGTTATTGATGTAATAGCTGAGAATTAGACCTTGATCTCAACCTCAACGCCTGAGGGAAGCTCAAGCTTCATCAACGCGTCCACAGTCTTGCTTGTAGCGCTGTAGATGTCGATGAGACGCTTGTATGTGCAGAGTTGGAACTGCTCGCGGCTCTTCTTGTTGACGAATGTTGAACGGTTGACGGTAAAGATGCGCTTGTGAGTTGGCAATGGAATAGGACCGCTCACGATAGCGTCTGTAGCCTGCACAGCCTTAACGATCTGCTCTGCCGACTTGTCCACCAGCTGGTGGTCGTAGCTCTTCAGCTTGATACGAATCTTCTGACTCATTGTGATAAATGTGTATTGTGTTATTAATATAATGTATAAGGAGGGTGTCGCCAAAGAGTCATTCGCTCAGCGAGCACCCCGCCTTATTTTTCTTACTTCTTGAGATCCTCAAGAACCTGAGCCTGCAAAGAAGCAGACAGAGGAGCGTGGTGATCATACTCCATGGAGCTTGTAGCACGACCAGAGGTGATGGTACGGAGCGCTGTCACGTAACCGAACATCTCAGCCAGTGGCACCATGGCCTTCACGATACGGGCGCCAGAGCGAGCCTCGTCCATGCCCTGGACAAGTCCACGACGCTTGTTGAGGTCACCGATAACGTCACCCATGTTCTCCTCAGGAGTCACGACCTCTACCTTCATGATAGGCTCCATGAGCACGGGGCCTGCCTTCTGGCAGCAGTTCTTGAACGCAGCGTGAGCAGCGAGCTCGAACGAGATCTGGTCAGAGTCCACAGGGTGGAAGCTACCGTCGGTAAGAGTAACCTTGAGGTCTGTCATTGGGAAGCCACCGAGCACACCATTCTTCATGCTGTCCTGGAAGCCCTTCTGCACTGAAGGAATGAACTCCTTTGGAATGTGACCGCCAGTAACCTCGTTAACGAACTGAAGGTCGCCCTCCTTGTAGTCCTCGTCCTTAGGACCGACAGTAACGATGATGTCACCGAACTTACCGCGACCACCGCTCTGCTTCTTGTAGACCTCACGATGGTTCTCAACCACCTTGGAGATAGCCTCCTTATAGTTAACCTGAGGCTTACCCTGGTTGCACTCTACCTTGAACTCGCGCTTCAGACGGTCGATGATGATATCGAGGTGAAGCTCACCCATACCAGAGATGATAGTCTGACCGCTCTGCTCGTCGGTATGCACTGTGAATGTTGGGTCCTCCTCGGCGAGCTTGGCAAGACCGTTGTCGAGCTTGGCAACGTCGGCCTGGCTCTTAGGCTCCACAGCCACTGAGATCACAGTGTCAGGGAAGGTCATAGACTCGAGCACGATAGGCTTCTGCTCGTCGCAGAGAGTGTCACCGGTGCGGATATCCTTGAAACCTACGCCTGCGCCGATATCACCAGCGTCGATGCTATCCATAGGAATCTCCTGGTGAGAGTTCATCTGGAACAGACGGCTGATGCGCTCCTTCTTGCCGGAACGTGGGTTGTAGACGTAAGAACCTGCCTTGACAGAACCTGAGTAAACGCGGAAGTACACCAAACGGCCCATGAAAGGATCGGTAGCGATCTTGAAGGCGAGAGCAGCTGTTGGCTCCTCCTCAAGAGGCTTGCGGTCTTCCTCCTCGCCAGTCTCAGGGTTAGTGCCCTTGATGGCGATAGTGTCCTCTGGTGAGGGCAGGAATGCGCAGGTGTAGTCGAGCAGAGGCTGAACGCCCTTGTTCTTGTATGATGAACCGAGAAGCACTGGGCAGCACTCCATGCTGACGCAACCCTGACGGATAGCGGCAAGAAGCTCTTCCTCGGTGATGGTTGAAGGATCTTCCATGTATTTCTCCATCACCTCGTCGCTGAAGTCAGCGGCAGCCTCAAGGAGCTTGTCGCGCCACTCTTGAGCCTCGTCTTGAAGCTCAGCGGGGATTTCCTCGACATCGTACTCAGCACCCATGGTCTCATCGTGCCAAAGGATAGCCTTCATCTTGATGAGGTCAACGACACCCTTGAAGTTCTCCTCAGCGCCGATAGGGATCTGGATAGCCACAGGGTTAGCGCCCAAGATGTCCTTCATCTGCTGCACTGTCTCGAAGAAGTCAGCGCCAGAGCGGTCCATCTTGTTCACGTAGCCGATACGAGGCACGTTATATTTGTCGGCCTGACGCCACACTGTCTCTGACTGTGGCTGTACGCCGTCGGCAGCAGAGTAAGTGGCGATAGCGCCATCGAGTACACGGAGCGAACGCTCAACCTCAGCGGTGAAGTCGACGTGTCCCGGAGTATCGATCAAGTTGATCTTGTATGACTTGCCGTTCCAGTTCCAGTTACAGGTTGTGGCAGCGGATGTGATAGTGATACCACGCTCCTGCTCTTGCACCATCCAGTCCATTGTGGCAGCTCCATCGTGCACCTCACCAATCTTGTGGGTCTTACCTGTGTAGAACAGGATACGCTCAGATGTAGTTGTCTTACCAGCATCGATGTGAGCCATGATACCGATGTTGCGGGTCAAATGTAAATCGCGTTTAGCCATTTTGATTATTATCCTTTAACGATTAGAAACGGAAGTGTGCGAAAGCGCGGTTAGCCTCAGCCATACGGTGCATGTCCTCCTTACGCTTGAAGGCACCACCCTGGTTGTTGAAAGCGTCCATGATCTCAGCGGCGAGCTTGTCGGCCATGGTATGACCGCCGCGCTTGCGTGCGAAGGCGATGAGGTTCTTCATTGCCACGCTCATCTTGCGCTCTGGACGAATCTCGGTAGGAACCTGGAATGTGGCACCACCGATACGACGGCTCTTCACCTCCACCTGCGGAGTGATGTTAGAAAGGGCCTGCTTCCAAATCTCCAGAGGAGACTTCTCCTCGTTGGCAGCCTTTGTCTTAACGATGTCAAGAGCGTTGTAGAAGATGGTGTAAGAAGCGTTCTTCTTACCGTCGTACATCAAGTGGTTGACGAACTTTGAGACCATTTGGTCGTTGAACACTGGATCGGGAAGGATCACGTGCTTTCTTGGTTTTGCTTTTCTCATTTTATTAAATAATGTGTAGTCTGCATGGGGGCTGTCAATAAAGTAGCTTCAACGTCCTCGCCCGGACATTTACTCAACCTGTCTCAACTTCTCCAGCAAAACAAAAAGATTAATTACTTTTTCGTAATAGTGTTGTTTTCTGCGCTTCTTCAGCTACAGGCTTTGAGCCCTTGGCACAAGGGGTAAAAACCCCTGGCCCCCGGCTCATAGCATGAAAGGTTTACTTCTTTGCCTTTGGCTTCTTGGCACCGTACTTTGAACGGCGCTGGTTGCGGTTGGCCACGCCAGCGGTATCGAGCGTGCCACGAACGATGTGGTAACGCACACCTGGGAGGTCCTTCACACGGCCGCCACGAACGAGCACGATAGAGTGCTCCTGGAGGTTGTGACCCTCTCCGGGAATGTAGGAGTTAACCTCCTTCTGGTTTGTCAGGCGGACACGTGCCACCTTACGCATTGCTGAGTTTGGCTTCTTAGGAGTTGTGGTGTACACACGCACACACACGCCACGGCGCTGAGGGCAGCCGTCCAACGCTGGAGACTTGCTCTTGTCTGCGAGAGCGCCTCTGCCTTTACGTACTAACTGTGAAATAGTAGGCATAATTGTAATTTTTTATTATATATATTTTGTTTGTAATCAACGAGTTATGGCCTCCTGACACCTCATCTCTCTCATAACAAGGTAGAATTAACCATTTTCGGGTTGCAAAGTTACTAACTTTTTACGTAATAGCAATATATATGTATAACCTATTTTTTGACATAAGGAATATTTAACCCTATTTAACTATCCACCAAGCCCACCAAACCGTTTGGCGCATTGCCCGGAGACCTCTTCTGGCGACTTCCGGCAGGGTCGAGAACGCTGTTCCCAAACCACTTTTCACATTATCTTAATCCTTCTATCATGGTTTTGCAATATGCGCCATATAACTTTGCAAGCAGATAAAGATATTGTATTATCAGATAAAAGATTTTTGAGAAATGAAGGTAATGTTTGTCATACAAGGCGAAGGCAGAGGTCATCTCACCCAGGCATTGGCCTTGAAGGAAATGCTTCAGCATAATGGTCATGAAGTGGTGGATGTGATGGTGGGCAAAAGCAAGAGCCGCGAAATCCCGCGGTTCTTCCAAGACAAGATTGGCTTGCCCGTCACGTTGTTTAACAGCCCCAACTTTGTTCCTTCCAAGGAAAACCGCAAGTTCAGCCTGTGCAAGTCGGTGGCTTACAACGTTCCCACGTCGCCCTCTTATCTCAAGAGCATGTTCCTGATTCGTCGCCATGTCAAGGAGAGCGGCGCGGAGATGGTTGTCAATTTCTATGAGATATTGTGCGGCCTGGCTTTCTCCTTATTTCGTTTCGACATTCCGGAGGTTTGCGTCGGACACCAATACCTCTTTCTTCACCCATCTTTCCGGATGCCCGCAAGACACCTTTGGCAGGAAACCTTGTTGCGCCTCTTCACCAAGGTCACTTGCTGGGGTGCCACAAGCAAGCTGGCATTGTCTATAAGAGACTACGAGGAAGACCAATGGCAGCACATCAAGGTTGTGCCGCCTCTCCTTCGCCAAAGCGCGAAAACGGTTATCCGTCATCATGGCGACTATATCCTTGGCTATATCCTCAACGCCGGATTTTATCAGGACGTGGTGGCATGGCACGAGAAACATCCCAACGTGGAGCTTCATTTCTTCTGGGACAAAAATACCGACTCCGAGGAAACGAGTCTTGACGACAACTTGACCTTCCACAAGATCAACGACGAGAAGTTTCTCCGCATGATGGCAGATTGCAAGGCTTTTGCCACCACTGCCGGTTTCGAGAGCGTTTGCGAGGCGCTTTACATGGGCAAGCCTTGCATGATGATCCCGGCGCATGTAGAGCAAGAGTGCAACGCCGCCGACGCGGAGAGGGAGATGGTTGGCGTGGCAAGCGACAGCTTCGACATGGACAAGCTCACCGCCTTCGCCCACGGCTACGAGGAGGACGTGGAGTTCCGCATGTGGGAGAATCACGCCGAGACACGCATCATCGCCGCCCTGGAAAGCATTTACATGGATTATTATAACAGGCGGAACCACAAGGCATACAGAGAAGACGAATCACTTGTCGCCACTTCCCCAACGCCCACATGGCGTTGGGGAAGGCTATAACGAATTACTGTATCTTGAAGACGGCGGCACTAATGCCGGAAGCTTTGACGGTGTCGCCCTGCTTACCCGGCTTATAGCTTATATTGCCAGATGAAAGCACAGGCACAGCCTTGCCTCCCAAGGTGTCGAACTGGACAGAGGCGGTCTTCTCACCGGGGTTCAATACCACTACATACTTCTCGTTGCCATAGGTGCGCTCATACACCATAGGATAGGAATGTTCCACGCTGTTCAGCAGTTTCCATCCACCCTCGTTGTCGAGAGCCTTGGTGGAGTGGCGGAGCTTGGTCAACTGGCGAGTGTATTCCAGCAATGAGCCTTTCACCCGGTCCTGTGCCTCCACTGTGAGCTTTCCGTTATCCGTATCTACAGGGAGATACAACTCGTCTGGACTGCTGGTGGAGAAACCGGCATTCTTGCCCTTGGTCCACTGCATCGGGGTACGCGTACCCGCACGGTCGTTGCTGCCTTCCTTGCTTGGCAAGTCCATCTGGTATTTCATGCCAATCTCGTCTCCATAGTAGATGAATGGCACGCCCGGCATGGTGAGGTAGAAGGTCATGGCAACCTTCAGTTGGTCGAAAGTGTTGCGGGTGCCGATGTTCGGACGTTGGAAATCGTGGTTGGAAGATGGAAGGGCGATGTAGCCCAAGTCCTTGGTTGCGGCGTATGCCTTCGAGAAGTTGTCGTTGAAACCCTTGAGGTTGCCCTTGCCAGCCCTGTCGAAATAGCAATACTGATAGTCATCGTGGGCGTACCAATGTCCTGCCGGCGTGTTTCGGGCGAAGAACAAGGAGGGGTAGCCCTTGATGCCGAAATGTATCATGAAGTCGATGTTGAAGCCTGCTGGGATAGCCTGCTCGGGCTCTGACCATTCGGAGATCAGCACCGTCTCGGGATAGTTCTTGTCCTTCCATGCACGCATCTCCTGCCATATCTTTGACACGGCCTTCTTGTCGGGGTCGTTCTTCACAAGCGAGGAAGCCATATCCACACGGAATCCGTCCACGCCCTTGTCAAACCAGAATGCCATGATATTGCGTATCTCACGGCGAACTGCCTGTGGACCGGGAGCGTCTACCGACTGTTCCCAAGGATGATTGGGGTCGGGGTTAGCATAACCATAGTTCAAGGCTGGCTGGCACTCGAAGAAGTTCTTCTCGTAATACTTGGCGCGAGGGGCGTTAGCCTCCACAAAACGGCCTCGTGTACTCGACTCCCAGTTGGGCTCCTTGCGGCGTTCCTCTATCTCCTTCTTCTCGCTCTCGGGGATATCGTTCATCCAAATGTAGTAGTCGCTGTAACGCTGGTTGGGATCTTTCTCGCTCGACTCCTTGAACCATGCGCATTTCGCGCTGGTGTGTCCTGCCACAAGGTCGAGGCAAACCTTCATGCCGCGCTTATGTGCCTCGTTCACCAGGGTGACCAAGTCGGTATTGGTGCCGAAGCGGGGATCCACCTTGTAGAAATCAATGACATCATAGCCACCGTCAAACCAACCCGACTCGAAGATGGGGTTGAGCCACAGGGCGTTGACACCGAGCGACTTGATATAGTCCAACTTGGACGTGATACCGGGCAAGTCACCGATACCATTGCCGTCGCTGTCCATGAAGGAGGATGGATAGATCTGGTAGAAAAGGGCGTCGCTCAACCACTTGGGACCCTTCTGCTGCCCTGCCTGGGCAGAAAGTGTTGTGGCTGCCATGGCAGCTGCCATCAACATTCTTGAAATTTTCTTGTTCATCGCATTTAGTTTTTAAAGATAGTGAAATATAAAATGAGTTATTCTATTCTTTGTCAGAACGTGAGTTTGGCGCCAAACTCCACCGTGAAAGGACGCAGATAACTACCTGTCATCCAATGGTTGTCGTACTTCGATGCCTCGCTGGCGGAAATCAGTTCCGCTCCCGAGATGGTTCCCGTGGCTCCCGTCTGGTTCAGGAAGTTCACCACGTTGGCATGGAGCGAGAGCAACTTGTTGACCTTGACATTGATGCCGGCAAAGGTCTCCCAATGGCCGTTGAAATAGAGGGCGTTGCTGAGGTTGGCGTACTGCTTGCTGAAGTAACGGAAGCTCATCCATAACTTCACGTAGTCGTTGAACTCATAGCTGGGGTCGAACTCCAGCAACACCTTCGAGATGCCGGTCACGATCTTGCCCGTGGCACTCACGTCGTAAGACTTGTCGCCAAACGTCACCTTTGTCTCATAATTGTTGTACTTAGGCTCCTGCAAGGTGAGCAGGAAATGCACATGCAATCCCTTCACGGGGTCGGTCTCCACGGTGGTGGTCCATCCCAATGTCTGCACGTCGTAGTTGAACGCCACGGTGCGTGAGTCGGTGTTCAGTTCCGGGTTGCTTAGGTTCATCAGCGAATAGTTGTTGCTCTTGCTGATGTAGCTGATCATGGAGGTTACGTTGAGCCAGTTGTTCTTATAGAACACGCCACCACGCAGCAAGGGCACCTTGGAGGCATCGCCCGACGGATTGGTCGTGGAAGCGTAATTGCTGATGTTCGGTCGGTTGATAGCCATCGTTGCGTCGGCAGTGAGCCCCAGCTGGTCGTTGAGACGATAGAGGGCTTGCAAGGCGAACGCATAGTTGAGCTTGTCGCTGGAGAACTTTTGTTCTGCTACCCGGGTTCCGTCTTCCAAGGTCTTGCCAAGGACAAAATCGCTGCAACGGGCGTATGGTAGGTTGTGGCCACTCAAATGGAAGTATTCCAGACGGGCACCGGCAAAGAGCTCCCATTTGTGGGACAACGTCCATTTGTCCGACAAATAGACGGCGGCCTTATTCTCGAAGCCACGATACATCTCCGAACCAAGCGAGTTGTAATTATAATAGGTGAGCATCTTTCCTCCTTCCTCGTGCTGGATTAGTGAAGGATACGCTTCCACCGTGCGGTCGAACATCGTGGTGTTGGAATGGTAATCGACATGATACCCCCACTCATTGATGCCCATCTTGACGTCGTGACCATTCCATTTCTTGCTCAAGTCTGCTGTAAACAGATAGTTTTGCACCGTAGCCTTGTGATAATAAGACACACTGCCCTGCCGCTTGCCAGTAAACAGGTGGCCGTCAAGATAGTAGGTGGACACATTGTCGGTTCCTTCCTCCTTGCCGTTCACGACATCGGTAATGGTGGTGCCACTCACGGTGGTGGATTTCACGTCCGCGTAGGAATAGCGCAGGTTGGCTTGGAGCTTCCACTGGTCGGCGAAGAGATATTTCAGGGAGAGACCGAAATCGTTGGCATGGTTGCCCATCCCGTCGCGGAGGTTGGCGGCATACTCCTTGCCTGTCAACAAGTCGCGATACGCCATCTTGCCGTCCTGGGGGAGATAAGAGGTGGTGCCCAATGCGAAACCATCCACTTCTCTCACGCTACCGTCGCCCACATAAATGAAGGGAGCGTATGAGGCCAAGTAACCGGCAAGTTGGTCGTTGGTATATTTATAGATGAAGCTCAACTCGTTTTCCTTTCCCCATTTGTGAGTGAGTATGCCACGATAGAGTTGCATACGGTCTTGGTAGTCCGTAAACTGGAGCTTGAACGTGCCTGGATCGAAGTTTTGGTACATCGTGGCGGCATAATACCATTCCTTGGCAATCGGCCCGGAGACATTCAAGTCGAACTGATGCCAACCGAAATGGTTGCCTTGATAATTGAGTACGCCCTTGAAATGGTCTTCGCCCGCCTTCAGGGAAGAGACCACGGAGTAGGCTATGTTGCCCGTGGCTATTGCCGACTCCATCGGATTCATCAGTCCCACACCTTTCTGACCCATGTCACTGCGCCAATGGGCAGCCAGACTGTGAAGCGAGGAAGAGTAAACGGCGGGGAGACCATTCTCATAGACGGTAACGTCACTCGATGGCAAACCGATGGGAATCTCTCTTGGCTTGGTTGCATCGGATGCGTTCAGCATCACATTGCGTTCTTCCTTCACCGAGTCTTTGGGAGAACTCTCGCTTTGGGCAAGCATTCCATTAGCGGAACCGAGCAAAGCCATAAGGCATATCGTTTTTTTGCTATACATAGGTTGTTATTGTGAGTTGTACGTTTGATTACGGTTACGTTAAAGTTAGCGTGCATTGAACTCGGTTGCAAAATTAGGGCGGTTTTCGACTGATTGTAGCACGAGGTAAGGCGACGGTAAAACGCAATGTCATCAACGTTTGTTGTTTCCGCTGAATATCAGATAGTTGTAATTTATCTTAAATCGACCGCTGTAAAAGTGCGCCGTCACTACTTTTTTATTATCTTTGCTAAAAACAACCAACGATATGGCAAGATCATTACTGATAGCGCTCATTCTTCTCCTGTCTTTCGACGGCAAGGCTAACAACCAGACACTGTTGCAAGAACTTGACCGGGCACTCAGCATGCGCCAACAATTTGACGCCAGCAAAGAAAAAAGGATCGAGACTTTGAAAGCGGAAAACCGTCAAGCATCTGAGCCTCTACAACAACTGGCTCTCTACGACAAGATTTATCAGGAATACTATGTCTATAAGCTCGACTCCGCCCTGACATACGCCAACAAGGGCTACGAGTTGGCGGTAAGGGCAAAAGACACCCACTATCAAAACCTCTTCGCTCTCCACCGTGCCCTGTCGCTCTCCATCGGCGGACTCTACACCGAGGCTCTCGAAACCTTGAACGCCATACACATCGACGGCTCCGACCACAAGCTGCTTTTCCTCTACTACTCCACTCTCAAGACCCTGTATCTGTACAAGGCTGACTTTTGCAACGACCTGCAATACCAGCCCATCTACCAACGGATGGGAGAGGAATATCTCCTCAAGGCCATGCAACACCTGTCGCCAAAAGATACCCCGTACGGCCAATGTTTGAGCGAGAAATACCTGGTAATCGACAAAGACTTGAAGAAAGCGAAAGCCCAGCACTTGGCAGTCATCAAAGAAATCAAGGAGAACACCCGCGAATATGCGCAAACGTGCTTCTCTCTCGCCAACACCTACCAACTGTTGGGCGACAACGAGCGATACGAGGAATACCTCATACGCTCCAGCATAGCCGACATCAAAAACAGCACAAAGGAAAACACAGCCTTGCGAAACCTCGCCGTCTATCTGTACGAACAGGGAGACGAGCATTTGGAGCGTGCCGAACAATACATCAATACCTCCATGGACGATGCCAAGTTCTTCGACAACAGACTTCGCATCTTGGAGAACTCCCAGATATTGCCCCAAATCATGAAGAAATACCAGGAAAAGGTGAAAAGGCAGAACACGTCTCTCCTCCACTTCGCACTGTTCTCATGCTTGTTGCTGGCTTGCCTTTTCGTAGCCACCTATTATATATATAGGCAAAACAAGAAGCTGAACAACCGAAAGCAACAGCTCGCCGACTCCAACAAGAAGCTGAACGAGGCAAACGCCCAGTTGGTCGGCATCAACAAACGGCGAGAGAACCTGGCCCTCATCTATATCGACCTATGCGCCAAGTATATCGACAAGCTCGTGAAGTACCAAACCTTGGTGAAGCGCAAGATCAAGGCCAACCAAACCGCCGAGCTTCTCACCATGATGTCCTCCGCCCACGTGTCGGAAGACGACGCCAACACCTTCCTCTCCCGCTTCGACAAGGCTTTCCTCGACTTGTATCCTTCCTTCGTGGAAGGGTTCAACAATTTGCTGCACCCTGAGGCACGATTCACACTCAAGATCCCAAACACCCTATGCACCGAGCTTCGCATCTTCGCCTTGATACGCTTGGGCGTCGGCAATACCACCGACATAGCCCGCCTTCTCTTCCTCTCCAATCAACGGATATACAACTGCCGCTCTGTAGTGAAAGGCAGGGCTATTTGTAAGGAGACATTCGAGGAAGACGTGATGAAGATTGGATGAGAATGACGGTTTTTGTTAATCATAACTAACAAAAGACACTTTTCTCGTCATTTTTATTCATTTTATACCCTTGGTTGTCCAG
>CAVAGT010000013.1:0-38715 GCA_963588155.1 Lachnospiraceae bacterium | reverse complement strand
AAACTAAATGATTTGGAACATTCAACAACAAACACTATTTTTGCAATATAATTAAAAAAGGATTACGAAGAAATTATGAATTTAAGTATTGTTTCCGCTAAATACGTCGCACCACTCTGTGTAAAACTAGAGTTTTCTGACGGCGTAACAAGAACTATAGATGTAGGTGCTTTCATCCGAAAGCATCCACATCCCCAGTATGACTCTTACTTAAACGAAAAGAAATTCAAGAAGTTTAAGATAGAATTCGGGAATGTCGTGTGGGGCAAGAATTGGGATTTGATTTTTCCAATAGATAGACTATATGCAGGTACTTGCGAATAGATCTATAGAATACTAATATAGCAATCGGTCAAGCAAAGCTCTAAATCATTACGCCCCTGCCTGACCGATTTTCATATATTCATTTTATCAAAAAGAGAGTTTCATTACAATCTGTTCTTCTCCTCATTACCGGCACCAGTACCCTTGTATTTACTACTTGCCGTATTGAAGCGATAGCTTACCGTCAATTTCACGGCTTGCGAGTCACTATAGTTCCATTTGTCCAGCAGCATATTGGTACCATGGGTGTACATGGAGTTGCGAGCGGTACGGAACACATCCGTAGCTTGCAGTTGGAATGTCCAACGACTCAGATTCTTCACGAAGCCAAGGTCCAACTGGCAACTTGGCTTCAAGGTCGCAAGCGAAATGTCACCATACGTATGCCCCGAAACGTCCGCTGACAGGATGAAATCATTTGGCAAAGAAATCGAGTTGTTCCAACTCACGAAGAGCAAAGGATTGTTCAAGTGAAGCATCTCGCCATTATGCAACATCTTGAAATCCTGTCCCATCAATGTCATGGACAAACGAGGCGACCAAATTCCAAATTTCGGGGTAAGCGACAGGACGGCTGTGTATTTGTTTAGATGCGCATAGTTGACGTTGGTGAAAATGTTGAGCGGCTTGCCATCGCCTGGCTGCAAATCTATCGAATTGTCGATGTAATCGTTGACACGCTGACAGCACACAGCCATATAAACCCACCGATAAACTCCCGACAAAGTGATGTCGTGGATGATTTCAGGTTGCAGCAACGGATTGCCCTTCTCGTAAGTAAAGGCATCATCATACTGCATATTGCTACTCAACTCATGATAGGAAGGACGACGAGTCTTCATCGTATAGTCCATCGATAACTTAGCCTTACCTATAGGAAACGAGATGCCAAGATTTGGAAACAGTTTGTCATACTTCCGACTTTGCTCCGCTATCCAAACCTCTTGTTCGTAATAATCCGACAGGGTATGCTCATATCTCAAACCAGCCTCCAAACCAACCTTTCCCAAGGAAATGTTATAAGACAAGAATCCTGTATACTTGCTTTCCTTGATATGGTCGTCAGTAGAAGCGATGATTTGTTCCTCGTTGTCATAAGTCTCCTTGCGATTGGTGAAGATAAACTCTCCCCCTGCCTCCACCGTACCCATTCCTATCGGATGAGAAAGTACAAGTTTGGAAGCAAACATTACATTATCCGCCTTATTGATGCTGTTGACATGACTTTCGCCCGAAGAGGTGCTTTGCTCTTGGATATTTTGGATAGCCTTGTTTTTGCGAACAACCAAGTCATTGTCGAATGCGATGTTCCATTTGCCAACCTCACCCTTGTAATAAGCATTCACGAAATGAGATGGAGCACATTTGCGATTCCATTTCAAGTCGTATTGGATACGTTCCTGTTCATCTCCATTCTTCGTTACCGTTTGCAACGTTGGCCAGTCAGCCGTACTGTTCGGTAAAAAGTTCACATCATATCTGGCACCGATGGAATGATGCTCATTGAGCGCATAGTTGAAACCTATCCTTGAAGACACGGAAGCCTTGCTCTTTGGGAAGATTCCTATGTCGCTATGCATCTGCCATACATCGCCATCCTTCCAAACCGTCTTGTTATCTATCTGATGTTGGTATCGTTGTGAGAAATCATAATAGAGCGAGCCGAACACATCAAGCCCTCCCTTTCGCCAGTTCAAGTTTCCACCTTCCGAAAGAGAGAGGGAATGTCCCTTCCGAAACATAGAAGTCCATCCACCGCTCAATCCGTCACCTTGCTTCTTGTTGGTCTTGACCATAATGACCGCCTTGACCGTGGCATCATATTTTGCACCAGGATTATTATTCAAGACCACAGAGGCAATATCCTTGGAACTGATTCTTTCCAACTCGGCGTTATCCGTCAGTTTTCTGCCATTGACATAGATGAGTGCCTCTCCCTTGCCATAGACGCTATACTTGCCATCACCGCCATACACACTTGGCACTTGCGCTATGACATCGTTTGCCGTACCAGCTTCACTCAAAGGAGTACCTTTCACTTGGGTAACAAGCCCTTCGTTGGTCATCTCAAAGGTTTTTCTCTGCCCTTTTATAATCACCTTTTGCAGATTCATCGTCGCCTCCTTCAAAGTTATCGAACCTATCTTTCCTGTACTATATGTATTATAATAGGTGTTATACCCCACACAGCTCACCTTTACGATTGCCTTTCTCGCCTCACAAGGAATCACAAACTGACCATTCTCATTCGTTACACCACCAGTGATAAAGCTGGAGTCTCGAACATTGAACAGGGTGACATTGGCGAAATCCACCGCACGATGATAGTTATCCACGATTCTACCAATCATCTTCGTCGGAGCTTTCTGCGTACATTCCACCACAAGGACATTATCCATCTGCGTCATTTTGATGGGATAAAAGCCTATCAACTGCTGGATGGCACCGGGAACATTCATATTTCGGATGCTCTTCGTCACCTTGAAGTCCTCCAACTCGTTATATACAAAGTTGATTGCGTATTTATCCTGTGCGGCATTCAAATCTTTCAATGCCGCAGAGAATGACACATTATTATATTGTCGGGTGATACGCTGGGCAGAAATACCCATGTTTACCATCAACAGCAACATCAAGTTTATCACAAACTTTTTCATAACCTACGCTCCTCTCTTTACTCAACCTTCAATGTTCCATCCACTTCCGTAATCTGAATGCGGTCGAAAGCATTCAAGATTTCGAGGTTCTGCTGCAAGGTCTTCGTCTTGTCCCAGTTGAAGAAAATGCGAATATGCTGTGCCTCCACATTGTCAAACTCTACCTTCACATGATAGAACACGGCAAGTTGGGATACGACATCTTGCAACTCGGTATTATCAAAGACCACTGGTTTTAGGTCAATGCTATCTTTCTTTTCTACGGCATTCGCCTTGGTGCCGTCTTGCTTGGCAATACTCTTAGCAGGTTCTGCTTGCTCCGTCTTTACGGAATTAGCTTCATCTGCAGAGGAAGAACCAAACACTCCAGAACGGATGGCAGCGAAGGTGATGCCTGAAAGGAAAATCACTCCGATGATGGAGGCTGCTATCTTCAAGCGATTGCTGGATGAATGAGAAGACTCATTCGACTTTTCATCTGATGCCATCTCATACTTAGCTGCAAACTCCTTCCATGCCTCATCCACATTTACATTCTGAGGGTTCGCTTTCTGCTGTGCCATTCTTGCCATAGCCATATCATGGAAGAACTCCTGCATTTCCTTATCGGCAAGCAAATCCTTCACTTGCTCGTCGGTATAACGGTCGGGATGCTCCTGCATATCGAAGAACATCTGTCGCTTTTCTTCTTTACTCTTGTTTGTTGTCATTGTTTTGCTCCTTTTTAATCATTTTCAAACGAGGTTGGAATGCAATTCTAACCCTTGCTCATGTGTCTTCTAATCCAGTCCAAAGCCTGCGAGATATGGTTGAACACCGTCACCTTGCTCACTCCCACTTCATCGGCTACCTCCTGGTAAGACCTTTCCTGTAGATAGCGCAAGCGGAAGATTTGCTTTCGGATAGGTGGTTCGAGGTCTTCGATGAGAAGCATCAGTTGCTCCAAACGCTCGTCGGCATCTTCCGAAAGAATCACGTCGGCATCGTCTGTCAGCAATTTCGCCACCCGTTCCCTCACGCTCTTATGCGCTATTAAGTTGAGACAACGGTTGCGCACGCTCCTCACCAGATAGCCCTCCTCGCTCTCAGGCAACAAGACCACATCGTCGGCAAGGAGCATGGCAAACACCTCGCTCACCACATCCTTGCTCTCGTCATCATCGGCAAGGATGCACCTGGCCAGGTTGTACATCCTCGCATAATGCTGCCGGAACAGCCGTTCTATGTCCTTTTCCTGTTTCATACACTATCTATACAGTTGAGCCAAGCAAAAAACTAAGCAAAACCATGACTTTTTTGAAAAACTCAAATTTATCGAATTAATAATATCATCATTAGGGGGCAAATTTACTTAATATGCCCTTAAAACTGACCTATTGTTCATTTTTTTTGAAAAAAAACAAGCTAACCTTTGGTAGTATTATAAAAAGTTATTACCTTTGCATCGCAATTGAGAAGAACGGTGCGTTGTCCGAACGGTTAGGTACTGGTCTGCAAAACCACTCAAGGCGGTTCGACTCCGCCACGCACCTCTAATCAAAAAGGGAAATCATTTTAAATGATTTCCCTTTTTGATTTTATAGCTTAACTCCTTTGATACGTGTATCTTCATTAATGTAGATTACAAAAGATATCAAGCGTTTTTTAGCTTTTTGATTATCTCATCAATCTCATCAAATTGTTTGCCCATATTGAGATTGAGATAGATGGAGTACAATGGCATTGCCCATTTGTCCGCAT
The DNA here is from genome assembly GCA_963588155.1 of Lachnospiraceae bacterium. Taxonomy (GTDB): domain Bacteria; phylum Bacteroidota; class Bacteroidia; order Bacteroidales; family Bacteroidaceae; genus Prevotella. The sequence goes on along the minus strand of CAVAGT010000013.1, from coordinate 33,994 downwards.
TATTTGGACAAAGAACTCTGTATTTCTCAAGGTAAGGAAGGGCTTCCTTGTAATATTGCAATATCTGTTTTCTCTTTTGCTTAAAGTCTCTGGTGTCATGTTCAATGTTAACACCTTGATTATATTTTGCGAGCCCCGCATTTAACCAAGCCTCATCAAGCGTACTGTCTTTCCTTAATATTGTCTGGGAGATACGGAAACTGTTTTCGTATTCACCAGAATTAATCAATATGGTGCTTTTGGCAATCCAAGCCCTCAGATTAGTGCTGTCAGCTTTTATTGCCTTGTTGGTCATTACATTTGCTTTCTCCCAATTGGAATTCATTGAATAGTAATCCATTAGGTGCGAAAAGAAATATTCTGATTTTGGGTATAGGGAGAAACCCTCCTCCAAAGTCTCGATGCTTCTTGTAGTATCATTCTCAAGCATATACGTTGCAGCAAGATATTGCATCATTGACTCAGTATGTTCCTTGTCTTTAAGAGCCAAATAGGTATTATGAAGAACTTTTTGGGGATCATTGAGCTTATATCCACAATATGCTGCCCAATAAGCAGCTGTTGGGAGGTTTTTGTCTTTTACGGAATAGTTATATGACGTGAAAATAGGCATTTCCGCAGCACTGACATATTGATCTAAGAGACTATATGCCAGGGAATACTTCTGCTTGCCAATATAGTAAATACCACCATTAAACAGGTTGGGACGCAAAAAATTAAGTGTATTGGAATTTTGCTTACGCATCTTAAACTTTACTTTTCCCCTCTTGTCAGGTTCAGATTCTATACTGTCGTATCTCGTCATCAACGCAAACATTCGAGAGGCAATGTTGAATAGCGATGCAGTGTCGTATTTCTGCTTTAAATACAACTTTTCATTACCTGCCTGATATTGTTTTTTTAAAGATTCGAAAAGGAGATCCCATATCTTCTCGTTTCTTATGTTAGAAGAATCTTTAAGCAAAGTCGTCATGGATGCCTCAACCTTGTCAAGGTCCTTATTGGCCTTGAGGTTGTCAATTGCCGCATTTATTTCTTTCTTTTGCGCGAATATTGGAACAAACGACAATATAACTATAAATGTTGCTACTATCCTTTTCATGGATGCGAAGTTAATAAAAAAATGGGAAAGGAATAACTTTTCCATTTCCCATTTAATTATTATTAGAATTTAGACGATGTGGAGCTTCTTATTAATTATTTGCGCTTCCACCGACAATATCCAAAAGTTCATTCGTAATAGCGGCCTGACGGCTCTTATTGTATTGCAGATTCAAGTCCTTGAGCAATTCGTCTGCATTGTCTGTAGCTGCTTGCATGGCCACCATTCGGGCGGCATGTTCTGAGGCATTGCTATCAAGAAGCGCAGTGTAAATCATCAAGTCCAGAGCCTTTGGAACCAATTCTCCGAGCACTGTCTTTATATCCGGCTCAACTATGAAGTCGTCATTAAGAGGAACGGAATCAGGAGAGTTCTTCTCTGCCGTCTTGCCTTTCTTGCGTAGGTATTCCTGCGCTTTTGCTGTTGCAAGGTTTGACGAGAGGTCCCTGTCGTTATAAGCTCCTATCTTTTCTGTAGACAAGTCAAGAGGCAAATAATTTCTGCAAGTAAGCACCTGTGAGCCAGCACTTTTAAAATGATGATAGATAAGCTCTACCTTATCATATTCGTGCTTAGTATACTTCTCCATAAGCTCTTCGGCGATGTTCCTGCATTCTGTTGCATTAGGCTTGTCTGCTAATTCAACAAAGTCGCCACCACAATTTAGTCCAAGGCTTTTAACCTTTTCAGCTACTTTCCGGCCAATTGGATAGATGGTAATATTATTGATGCCTTGAGCATGATACCCATCTATTGCATGTAGCATCTTTCGAATGACGTTGTTGTTATATCCTCCGCATAGAGAATTATTAGAGGAATAAACAACGAGTGCCACGCTTTTGATGTCCTTGCGTTCTTCCGTGAGGTCTCCCTCGGCGGCATCAGGCATGGAGACAAGAAACGACTTCAAGATATGCTCCAGCAAATTTTCATATGGAAGCATATTCTGAATGGCAGTCTGTGCGCGGTGAAGCTTAGACGAGGCAACCATTTTCATGGCACTTGTTATCTTACGCGTGCTCTCTACAGATGCTATACGGGTCTTTATCTCTTTTAATGAAGGCATTTCTATTACGTTTTATTTAGAGGCAAACTGTCCAGCTACATTCGCCATTACGTCTTCAATGGTCTTTGTGCATGTATCGTCAATCTTACCAGAAGAAAGAATGTCAAGCACGTCCTGATGCTGAGTGCGCATTTGCTCCAAGAACTGATCCTGGACACTGCGAACCTTGTCTACAGGCACGTCATGCATAAGTCCGTGAACACCGCAATATAGAATCGCTATCTGCTCGCCTACTGGCATTGGGCTATACTGAGGTTGAATGAGCAACTGGTTGTTCTTACGTCCTCTGTCGATTGTCATTGCCGTGACAGGATCCATGTCGCTTGAGAACTTAGAGAAGCTCTCCAGCTCACGATACTGGGCCATATCTATCTTCAGAGTACCAGCCACTTTCTTCATGCTCTTGATTTGCGCTGAACCACCTACACGACTCACCGAGATACCGACATTGATTGCCGGACGGAAGCCTTGGTTAAACAAGTCCGTCTCCAAGTATATCTGTCCATCGGTAATTGAAATTACGTTTGTCGGGATATATGCAGACACGTCACCAGCTTGTGTCTCGATGATTGGAAGGGCGGTAAGCGAGCCACCGCCCTTTACATGTCCTTTAATAGATTCTGGCAAGTCATTCATTTGCTCCGCAACCTCTTGCTGCTCATTAATCTTTGCGGCACGCTCCAATAAACGAGAGTGAAGGTAGAACACGTCGCCAGGGTAAGCCTCACGTCCGGAAGGACGGCGAAGTATCAATGATACCTCACGATAGGCAACGGCTTGCTTAGACAGGTCGTCGTATACAACAAGAGCGTCGAAACCACGATCACGGAAATACTCTCCAATAGCAGCGCCAGCAAACGGTGCATAGTATTGCATGGCAGCAGGATCCGCGGCTGTAGCGCTAACAATGATAGTGTAAGGCAACGCTCCTTGCTCCTTCAATGTCTGCACCAAAGCAGCCACTGTACTTGCTTTCTGACCGATGGCGACGTAAATGCAATACACAGGCTTGCCTGCCTCGAAGTTTCCTTTTTGGTTAATAATGGTGTCAATGGCTACTGCGGTCTTGCCGGTCTGGCGGTCACCAATGATCAGCTCACGCTGTCCACGACCAATAGGAATCATCGAGTCAATGGCTTTTAGACCAGTCTGCAATGGTTGTTTAACGGGTTGACGGTATATAACACCAGGTGCTTTTCTGTCAAGAGGCATCTCGAATGCATTTGTCATGTCAATGTCTCCCTTGCCGTCAATAGGCTGTCCAAGAGTATTGACAACGCGACCGAGGAAGTTGTCGTTGACACGAATGGAGGCAATGCGGTGTGTACGCTTAACTTTCATGCCTTCCTCAATGCCTGAAGAAGCACCTAAAAGGATACAACCGACATTATCTTCTTCGAGGTTCATGACAATTGCCATAGTGCCATTTTCAAACTCAAGAAGTTCGCTCGCCTCAGCATTGCGCAGTCCATAGACATGAGCCACACCGTCTCCTACAGTGAGAACGGTACCCACCTCATCAAACTGCTCTTCCGAGTTGACGCCTTCGAGTTGCTTGATTAGCACTTCAGACACCTCACTTGGTTTTAACTTATCACTCATTTATTATAATAATAAATCAAAGTTTACTTACTTCGTTCAATTCTCAATATTAAGGCTTTACGCTGTCAGTTGTTGTAGCACCCCCTTGAGCTTCGTCTTCACACTTGCGTCAAGACTATATGTGTCGTACTCAAGAATGAATCCGCCTATTATACTTGGATCCACTTCTGTATTGAACTCTACTTTACCGTGAGTTCTTTTTTCCACCATTTGCTTCATCTTGGCTTCCGTCTCTTCCGAAACCGGTACGGCGGTTATCAACTTTCCACGAATGATGTTTTTGTGTTTCCGGTATAATGTCAAATAGGCCGTTGCCATGAACTGGAGGCTAGACTCTCTTCCTTCCTTGAAAACGAGATTAAGAAATCTCACTGTCAAGTCGTTGATGTCTCCACCACAGGCAGTCTTCAATAAGGCCAACTTCTTCTCGTTTCCAAGGGTAGGATTGTCTATCGTGAACCGAAGCTTCGGCACTTGGATATAATTTGTAGAAAGCGTCTGCATCTCTTCATAGATCGCGTCTTCCAGCTTTAGCCGAATGGCGCTTTCCAAGAGAGCTTTAGCATATCTAACAGCTATTACACCTGTATCCATAGACAATCATTTTATTTGGCTGCCTCTTCTGAGTCAGCAACTTCATCAAGAATCTTGTTGATTAATTCCATCTGCTTGTCATCTGTCGCCAATTGTTGCCTGACAATCTTTTCAGCGATTTTGACAGAAAGCTCTGCTACCTGTCCGCGTATTTCACGGATGGCCTGTTGTTTTTCTTGTTCAATCTCAGCTTTGGCATCTTTGATGAGCTGTGCGCTGCGATCTTTTGCCAGATTCTCAGCCTTGGCGATGATGGCATCACGTGTTGCAGTGGCCTCTTTCAAGACCTCTGCTTGTTTTTCGCGTGCTTCCTGCAGAATGGATTCGCCTTCTTTTTGTATGTTTGCAAGCTTCTCATTGGCATCATGAGCCTTTCTCAAGCTGTCGTCGATGTAGTCTTTACGTTCTTTCACCATCTTTGTGATGGCAGGAAAGCCCCATTTCCACAGGACGGCAAGCACAATGAGGAAGACAATAGTCATCCAAAAGAGTAAGCCTGTGCTTGGTATCAATAAATCCATACGCAGTTGTTTGTTCTATGATGATTAGATGCAGAGGAATGCAACGACCACAGCAAACAAGGCTACACCCTCGATAAGGGCAGCTGCGACAATCATGTTTGTAAAGATCTTGCTCATTACCTCTGGTTGCCTTGCCATTGCGTCCATAGCCTGTCCGCCAATGCGACCGATACCAATACCTGCGCCAATTGCTGCGAGACCTGCACCAACACCGGCACCCAACTTTGCTACGCCTGCTGCGGCGGCTTGCAATAATAATGCTGAAATCATAGTTGTAAATTTTTAATCGCCCCCAGCTTTGCCTCTTGGCTAAAATAGCCTTGAAACTTGGCCATAAGGCTGTTGTTTATAAATGTTTTTATTATTATTATTTTTTAATAGCTCAATCCTTTGCACGGGCCAAGCCTATGAATATAGAACTTAACATGGTGAATACCATGGCCTGGATGAAGCATACCAAGAGTTCAAGGCACATCATGAAGATGCTCATAACGATACTTAGTGTCGACATTCCTATTGCCACACCTATTCCCATAGTTGCCACGACAAAAATAATGCAAGTCAAGGAAAGAGCTATGGCGTGTCCTGCCATCATGTTGGCAAAAAGTCGAATCATCAGCGCAAATGGCTTGGTGAATATGCCCACGAACTCAATAAGAGGAATCAATGGGAAAGCCTTTAATGCCAATGGTACATTTGGCCAAAAGATATCCTTCCAATAGTGCTTGGAACCACTAAATTGTGTTATTACGAATGTACATAACGCCAGGAAGAATGTGCAAGCAATGTTTCCCGTCAAATTGCCTCCACCAGGTGGGAATGGCATAATGCCCATCAAGTTACAGGTGAGTATAAAGAAGAAACAAGTCAGAAGATATGGAGAGTATTTTTCATAATTGTCTCCCACACCCGGTTTCACAATGTTATCTTCTACCCATGACACGAGCATTTCCATTAATCCGGTGAATCCTCCTGGGGCCGGGTCGCTCGCCTTATGTTTTCTATACCACCTTGCCGGTAGCAATATACATAGCAAGAGAATGACAGAATCAATAAGGAGCACAGCTACGGTCTTGGTAATGCTTATATCGAAAGGCATTATTTCCTTGCCGTTTTGCAACTCTACAATCTTTCCCGCATGTGAGCCAACCGTAGCTATAGCAAGGTTGAACGGTCCCATTCGGTAGCCGTTCGCGTCTGCTTCTTCTGTGAATTGAGACGTGCTGAACACATGCCAACCCGTTGTGCTCTTAACAATGACAGGGAGATTGATAACGATATGTTTCGTCCCAATATCCGTGATGTGCCAATCGTAGGAGTCTTTAATATGCCCTACTACAATCTGAGAAGTATTGAGACCTTCACCTTGCTTTTGCGCTGCCAAAGCAGGCATAGCAAGCAAGAAGGCTAATACGCAACAGATTATATGATTTAAATATCTCATTCTTTTAAGAGCGTTTAATGTTATTTTTCAATGTCAAGACCATCATTGCAGCATACAAGACAAACTCCATGACTACAAAGGCTTTAGACTCGGTTTTACTTTGTGATATAAACAACAAGTACACGCCAGTGACGAGTAGTATTGTTAACATCCTAAAGGTCGCGTATGCAAAATAAAATTTTGTTATTTGCTTCGGTGTCCTTAATTTAACGAAGTCATATCCTATTTTCCATCCTACTCCGAGCAATGTGAACATTGCCACTAATAGGAAGATAGTCAATGGGGAAAGCATATACTACTTTGTTTTGCCTTGATTCACGAGAGGTCAAATCTCCACACAAAGGCTGATCTCGTTTTTCTTTACTTCTACGAAACCGCCCACGATCGAAAGTTTATTGCTCTCCCCTTTGCCCTTATATTCCACTTCTCCCTTTACAAGCGATGATATTATTGGCGCATGGTTGGTAAGAATCTCAAAACTACCTTGTAACCCCGGTACCTTAAGACTATCAACTTCACCATTGAATATCACTTTTTCAGGAGAAATAATCTTTAACTTCAACATATCTATGTTGCTTTAGCTTGTTATGCCTTGGCTTCATTAATGAGCTTCTTACCCTTTGCAATAGCGTCTTCAATGGTGCCAACATTCATGAACGCTTGCTCTGGAAGGTCATCAACCTCACCATCGAGGATGGCGTTGAAGCCCTTAATGGTATCTTCAATGCTGACCATCACGCCCTTGACACCTGTGAATTGCTCAGCTACAGTGAACGGCTGTGAAAGGAACCTCTGTACGCGACGAGCTCGGTTCACAACAAGTTTGTCCTCATCAGACAACTCATCCATACCAAGGATTGCGATGATGTCTTGCAACTCTTGATAATGCTGAAGCGTTTCCTTTACTCGCTGGGCACACTCATAATGTTCCTTGCCAACAATTAATGGATCAAGAATACGTGAAGTTGAAGCCAAAGGGTCAACAGCTGGATATATACCAAGTTGAGTAATCTTACGATCAAGCACCGTTGTGGCATCAAGGTGTGAGAATGTCGTTGCTGGTGCAGGGTCGGTCAAGTCGTCTGCGGGAACATAAACAGCCTGTACGGAAGTGATTGAACCTTCTTTCGTAGATGTGATTCTTTCCTGCATTGCGCCCATCTCAGATGCCAAAGTCGGTTGGTAACCCACAGCTGAAGGCATACGACCAAGCAAGGCAGACACCTCAGAACCAGCCTGAGTGAAACGGAAGATGTTGTCTATGAAGAACATGATGTCTGCGGGTCCGCCGTCCTTGCCTCCATGGTCACGGAATTCCTCTGCGATAGTCAAGCCTGACAAAGCCACACGTGCACGTGCCCCTGGTGGCTCATTCATCTGACCATATACAAGGGTCGATTGTGACTTACTAAGCTCTTCTTCGTCAACAAGTGAAAGATCCCATTTGCCTTCGTTCATTGCCTTGCAGAACTTTTCGCCATAACGGATAACTCCCGACTCGATCATGTCCCTAATAAGGTCGTTGCCCTCACGTGTGCGCTCACCTACACCTGCGAACACTGAGTAACCTGCGTGCCCCTTGGCAATGTTGTTCATCAGCTCCATGATGAGCACTGTCTTGCCTACTCCAGCTCCACCGAACAATCCAATCTTTCCACCTTTCATGTAAGGCTCAAGCAAATCTATAACCTTAATTCCTGTAGGAAGCATTTCCTTGTGGGTAGACAAGTGTTCAAACTTTGGTGCCGGACGATGGATTGGGTAGCTGCCTTTCATGTTAAGTTCGCCCATGCCATCGATAGGTTGACCAATAACGTTCATCATTCGACCACGAATTTGGTTTCCAGCGGGCATTTGGATTGGAGAGCCTGTCGGTACGACCTCAAGACCTCGTTCCAAACCGTCTGTGGAATCCATGGCAATGCAACGCACGGTATCTTCTCCAATGTGTTGTTCAACCTCTATGACAATTTCCTTGCCATCAGAACGTGTCACTTTAAGTGCCTCGTAAATTTGTGGCAACACCTTCTCAGCTTCCTGTCCTTGCGTGTCGAAATAGACATCAATGACAGGACCTATTATCTGAGAGATGTGTCCTTTAATCTGTGACATACAATATCTTTTATAGTGAATATATTTCTAATTATAAATATCAAGCCACTAGGCTTTTTAGATGCTCAACTCGTCAAGAACCTCTATCAACTTGCGATCGAACGGCTTATCTGAGCGAACTGCCTCAATAAGAGGAATGTAGGTAACCTCATTGTTGTGAATACCAACCATGATGTTACGTTGTCCCTGCATGATTGCTTCCACAGCGCCCACTCCAGTGCGGCTCGCTAGAATTCTATCGTGTGCAGATGGGCGTCCGCCACGTTGCACATAGCCGAGAATGGATACTCGCACGTCAAACTCAGGAAATTCCTTTTTCACACGGTTAGCGTAATACATGGCACCGCACTTGGGACTTTCAGACACGACGACAATACAACTCTTCTTTGATTTACGTATGCCGCGCTCCATGAACTTTGCGAGCTGGTCTACGTCTGTAGAATCCTCAGGTATGATTGCGGCTTCGGCTCCACTCGCTATTGCTGAGTTTTGTGCCAAGAAACCAGCATCACGCCCCATCACCTCAATGAAGAAGATGCGCTCATGGCTCTGCGCGGTGTCGCGAATGCGGTCAACGCAATCCACAATAGTATTAAGCGTGGTGTCATAACCAATGGTGGTATCGGTACCATATAAGTCATTGTCGATTGTGCCAGGCAAACCGATGCAACACAGGTCATATTCCTGGGCGAATTCCTTGGCACCAGTAAGCGAACCGTTACCGCCTATTACCACAAGAGCGTCTATTTGCTCTTTTTTAATGTTCTCATATGCTTTGGCACGTCCCTCTGGTGTCATGAAGGCCTTTGAGCGGGCTGTCTTAAGAATTGTTCCGCCTTGCATTATGATACCAGAAACGTTTTCGGTGGTAAAAGGCTTGATGTCGTCATAAATCAGGCCATCATAGCCTCGGTAGATACCTTTAATGTTGAATCCATTGCAGATACCTGCTCGGGTTACGGCTCGTATAGCGGCGTTCATGCCTGGAGCGTCACCTCCGGAAGTAAGTATTCCAATCGTCTTAATCTTTCCCATGTGCGGTCTTTTCTTATGTATTTTTTATATTAATCCTTGTAATTTTCTCACGGCAAAGTTAACCACAAATATCAAAACTTCCAAACCCAAATGGGTTTTTTTATACACGTTTAACGTAAGATTTTTGGAAAAAAATGTCATATCAACACCTTTTCATCGCAAAAACTTGATATCAATTATCATTTCCTGCTAATAAAAATTTTTCTATAATTCTATAGGTTTTTACATTATTTATCGGTGTTAATCAAAACTTAACATAATCGCAACGCTTTTGCACGAGTTTTCTAATCGTTTCGAAACAGGTAATTTTATATTGCTTAGGAAAATTGTTTTTAGCTTTGTGTATCGAAACAAGGAAGTCTTCGATTGTGAATCAAACCGCTTCCTTGTGTTGTTAATGTTTTTTAGCGTTTGCCAAATGTCTTATCGTTCAGGTTGCAGGTCGTCATCGACAAATGAGAATGGCAATAGGTCTTTAATCGATTTAAACCTGAGGATTTTATCTGTCCCGGACAACAAGATTTCCACAGGTTGATTGTATCTTGATTCTATTTGCAAGATTACTTGTCGGCATGAGCCGCATGGCGAGACAGGCCTTGAGCGGAGTCCGTTGCAATCGGCTGCCGCAATCGCAAGCATCATTATGGGTTGGTCTGGATAGTTGGCTTGAGCCGCGAACACAGCGGTGCGCTCAGCGCAAAGACCAGAAGGGAAGGCCGAGTTTTCTTGGTTTGCGCCTATTATCACCTTGCCGTTTTTGAGCATTAACGCCGCTCCTACATGAAAGTTGCTATACGGTGCGAACGAGTTGCGGGTAGCTTCCCTTGCTCGCTCTACAAGCAGTCTTTCTTCGTCTGTCAACTCATCCATCATGCATGAGTCGTAGTAGATCTCCAATTTAGATTTAATCATTTTGTTTCTTTTTTAGTGTTTTCGTAGGCACCAATGTCTGGCCTTTCATCTCGCTTAATGCCGTCGTGGTCGTCTGTTGGTGACGTGGCAGGGTCTGCCTTGTCTATAGCTGCCGACTTGTCGCTAAGATGGAAGTCGTAGATTAGATTGTCTGTATCAATGTTCTGAAAGTGTTTCATGCCCATGGATGTCGTGTCCTTGATGTTCTCAAAAATCACGTTTACCATCCTTGTGCTATCATCGCTTGTTGGCTTAGGCGTGCGGATTACACAATGCGTAAATTTCCAATCAACCGTTGTATCGTCTTTTGAGACATAAATAACGTCGTCAGCATAACCGGTTATTAAAGAGTTGGCTACACTAAACTTCTTTGAGTCCTTGTTGAGCATGGCATACAAAGCCATGCCTCTCATGCCGTCAAAAGGATAAAATTGAGCTATCGTAGAACTGTTTATGTCAATATTTCCGCCTGTAATAGACACACAATCTCCTAACGTATTAGTAATCTGAGAATTGAGAATTGAGGCGTTTATGTTGTCGGCTACAAGTCCCGCACCTTGACAATTGTGTATGGTGGAATAGTTCAAAACTAGTTTTTTCTTGCTTATGTCCGAAGAATCAGCCACGATGCCATTAAAACAACTGTGTATGTCGGTATGGCACAGTTCGTTTCCATACGAAGATGGATAAATTGTTATGCCTTGCCATTGACCTGGCGTACGGTCGTAGGGCAAGTAGTCGAACATCCTGTCAATCCTGTCGCCACGCAAGACCACATTGTTCTCTGCTGTTCCGTTACAGCGCAGCGTTCCGTAAACTTCAATCCCAGCATCGTTGTGGAAATACAGTGTTGTGCCAGACCCGATATTAAGCACTGCCCCACTGTCAACCTTCAACCCCTTATATATAATAATAGGTATACTGTCTTGAATGGTTGTGTCCTTGGAAATTTCAAGACCTTTAAACTGTTTTGCGTTCCATACCCAAGCATTGAGATTCACTTTCTGTGTCACCCCGCTTTGCAGAGTGAAGACTATGTTGTCGTCATTCTTTTGAGGAGTTTGCCCCGTGGCAGTAGGTAATGTTGCCTCAACATAAATCCTTACGCTATCCTTGTTTCGTATTTCAATGTCAGACGTTTGCCAGTTGTTGCCCTCACCAAGATAGATGCCATCGATATTAACCCTAAAAGCCGAGGCGCTGCCTTTTTCAAGGCTCACACCACAACGCAATCCATCGCCTGACTTATTGCATACCCACATGGAGCGCGAAGCCGACGGCACATTGCTAAACACCGTGTCAAGGGACAGCGTGTCGTTTGAAAACGAAAGCTTGTTGTCCGACGATGTCGTAAATCCATCCTCGTCAGCGCACGCCACCAAGCAAGACGTGACGAATATTAAAGATATGATGCGTAAGATGATTCTCATTATGATGCAAAACGTCTCTTTGTCATATTCTAAACGAACAGCTCCATCAATTTATTGTATTTGCAGTTCCCGTCTTTGTCATTTGTGTCCAAATAGTTGTCGATTACCAAGTCGGCATATTTCGACACTACATCGTGAGGATTGGTTGTTTCGAGTCCCACGCAATACATTCCAGCGGCCTTTACGGCTTTCAACCCGTTGATGCTATCCTCAAAGCCAATGCACATATCCGGCTCAACACCAAAGCGTTTCGCGCCTTTGAAATAGCAGTCTGGGTCAGGCTTACTGCGGTCGAAATCCTCGCTTGTGAGAATCGCGTCGAAAAGAGACTTGAACTCAGGATGGGCAATATACACCTGTTCCATTTTCTTGATGTTGCTGCTCGTCACCACAGCCGTCTTTACGCCAGCATTCCTGATGTCACTGATAAATTTTGGAAAGCCTTCTATGTATTCGTACTTCATCGATTTCTCAAAGTTGTCAAGGGCGACCGTGATATCTTGTTGGATTTTGGCGTCATCCTTAAAATGCCTGTCCATAATCTGAACAAGCGTGGACCCTTTAATCATATTCGCGAACTCCACACCCGAATGGAAATACTTTTCTCCCATGCCAGCCCAAAAGTCGGTGTATTGACTCTCCGTGTTCAGGACCACTCCATCCAAGTCGAACAATGCTACTTTATGATTTTTCATCTTTTCAACCAATATGTTATTATGTTGTACAAAATCAATGTCTTACTGCAAAGTTACGACAAAAATCACTAACTTTGCATTTGATAGTAAGAAAAAACTCAGGCTATGGATTTGATTTCGAAATATTTCAATGACCTCAGCGAACAGCAAACGCGACAGATAGACGCTCTTGACACGCTTTACCGAGATTGGAACTCAAAGATAAATGTCATATCCAGAAAGGATATAGACAACCTCTACCTTCATCATGTGCTCCACTCCATGGCAATAGCCAAGGTCATCAAGTTCCGTCCCGGCACGCGCATCCTCGATTTTGGATGTGGCGGCGGTTTTCCTGGCATACCCCTCGCCATCCTCTTCCCCGAATGCACGTTCAGGCTCATTGACGGAACGGGGAAGAAAATCACGGTGGCGACAGAAGTGGCACGCGCTTTGGGACTTACCAATGTAGAGGCGGTCCACCTTCGTGGAGAGGAGGAGAAAGGCAAATACGATTTTGTAGTGTCACGCGCGGTAATGCCATTGCCCGACATGGTTAAGATAGTAAGGAAAAACCTTGTCAAGACTTCTCAACACAACTCTTTGCCGAATGGAATCCTCACCCTTAAAGGAGGCAACCTCGACGAGGAACTCAAGCCTTTCCATAAGATAGTAAAAAAGACTGCCATCTCCGACTTCTTCGATGAGCAATGGTTTGAGGAGAAGAACGTGGTATACCTGCCAGTTTATTGACATTACTGTCTACACATATTTATATTATATCATTCTTTTAGCATAGCAAACGAAGATGTTGAATATCCAAAGATTTATATGCAACCCCATCAGGGAAAACACTTACGTGGTGAGCGACGAGACCAAGGAATGTGTCATCGTCGATTGCGGCGCATGCTATGAGCCTGAAAAAGAAGCTATAAAAAACTATATCGAAAGCAATGGTCTCAAGGTTAAACACCTGATAGCCACCCACGGACACATCGACCACAACTTTGGCAACAAGTTTGTTTTTGACACGTGGGGAGTAAAGCCCGAAGCAGGAACTGCCGATGCCAAATTTTTCAACGCCATGCCCCAACAAGCGAAGGCTATTTTCGGTATCGACAACCTCACCCAAGACGACTTTGTCTGCGTGGGCAAATGTCTTGACGAGCTCGACACCATTGATTTTGGTTCACATAAGTTTACGATACTGTCGACCCCTGGCCATACACCTGGCGGGGTGACTTATTATTGCGAGGAAGAACGTGTGGCTTTCACGGGCGACACGCTTTTTCAAGGTTCAATAGGCCGTACCGATTTTGAAGGCGGTTCCATGTTCATGATGGTGATGAGCCTTAGGCACCTTTCCCAACTGCCCGACGACGTGCGCGTGTTCCCTGGCCATGGACCGGAGACGACAATAGGCGCTGAAGTGGCTGGCAATCCGTATATCGACAGATAAGGCAAGCGAAAGGCAAGGTGGAAAACACTGTTGGTGAGAAAATTATCTTGGGCATTGACCCGGGCACAAATGTCATGGGATATGGCGTGCTGACCGTGCGTGGCAACAAGGCAGGACTTGTTGCCATGGGCGTGATAGACATGCGTAAGGAGCGCGACCCCTATTTGCGTCTTGGGAAGATTTTCGATCGAGTGACAGGTATCATAGATGAATACCTGCCAGACGAGATGGCCATTGAGGCTCCATTCTTTGGCAAGAACGTTCAGTCTATGCTCAAGCTCGGACGTGCCCAAGGTGTGGCAATAGCCGCAGCCATACACCATTCCGTACCAATCCACGAATATGCTCCGCTGAAAATCAAGATGGCGATTACGGGCGAGGGGCAAGCGTCAAAGGAACAGGTGGCTGGAATGTTGCAGAGGTTGCTGAAGATAGACAAAAACGACATGCCGAAATTCATGGATGCCACCGACGCGCTCGGGGCAGCCTACTGTCATTTCTTGCAACTCTCTACTCCACAGACCAACGCTCGTCACTATGGTTCATGGAAAGACTTCGTGGTTAAAAACAAGGAGCGCCTTTCGCGTTAAAGTAACTCCAATTGCGACAGTGGAACCATACAAGAAGAGCGTAAAGAGGATAGTCTCCAATGACGCATCGGCTTTCCACTGAAAAGACGCTGGCTTTCCACTGTAAAGCCAATGACATTCCACTGCAAAGGCAACGACATTCCACTGCAAAGCCAAAGCCCTTACGCATGAAAGACGATTAAGCACAAAACAAACATAAAATAAAATATGAGCAGACCAATCATAAACGTGAAAGACGGCGTGGTGCGTATGCCCGAGTGGCGTATGGCTGAACCTGTCAACTTTACTGTTAACGATGGCGAGCAGATTGCCATTGTTGGACCAAACGGCGGGGGCAAGACGATGCTCGTCAACATACTCACAGGCAGCCATCCCTTGCTTATGCATGACCCGGAATACGATTTCTATCCTAGCACTAGCAAGAGCCTGGCTGATAACATAAAGTATATCACTTTTCGCGACGCCTACGGCGGCGACAACGACCGTGCTTACTATTTACAGCAACGCTGGAACCAAACCGAGATAGACGACAACACGCCAACCGTAAGCGACAAGCTTGACGCGGCTTACGCCCGCGCCGGGGAAGACAATGCCTCAAGGCACGCTCTCAAAGAGCAACTCTACGACATGTTTAACATGAGAGTGTTGCTCGACAAGCCCATCATCCTCTTGTCGAGTGGAGAACTGAGAAAGCTCAAACTCGCAGAGACGCTTTTCTCCCAGCCGCGCGTGCTGATCATGGACAATCCCTTCATTGGCCTTGACGCAGGAACACGCGACCAGTTGAAACGACTTTTCTCAACAATTATCAAGGAAGAGAAAATTCAAATAATACTTGTCCTGTCTAAGACCGACGACATTCCCGAGTTCGTCACCCATGTGGTAGAGGTCAAGGACATGCGTGTAGGCAAAAAGGTGACACGCGAGGAGTTCGTAGCCTCTCACGCTTGTCCCGACGGTTTCGTACTTGCCAAGGACGTGGCTGACGCAATTCTCGGCCTGCCCTACAAAAACAACGACTACAACACCCACGAGGTGGCTAAGTTGAACCATGTCAGTATACAATACGGCAACAGGGTAATTCTCAAAGAACTCGACTGGACTGTGCTGAACGGCGAACGCTGGGCGTTGAGTGGGCAAAACGGGGCAGGAAAGTCTACTTTGTTGAGCCTGATTTGCGCCGACAATCCCCAAAGCTACGCTTGTGACATCACGTTGTTTGGCATGCCGCGTGGAACTGGCGAGAGCATTTGGGACATTAAAAAACACATCGGTTATGTTTCGCCAGAGATGCATCGTGCATACCAGAAAGACATTCCTGCCATAAGGATTGTGGCGAGCGGTCTGAAAGATTCGGTCGGACTTTATGCCAAGCCGTCCGAGGAGGAATATGACACATGCCGTTTCTGGATGAAGGTCTTTGGTCTTGAAGGCAAGGAAAACACAACGTTCCTGAAGCTATCCAGCGGTGAGCAACGCCTCGTATTGCTTGCGCGCGCCTTCGTTAAAGACCCCGAGCTTCTTATACTTGACGAGCCTCTCCATGGGCTCGACAACAACAACCGTGTGCTTGCCAAGAATGTCATAGACACGTTCATGCAACGAACTAACAAGACACTCATCCTGGTGACACACTACGAGGAAGAATTGCCAACTTGCATTGACCATAAGATTAAACTCATAAGACACTAATATTCAATATATGAAGACTTTATTTCTTTCCCTAATGTTTCTTTCTGCGACTCTTTCTTGCGCCGCAAGCAACAAGACTCTTACACTTCGCATAGTGGAAACGAGCGACGTGCATGGCTCGTTTTTCCCCTACGACATGATAGACAGGAAACCAAAGGCAGGAAGTGTTGCTCGTGTCAGCACTTATGTCAAGATGCTTCGCAAGCAACACGGCAAAAATCTCTTGCTCCTCGACAATGGAGACATTCTGCAGGGGCAACCGGTGAGCTATTTCTCCAATTTCATAGACACGACTGAAGTCAACATAGCTTCCCAGGTGGTTAACTATCTTGGCTACGATGCCGTGAGTATAGGCAACCACGACGTGGAACCCGGTCACGGCGTATACGACAAGTGGGTAAAGGAACACAAGATGCCAGTGCTTGGTGCCAATGTCATTAATGCCACAACAGGTGAACCATACTTAAAACCCTATACCATCATTAATCGTGAAGGATGCAAAATCGCCATACTTGGCTTGCTCACGCCAGCCATACCCAACTGGTTGCCCAAAAACATCTGGAGCGGATTGCGTTTTGAGGAGATGGTTTCATCGGCAAGAAGGTGGATGAAGATTATTAAAGACAAAGAAAAGGCTGATGTGGTGATAGGTCTGTTCCATTCGGGAAAGTCGGGAGGAATAACGACATCCGATTATGAGGAAGACGCGTCCGAGAAGGTCGCAATGGAGGTGCCAGGCTTCGACCTCGTGCTTTTCGGACACGACCATACACGCCACCTCGACAATGTTGTAAATGTGGCAGGCGACACCGTGCTCTGCATGGATCCAGCAAACAATGCCATCACAGTGGCAGATGCCACACTGACCCTTGAGAAAAAGAAAGGCAAGTGGCAAGTAGTGGACAAGAAAGGCGAACTGAAAGATGTCACCAACCTGCCTGTTGATGAGGATTACATGACCCATTTCCAACCCTTCATCGACAAGACAAACACTTTCGCCAATGAGCAAATAGGGGAATTCAAGCATACCATAAAAACGGCAGACAGCTATTTCGGCAACTCCGCATTCAACGACCTTATCCTCAACCTCGAATTGCAAATAACCCATGCCGATATAGCGTTCAACGCCCCGTTGTCTTTCAACGCCTCGATCAATGCCGGACCGGTTTATATGAGCGACATGTTCAAGCTCTATAAATTTGAAAACCAATTATACGTGATGCGTCTCACCGGAGAGGAGATTCGCAAGCATCTTGAGATGAGTTATGACCTTTGGATGAACACTATGACATCCCCTGACGACCATCTCCTTTTGCTTGACAATCGCACCCACGGAGATGCCCAAAGAATGGGATTCAAGAACTTCTCGTTTAATTTCGACGCTGCAGCCGGCATCAACTATACCGTTGACGTCACCAAGCCCAATGGTGAAAAGGTCAAGATATTGAGTATGAGTGATGGCACGCCGTTTGAGCCAACCAAATGGTATAAGGTCGCTGTGAACAGTTATCGGGGCAATGGCGGTGGAGAACTTCTGACAAAAGGAGCCGGCATTCCCAAAGACTCTCTTGAAAGCAGAATTGTCTGGAGGTCTGAACGTGACCAACGCTACTACCTCATGCAAGAGATCAAACGGCAAGGAGTTCTCGATCCACAACCAAATAGCAACTGGAAGGTAATACCAGAAGAATGGACCAAGGCTGCTGCCAGCAAAGACCGCAAATTGCT
Source organism: Lachnospiraceae bacterium (assembly GCA_963588155.1). Taxonomy (GTDB): domain Bacteria; phylum Bacteroidota; class Bacteroidia; order Bacteroidales; family Bacteroidaceae; genus Prevotella. The sequence goes on along the minus strand of CAVAGT010000013.1, from coordinate 16,033 downwards.
TTTTGGCGAGTAGGCAACCAGGCTCTAAATGGAAAGCCGTGGTGAGTTTTAAATCTTAACAAATGATTATTAATCAAAAATAAAGATAAATAAAGAAGCTATATCGATATTTTTCCATAACTTTGCAACCAAATTGGGCATATTGCGTCCAAGAGATAAATAATAGTCTTCATAGGTATTAAGGGAGACCTTAATTATACAAGCAAGGTAATTAAAGCAAGGTAGTTAAAATGCGTCAGTTAAAGATTCAGAAAAGCATCACCAACCGTTCAAGTGAAGCATTGGACAAGTATCTCGTAGAGATTGGTCGCGTGCCAATGATTAGCGTGGACGAGGAGATTGAGTTGGCACAGAAAATCCGTAAGGGCGGTCGTGAAGGCGAACGCGCCAAAGAGAAACTTGTCAAAGCCAATCTTAGGTTTGTTGTGTCTGTGGCAAAGCAATACCAGCACCAAGGTCTGGGTCTTACCGACCTTATTGACGAGGGAAACATCGGCTTGGTAAAGGCTGCCGAGAAATTTGACGAGACCCGCGGCTTTAAGTTTATATCGTATGCGGTATGGTGGATTCGCCAGAGCATTCTCCAGGCAATAGCTGAGCAAAGCCGCATTGTGCGACTGCCTCTCAACCAGGTGGGTGCCTTGTCTAAGATCAACTCTGAAATCTCGAAGTTCGAGCAGAAGAACCAGCGTCGCCCTTCTGTGCAGGAATTGTCATCGTTGACCAACATCGACGAGACAAAGATAGACCAGACCATCAAGGCCGACAACCATCACATGAGCATTGACGCTCCTTTCCAAGAAGACGACGACAACTCCATGGCAGACGTCTTGTCTTCTGGCGAGGACAGCAGGGCTGACAAGCAGGTTGACTATGAAAGTATGGCCAAAGAACTTGACACCGTGCTTCGCAACGTGTTGAAAGACCGCGAGATAACCATCGTACGCGAGTGCTTCGGAATAGGTTGCCACGAGAAGGGTCTTGAAGAGATTGGCGATCAACTTGGATTGACACGCGAGCGTGTTCGCCAAATACGCGAGAAGAGCATTGTTAAGCTTCGCGAAAGTGGTTATGCAAAGCTCTTGATAAAGTATCTTGGTTGATATTGAGTCTTTATTTAAGCATAACATAAACAATAAATCCCTTTTCTCAATAGTTTGAGAAAAGGGATTTATTGTTTTCATTGATCAACCCCATAACCAAAAAGCGCGAAGTCTCCTTTTGCCGGATCATCGGGAAACACTTCTTTTAAGGCTTCGGTGAGGTTTGATACCGTTTTCCAACTTGCCGTCTTTCCGGATATGAGTTCCAAGCGGATGGCTTCTTGCATGACGTGAGTATCAAGAGGAATATAAAGTGTGCGCTTGTCGATAAACCCAGACCATAGTCCGAGGTCTACCGGAGAATTGTCTCTAACCATCCATCTCATGAACATGCATGGACGCTTTGCTACAGAACTGTGAGGCGACGGCACCATGCCTTTTATGCCGCGCTCTCGAAAATAATCTCCAAATGCTTCAAGCACTTCAAGGGCAGTGTTTCGTTTGGCATGCTCCTTGGCAAACGCGCCTATCGAACCATTGCTAATGATCAAGTCCCTCATGGCATCAAGAAACTCAAGCATCATGTGGTTGCTGTAAAAACGATAATAGCAATCATTGTTGTCAGCAATGTCGTAATGGTAGTTTCCTTTCTTTATCCAGTCAACGGTCTCTCCCCCACTCTTCTCCAGCATAGAGTGAATCTTTGGCAGGAACAGCTCACGCTTGCCAAAGCTAAGAACGGAAGCCAAAAATGCCATAACCTCTTGGTTTTCTTGACCGCTTACTTGATGCATGAACCATGACGGATCACCATTCAAGAACTCTGCGGTCTCATATTTTTCTGAAAGCAGACGAAGAAGTGTGGTTCTCTCTTGCTTATTCATTGTTTCTACATATTTCGTATTTGCGATTTTGAATGTTGCAAAGTTACGAAAAAGTATATTAACATGATTGCATATTGGTATTAAGGTTTATTTCATAGAGTTTCGGCAAGAATGTGGATGGTTTTTAGTACCTTTGCCTTTACGTATCCAACTTGTGAAAATATTGACAGTATGAAAAAGGTTTTAGGCATTATTGTTTTTTTCTTACTTCCTTTATTTGCTAATGCGCAGACTTTTCAACAACTGTGGAATAAAGTTGGAGAGGCAGCGAAAAAAGACTTACCTCAAACTCAACTTGCGATCATTCAGCAAATTGAGAAAAAAGCCGCAAAGGAAAAACAATATGGTCAACTCCTTAAAGCTCAACTGAGGCACGGCATGTTGCAGGCAGACATCACCCCCGACTCTGTTGACGCACATGTAAAGAGAATGGAGCGTCAGTACCATCTGTTTAATGATCCTGCACTGAAAGCCGTTTATGCCACCGCCATAGGAAAGATGTATGAAACGGTAGGCTCCGACAGCGACGAGATAGTCCGGGGAAAATGGTTTGGCAAGGCTATGGCCAATCCCTCTGTGCTTGCCTCGCAAAAGAGCGAAGGCTATGAACCGGCCTTGGTAAATGGAGCAGACAGCAAGCTATTCAATAATGACTTGCTCCACGTGATCGCCTTGGAGACGAATCGATACACCGCTGCCCTGTCTTACTATCAGCAACATGACAATCGCGATGCGGCTTGCTATATGGCCATGTTGGTGGCAAACTATAACATGGACAAGTGGGGAAATTCCATTTGCGCCGACAAACTCGACTCTCTCTTGCAAGTTTATCAAGACTTACCCGTTGCCTGCGAACTTGCAATCGCAAGGTTACGGACAATGAATGACAACGACGCGGAGGCTAAGGTCAAATTCATCAAACAAGCATTGAACAAATGGGGTACATGGAAGCGTGCCAGCTACTTGAGAAACCAGCTGAATCTTTTGGAACAGCCGTCCTATTCGATCAATGTTGGCAAAACCGTGCTGCCAAATAAGGATTTTAGGCTTAACATAAATTCCATCAGGAATGTAGCCAAGCTCCACGTCTCCATTTTCAAGGTGGCTATTGATGGAAATACCCACCTCGACCCTTCCGTCTACTCTGACTACAATAAGATAAAGAAATTTATTGCTTCGTCTCCGGTTGCCACTTACGAAAGAAACTACGATGGTCTTCCCGCGTGGAAATTGAGTACCGACAGTATCAAATTAAGTAGCTTACCAGTTGGAGTTTACATGATTGAGGTGTCTACTGATAACAAGAATATCAAAACAAGCAGACGCCTACTAAGAGTCACAGACGTTTTTGTCATTCATCAAACGTTGCCAGACCATAAGATTAGACTTGCGGTTGTGAGCGCGACGACTGGCAAGCCATTAACTGATGCTAAAATAGTAATAACCAATTACCAACTTAGTGGCAAGACCGCAGACAAGCAAACTCTCAACGTTGACAAGAACGGCGAAGCGGTGTGTTCGTATAAGGACATGCCAAGACATATCTACGCCTACACGCCTAACGATAAGGCGTCGGCTGAAAATGACCTTTTTGCTTATTTCAATTATTACCAATCATCGAGCCAACCACACAGGATGGCCGTTTATACCGATAGGTCTATCTATCGTCCGGGGCAGAAAGTCCATGTGGCAGCGATAGCGTGGGAGGCGAACAAGGAAGATCTTTCGTCAAAAACAGCATCCAACACGTTGCTGACATTCTCGCTCATGGATGCCAATTACAAGAAAGTTGCAGAAAAGAACGCTACGACAGATGACTTCGGTACGGCACATACTGATTTTTCCCTACCACAACACGGCCTTACAGGTGGATATCATGTGGAGGTAAAGACCATAAATAACGACCGTTCGGCGAGAGCCAACTTTCATGTGGAGGAATATAAAAGGCCATTGTTCCAAGTGGCGTTTGACAAGTTCGCCAGCAATTATCATGCAGGCGACACAGTGACGCTTCGTGCAGTTGCCACAACCTATTCGGGTGTTCCCGTTCAAAACGCCAAGGTGAAATACACCATAAACCGAAGGAATGGCTTGAGGTGGTATCGCTGGGGGGGCATGGACAAGACTTTGATTCTCTCCGATTCCACCACCACAGGCAAGGATGGTTCATTCAATGTTAGCGTGCCTATGAGTTTCCCGGAAAACACCCCTATCCATGGTGCGGCGTTTTTCGATTTTGACATCAACGCTATAGTAACTGACGTGGCTGGTGAGACTCATGAGGCTCAAACATCCTTGCCATTGAGCAACCGCAATGCCATTCTTACAAGCAACCTCCCTGACAAGACGTTGAGCGACAGCTTAAAAACCGTTATCTTTGCCTACAAGAACTTGTTGGGAGAAGAAGTTGACGCCATTGTAAGATACAAGTTTGACAATGGGTCTTGGAAAGAGGCGAAAACAAATTGCGCGGTTGCCATCGACCGCAACCTTGATTCGGGCCTACACCATCTTGAGGCTATATGTGGCACGGACACGCTGAAAAACGATATTGTAGTATTTACCCTACAAGACAAGAAGCCAGCCGTTATCACTCATGATTGGTTCTATGTCTCTGCCCGGCAATTCCCATCTGATGGCTCGCCTGTTTATGTCCAAGTAGGCTCTTCGGACATAGGCAACAGGTTATACTACACGATCTTGTCGGGCAACAAGGTTGTGGAGAGTGGAAGCAAGTCTTTCAACAATAATGTCTTCACACGCGCTTTAAAATATGAGAAAACGTATGGCGACGGCATAACCATTGCCTTGGCGTGGGTTGCCAATGGAAGACTATACGAACATAATGTCCAAATTTCACGTCCCGTCCCTGACACAAGATTGCGAACAGAATGGAAGACATTCAGGAACAAGCTTGTACCAGGTCAGAAGGAAACATGGACATTGCGAATTTTCTCTCCTGTGGGCAAGCGAACAAAGGCACAACTCATGGCATCAATGTATGACAAGAGTCTCGACGCGCTTTACCACCATTCGTGGCACATGGACAACAGTTTCAACTTCTCACTTCCATATTCCGTTTGGCTCGGTCCATCGACTTACACAAGTTATCTTAGTGGAAGTCAAAACTTTAGCAATATTAAGGTCGAGGAAATGTCGTTCACACATTTCGACAATTCCCTTTTCCAAATTATACGTCCTTTCGCCCAAGTCTTGCGTCTTGACAGTGAGAGCATACCTTTATCGAAGGCTTTGGGCACCAAGAAAATCATGATGAAGGGTACCAATTCTCTTGCGGTAAACGAAGCAGAGAACGCGGTGAACAAAGAGTATAGAACTCTTGAAAATCAAGAACTTGAAGAAAAGAATGCGAGCAATGGTATACGTGAGAACCTCACGGAAACAGCGTTCTTCTATCCAGCCTTGCTTACTGACAGTTCAAGCTGCGTAAACATATCATTCACCTTGCCAGAAAGCGTCACAACATGGCGTTTCATGGGGTTGGCCCACGATGCCAACATGAACAATGCCCTTGTCGACGCTGAAACAGTGGCGTCAAAAGCCATTATGGTTCAACCAAATATGCCTCGCTTTTTGCGTGAAGGCGATAAGGGACAGATTTCAACGCTCATCTTGAATACATCAAACAACAATGTGGCAGGCAAAATAAAAATACAAATTGTTGACCCTGAGACGGAAAAGGTTGTTTTTGAAAACGAACAGCCCTACTCCATCCTTGCAAATGGCTCCACTTCTGCAAATTTTGATGTCGATGCAGCCGAGCTTCTCCACCTATCAAATGGTAAGACGCTTATTGCGGCTCGTATTGTTGCTGAGGGCGACGGCTTCAGTGACGGTGAGCAACAATGGCTCCCTTTATTGCCAGACCGAGAGCATGTGGTAAACACCATTCCGTTTTATCAGAATCATAAAGGAGACAAAGAGATAGACTTGTCACACCTTTTCCCAACTGACAGTAAAGACAGAAAACTCACCATAGAATATACGGCAAACCCATTATGGCTTGTGCTCCAATCCATGCCAACTCTTGCCAACCCTAACGACAAAGATGCTGCGTCGCTATCCGCGGCTATCTTTGCCAATGTGCTGGGCAAGAAAATCCTGTCTTCTTCACCGCAAATCGCAAAGACCATGGCGTTGTGGAAACATGAATCTGGCGAGGGCAATTCGCTGGTAAGCAATCTTGCAAAGAACAGCGAACTAAAAACAATGGTTCTCGATGAGACTCCATGGGTTGCAGACGCTGACAAAGAGACTGAGCGTAAGCAGCAACTTGCAGAATATCTTGACGAGAACACACTAGCATATAGGACCTCCGACTTCACTTCAAAACTTCAATCACTGCAAAATAGCGATGGCTCTTTTTCATGGTGGCCAGGGATGACAGGCAGCGACATGATGACAGCAAGCGTTGTAGAGACTCTCACAAGGCTTAACCATCTTACCCAAACGCAAACTGACGGCATCAACAACATCATTGACAAAGGGTTTAAATACCTTGATGGCAAGATGGCTGAAGAGGTTGTGGAAATGAAGAAGTTGGAGAAGAATGGCAAAAAAGGCTTGGTTCCAAGTGAGCTTGCTTGCCACTGGCTTTATTCTTCGGCCTTGGCAAGGAGAAGCAAGACACCGGACATGAATTACATTGTAAACCTTCTCGACAAGTCATCCCACAACCTTACCATTTATGGTAAAGCGGGCTCGGCAGTTATCTTGGCTCAATATGGCAAGCAAGGTCATGCTAAAGAGTTGATAGAGAGCATTCGACAATATTCGGTGTATACAGATGAGATGGGCCGCTATTTTGATACTCCACGAGCCCATTATAGCTGGTGCGACTATCGCATCCCGACTCAAACGTTTGCGATAGAGGCAATTCGCCTTGTTGAGCCGACCGACACGACTACAATCAATCAGATGTTGCAATGGTTGTTGCAAGAGAAGCGCACTACGATGTGGAGCACTACGATTAACACTGTCAATGCGGTCTACGCTCTATTGTTGGGCAACGATAAGATGACATTAGACAGTCAGTTTGCAGGGGAACAACCTGTCGCGCTCACGATAGACGGCAGCCAAGTTGCCCTGCCAAATGCAACAAGCGGAATTGGATACATGAAGACAACCGTTGACAATACAAACGCCAATATGCTTAAAGTTCAGAAGCTCACCGACGGGACTTCGTGGGGAGCCGTGTATGCACAGTTCACGCAGAACAGTTCCAAAGTCAAGACCACAGAGTCTGGGTTGAGCATCAAACGTGAGGTAATAGGCGCAAGCAACTTGAAGTTGGGCGATATAATAAAAGTTCGACTAACGGTCAACGCCCTTCGCGACTTTGATTTTATACAAATTCAAGACAAGCGCGCGGCTTGCTTGGAACCAGTGAACCAAATCAGCGGAAACCATGGTGGATATTATGTAGCTCCCAAAGACAATATTACTAATTATTTCTTCGACCATCTGCGTAAAGGCCGCCATGTCGTTGAAACAGAATATTATGTCAATCGAAAAGGTGACTACATTTCCGGCATAGCCACTATACAGTGCGCATATTCGCCAGAATTCATTGGAAGAGAACAAGGAAAAGAATTTATTATAAAATGATAATAACAACAATATGAAGATAAGACAAATTTTGCTTTGCTTTGCGCTGACACCGTTGTTTCTTCACGCACAGAGCATATCATTGCCCTCAAGCACTATCAATTGTGGTCAAGTGATGTATAAACATCCAGTGAAGGCTGAGTTTAAAATGGAAAATACGGGGAAACTGCCCCTATTGATTCGAAATGTCCGCACGTCGTGTGGATGTACATCCGTAAGCTACCCTACAGATGCGATAGAACCAGGTGAATCGTTTACAGTAAGTGCCATTTACGATGCGAAACAGATGGGACATTTCCAAAAGGAAATTGGCGTCTATAGCAATGCCGACCCACAACCTCTCATGTTGACTATCAAGGGAGTAGTGGTGGAAGAGATAACCAATTTCGATGGGGAATTGCCATATTCCATAGGCGATGTTCTTGCAGACAAAGCCGACTTGCTTTTTGACAACGTAAATCGAGGAGAGCAACCGGTGGAGAAGATCCACATATTTAACAATGGCAATCAGACTGTCACGCCCCAACTTATGCATTTGCCACCTTATCTCAAGGGAGAAGTTAAGCCTTCAAGAGTTGCACCTGGACGTTCCGCGACAATATTCTTGCAAGTAGACTCTCGTAAACTTCATGATCTTGGTTTGACAAATACAAGTATCTATCTTGGATCGTTCCAAGGCGACAAGGTGTCTGCAGACAAAGAGATAGATGTCAACATAGTGTTGCTTCCTAATTTTGAGAAATTGAGCGAAAGCCAACTCGCCAATGCTCCCAAACTTCAACTATCAAAGGGAAGTCTTAACTTCGATAAGACTTCTGGAAAGGCAAGGGAAAAAGGCGAAGTGGAGATAACCAACAAAGGAAAATCAGACCTGTCCATTCGCTCACTTCAAATCATTGGCACGGGACTTGACATATCCTTGAATAAGCAAAACATTGGCCCTGGTGAAACAGCCAAGCTGAAGGTTGTCGCAATAAAGAGTATGATCGCGAAGGCTCGCAAAGCACCGCAAGTGCTGATGATCACCAATGATCCTTCTCAACCAAAAGTAATTATAAATACGTCGTTGAAATGAACTTGAAAGTTGAGATAGACAATGGTAGTGGCTTCTGTTTTGGGGTCACTACCGCCATCAGAAAGGCAGAGGAAGAGCTAGCAAAGGGTTGCAAGCTTTATTGTTTAGGCGACATTGTACACAATGGCATGGAGGTTGAGCGTCTTCATGACCAAGGTCTTGAGACTATTGATCACGAGCAACTCAAGTCGCTCCATAACGCAAAAGTACTCTTGCGAGCACATGGCGAACCACCTGAGACATATAACATAGCACGGCAGAACAACATCGAAATAATAGATGCTACGTGCCCTGTGGTCTTGGCTCTTCAAAGGCGCATAAAACACAAATGGAGTATTAACCGGGAAGCTCAAACCGTGATTTTTGGTAAAAAAGGTCACGCCGAAGTATTAGGGCTTGTCGGACAAACTCATGGAGAAGCCATAGTGGTAGAAAGCCTGGAAGAGGTCAAAAAGAAAATAGATCTTTCCAAAGACATCAACCTTTATTCACAGACAACAAAAAATCTTGATGAGTATCGCCATATAATAGACTATATTCAAAGCAACATAGCAACAGAATCGGCATTCAAGAGCCACGATACCATCTGCCGTCAAGTAGCCAACCGTATGCCACATATTGCCGACTTTGCCGCTCATCACGACGTAATACTCTTTGTCTGCGGTCGTAAAAGCAGCAATGGTCATGCGCTATTTACACGATGCAAGGAAGTGAATATTAACAGTCATCTCGTTGAACGCAAAGACGAGATTGACTTCTCATGGTTTGATGACGCAAAGACTGTTGGTATTTGCGGAGCTACCAGCACGCCTAAATGGCTTATGGAAGAGTGTAAGGATGCGATTCTTGGCTACTGATTAATATCAATTGGCTTGACTTCTATCAAAAATAGTAGCCTTTTCAGCAATTATCCTTAGAAATTGTTTTGCAGAATTGCCATTATACCTATCTTTGCAGTGTCAAAAAGAAACAAGAAGCAGCACTACAGTTGCTTTAAGATAGCAAAATAAGACTAGCGAGTCTTTTTAGGTTTAACAATTTAAAGAAAGGATAACATTATGAAAAAGATTGTATTCACACTGGCTGCATTGATGAGCATGACATTTGCTTTCGCAGAGGGCGAGTCTAACGCAAAGGCTAACGTCGCACTAGCTAAAGAGGCTCAGAACTATGAGATGAACATTAGCACGACATCTCTCGCTAGGGCCTTGAATCTCGGCTACGACGAGGTTGATGTTGTAAACTCCATAACCGACTCTTTTGCCAGCGACATGAAGAAAGCTGGAGAGGCTCAGGGCGAGGAGCGCAACAAGCTTTTCAAAAAAGCACTTAAGCGCAACTTGACTTATATGCACGCTGTTCTCAGCTACGAACAGTACTCAAAATATCTGAAGCTTCTTAATACGACTCTCAACAACAGGGGGTTGAACAAGTAAGATAACAAAAAAAGGGAATTAGAAGTGTTTCAACTTCTAGTTCCCTTTTTTCTTTGTTACACTATCTCTAAAATTTTGGTAAACTTGTCAACCAAATAATCAGGTTTGGAAGCTTGTAACTCATCAAGGCTACCATTACCATAAGTTACTGCGCATGTTCTTGTTCCTGCGTTGCGCCCCATGAGAACGTCAACAGGAGCATCACCCACAACTATAGCTTGCCGAGGATTGAAACCAAGTTTAGATAGAATCAAGTTCACGGGCTCTGCGTTAGGCTTGGCTTTGGTGACATCATCACCACCCACAATCATGGAGAAAAGGTTGGTAATGCCAAAGTCTTCAACAAGGATGTCAAGCGATTCATGTTGTCTACTGCTTGCCACTGCCATAGTCTTTCCTTCATCATAAAGTCGGTTAAGCGTGTCAATAACCCCTTCGAAAGGCTTTACAGCTCCTTGCTTATTGTTTACATGGAAGATTTCTCGATACACCGCAGCACATTCTTCGCTTTTCTTTTCGTCCAAGCATGCGGATACGGCGAAACATTCGGTTAATGGCAGACCAATTGTCTTGACACACTCTTCCACACTTGGCTTCACTATTCCCAGGTGGTCAAAAGTATCCATCATGGTCTTTACAATCAATCCACGGCTATCACCAATTGTACCGTCGAAATCGAATATATACAAGTTTGGCATCTATGAATATTTTTTCTTGTCCTATATCAGATTGTAAATCTCGCTTGGAGATTTTCTTCTAAGCACATCAAGCGCAAAATCTGCTCCCGGCTCGTTGCCTGCCACTATTCCATTTTCTCTCAATATTTGCTTAACCTGTTTCTCCGCAAGGTCGGGATGATTGTTCTCGTCGCTCAAATGACATAGCCACACATGTTTAAGCGACGGTGTAGCAAAATCGACAATAGCCTTGGCACATTCTGCGTTGCTTTGATGGCCGTAAGGTCCTGCTATCCTATCCTTGAGATGCTGGGGATAAGGTCCTGTCTCCAACATTTGCTGTTCATAGTCGGCCTCAATGACGAGATAGTTAGCTGATGCAATATAAGGCTTCATGCTGTCGGTTATGTGCCCAACGTCGGTCATCAATACAAAAGTGACATTATCATATTCAACCTTAAATCCGACACAATCAGTGCTATCATGTGGTATTCCAAAAGGCGTTATCGTGAAGCCGCCAATGCGAAAGGGCGTGTCTCTCATTATCACACGCTTTAAGTCGGGAGATATTTTCTTTCTAACGCTCCAGTTTTTTCCTATGCCCTCATGCACTCCAAGGGTAGAATAAACCGGTAAATTATAGTCATGGCTCAAGCACCCTACGGACCTCACATGGTCTGCATGGTCATGGGTAACTACTATGCCTAATGCACTGAAAAGTGACAAGCCATAGCCTTTGAGGTGTTTCTTCAGTGTGCGTACGCCCACTCCTGCATCGATGACCAAAGCCTCGGTGTCAGTATAAAGCATACTACAATTGCCACTACTACCACTGCCAAAAGATACAAAATGTAGCATCGTTTTTGTAATTTACTTACAAAGTTAACTAAAACATTTCATTTCACGTGTTTTTGGTAGTACAAAAATGTTTAAGTTTTTGCTCAAGATACTTACCTGTTACACTATCCTTACACGATGCTATCTGTTCTGGTGTTCCTTCCGCGACTATTGTTCCGCCTACATTTCCACCATTTGGCCCCATATCTATAACCCAATCTGCATTTTTCACTACATCCAAGTTATGCTCTATCACTATTACAGTATGTCCACGCTCAATCAGTTCGTTGAATGCGTTTAGCAGTTTGGAAATGTCGTGAAAGTGCAAACCTGTAGTTGGCTCGTCAAACATGAAGAGCGTTGGCTCCTGTTTTTCTTGTCCTATGAAATAAGCAAGTTTAACCCTTTGGTTTTCACCTCCAGAGAGCGTGGATGAGTTTTGCCCGAGTTGTATGTAACCCAACCCAACCTTTTGTAAAGGCAATAGACGGCTAACCACGTTTTTCTCATTATATTGCGAGAAGAAATCAATAGCCTCATCAACGGTCATGTTTAACACATCGTCAATGCTTTTGTCATGATACTTTACGTCAAGAATTTCTTTTTTGAACCTTTTACCGTGGCAAGCCTCACATGTTAGCGAAAGGTCCGCCATGAACTGCATCTCCACTGTGATCACTCCAGCGCCTTTACATTCCTCGCATCGTCCACCCTCAGCGTTGAAAGAGAAATATTGTGGAGTGAAGCCCATCTGCTTTGCCAATGGTTGGTCGGCAAAAACCTGTCTTATTGAATCATAGGCCTTCAGATATGTGGCAGGATTAGAACGTGTACTTTTCCCTATTGGATTTTGGTTAACGAACTCAACGTGTTTCACAGCAGTCCAGTCGCCTTCCATAGTCGAGTATTCGCCTGGTTGCTCTGCCACCTCGTTCATTCTGCGTTTCAATGCTGGATAAAAAATGCCCTTGACCAAACTCGACTTGCCTGAACCTGAGACTCCGGTAACTGCAGTTAGAACATTGAGTGGGAAGCGAGCGTTGACACCTTTAAGGTTGTTCATGCGGCAGTTTTTCAAGAGAATGCTTTGGTTCCACTGGCGGCGTGATGAAGGCACGCTTATGTTATTCACACCAGCAAGATATTTAGCTGTATAGCTTCTTGGATAATGCTTGATGGCTTCTTTCCAAAACTCGTCATTATCAGGACCTTTGGCAGAAGGGCACATCTCGCAAACTACCTCGCCTCCATTTCTTCCAGCGTCGGGTCCCACATCTACAAGCCAATCAGCTGCAAGCATCACCCCCTCGTCATGTTCCACCACTATTACGGTATTGCCTTCTTGCTGAAGTTTGCGTAGTACTTCTATTAGCCTGTCTGTATCACGACTATGAAGGCCGATGCTCGGTTCGTCAAGTATGTATAACGAGCCGACAAGTGGCGAGCCAAGCGAAGTGGTCAATCTGGCACGTTGGCTTTCGCCACCAGATAGTGTGCTGGCGGAGCGACCCAACGTCAAATAGTCCAACCCCACCTCAACGAGAAAGCCAAGGCGTGAACGAATTTCCGTGAGCAAGCGTTTTGAAATCTTTTGCTCATGTTCAGAAAGCATGAGTTTGCCGAACCATGTCTTCAATTTGCCAATGGGCATTTCCACAAGGTCATTGATTGAAAGGTCATTTATCTTTACCCACGTAGCCTCCTTTCTTAGTCTCGTACCGTGACATTCCGGACATACCGTTTTTCCACGATAGCGACTCATCATGACTCTATATTGGATTTTATATTGGTTTTCTTTCACCATGCGGAAGAATGCATCAAGGCAAACGGCATCGTCTTTAAGCTTGCCGTTTGCGTCAATGTCCGAAGGTAAACCGTGCCACAACATATCTTTCTGTTTACGCGTAAGTTCATAGTAAGGCGTAAATATTGGAAAGTCTGCATCTTTAGCCTTTCGACAAAACGCAAGTTGCCATTCCTTCATTTTTTCCCCATGCCAACATTGTACGCAACCATCGTAAACAGATAATGAAGAATTGGGAATTACCAAACGCTCATCTATGCCTATGACACTTCCGAATCCTTCACAAACAGGGCAAGCACCAGCTGGCGAATTAAAAGAGAACATATTGTCGTTCGGTTCCTCGAAAGAAATGCCGTCGGCTTCAAACCTTGAGGAGAAGTCGTAACTCAGATTTGACGGCAACATTAGCACCCTACAGGCTCCTCGCCCCTCATACATGGCCGTTTCTACCGAGTCGGTAATTCGTGACACCACGTCTTTATCATGTGACACTCCTAGACGGTCTACAACAAGGAAAACGCTTCCATCTTTCAATTCCTGTGCATCTTCCAATAAGTCTTCTATATGTTTTGCTATGCCACTTATTATAACTCGCGTAAAACCTTCCTTTAAAAAGGTATCCAATTGCTGCAATACAGTACGTCCTTCGGTTGGAACTACTGGTGCCACAATCATAATCTTGGTGCCGTCGGACATAGACAACACCTTGTCAACAACATCCTGTGGCGTGTCTTTCCTCACCTCTTGTCCACTAATTGGAGAGAACGTACGACCAATTCGAGCATACAACAGTCTTAAATATTCATATATCTCCGTGGACGTGCCCAGTGTTGACCTAGGGTTACGCGCTGCTACCTTCTGTTCAATGGCTATTGCAGGCGGAAGGCCTTTAATATAGTCGCATTCTGGCTTTTTCAACCTACCAAGGAATTGTCGAGCGTATGATGAGAGGCTCTCTACATAACGACGTTGTCCTTCAGAATAAAGTGTATCAAAGGCAAGGCTCGACTTACCAGAGCCTGAAACACCCGTTATAACCACTAAATGATTGCGAGGAATCTTAAGGCTGATGTTCTTAAGATTGTTTACGCGAGCACCTTTAATCTCTATATATTCATCTCTATCCATTATTCGAATTTTGTTGCAAAGGTAAAAAATCTAATTGAGAAAAACAGTTAGTGCCATATTAAAATGAGAAAACCATCCGTAGCATTCTGGAGTGGTGGCGTTTTTCTTTGCATTCTTCTTCACCACACAGAGTAAAAAAAGCACAAGCCGCCATTTGGTAACTCTTGGCGACTTGCACCCCCGTGATTGATATATGGAACCCAAAAAATACCTCTACAAACTCGCGCAGGCGGTGTCGAAACGCAGTGGCATCAGCATAGCCACTTGTCAGATTGTCATCCCGGCACTCTTCGACGAGATGCGTTATATGCTCTGCGAGGGGCAGTATCGCTGCGTCACCGTGGAGAGTTTCGGCACGCTCACCGTCAAGGAACTGCCGAAGCGCCACTACAACCGCCGTTTTCCCGACGGTCATGTCGAGACGGTGGATCTGCCTAATAAACTCGTGTTGAAATTCCTCCCTTCTCACAATATGCGACAGGAGGTGGAACAGTCGAAATACGACCCTTCCCGCAACGCATTCACCCTTCACCCCGGCGACCATCCATTGCGCACTCGCCGTGCCGTGGGTGGCAAGGCGAAGAACCCCAACGGCTTCCGTGGCATCGAGGGTTGCGTGAAGAAAGACGAGCGGTTGGAGCATCCGCAGAGCATAAGGATATTAGGCACTTTTGACACACAGGTTTAACAAATATAAATTTATTATAGCGACAACGTAATGACGGACGAATTAAGGGAAAAGGTAGACAGGGCAATCAAGCTCATCCAGTCAGCAGGAGCGGACGGCACCGTTGTAGAGGTTTGCTATTCGGGTGGCAAGGACAGCGACGTAATCTTGGAGTTGACACGTATGGCAGGCATTCGTTATCGTGCCATTTATAAGAACACGACTATCGACCCTCCCGGCACCATCCGTCATGCGAGGATGGGGGGGGCAGAAATAGTGCGTCCCTCGCACACGTTCTTTCAATGGATGGCGGTCAACGGCTTTCCCAACCGCTTCCAGCGGTCATGTTGCCGTGTGCTGAAGGAGTATAAGATACTCGACCGTGCCATAATGGGCATTCGCAAGTCGGAGAGTACAAAGCGCGACAGCCGTTATCAAGAACCTACCGAATGCCGCATCTATGGCAGTGGACGGAAGAGGCAGACCGTCGAGGCGTTCTTCCCCATTCTTGATTGGACAGATGATGATGTCGTGGCGTTTGTAGAGGAGCGAGGCATAAAGCTCCATCCGCTTTATTATCGTGAGGACGGGAGTATTGACCCGACAAGGCGATTAGGCTGCATGTGTTGCCCATTGGCATACTACAAGAAGCGGATAGACTATTTCAAGCGATACCCGGGCATGGTGAAAGCCTACTGCCGTGCCGCGCAAAAGTTCATCGACACCCACCCCGACAATAAGACCGTGAGAAAGCATGCCGATGTCTACGAGTGGTTTACTCGTGAGGTGTTCTTTGAGCGTCAGGGTTATTGGGAGGATTTTAAAACCGTCACGCAGTTTGCGCCCGTCAACTA
>CAVAGT010000012.1:0-40303 GCA_963588155.1 Lachnospiraceae bacterium | reverse complement strand
ATACAGTTTTTCTATCTCTGCGATTTCTTCTTTTCTTCCTACAATCATGTTGCTTGACTTCTTAACTTTGCCGCAAACGTACAAAAATGTCAATTATCGGCAAAATATAATACTATATATATTGCCGATAATACATATTTTCATGAACTTTAGGCAATGTTTGTTTCATCCTGTGCCTATGCACACATCGCGACACTCACCGCCTATACCCAAGCAAAAGCCCCGTGCGGACAACATCCGCACGGGGGCTGGCGTATTAGAAGTGTATAAATCTGCGGCTTGAGGCTTACTAAACATTTATTGTTGTTTTTTTGTTTAACACGTTTAAATGTTTCAGTGACGTTTTCGTTGAAGTTGCATGACGGAATGCTTTATGTCTTTTATCCTCGAAGGCCACAAACTTGCACAAAACTTCCAAAGCACAAAATGTCGGCTTCGCCTATGACACGCACCACAGGCAGATATTATTATATTCGCCATGGCAAGTTTTACGGAACATGATAATTTTACGACCACATTCGCCCTATATATATAATGTGAAATGAAAAAAATGAAGTTTTTTTGAAAAAAAAGCGTCCAAAAGTTTGCAGGTTCCAAAAAAAGCAGTACCTTTGCACTCGCATTCAGGGGAATGCTTCTCACTACAGAGAAATATGCGGCAATAGCTCAGTTGGTAGAGCGCGACCTTGCCAAGGTCGAGGTCGCGGGTCCGAGTCCCGTTTGCCGCTCATCTTTTTGAACAATCCAATGTTTTTGGAAGGTTTAAGCCCAGGTGGCGGAATTGGTAGACGCGCACGTTTCAGGTGCGTGTGTTTCACGACGTGCAGGTTCGAGTCCTGTTCTGGGCACCAAGTATAGAAAACGAACATTTGGAGGGGTGGCGGAATTGGTAGACGCGCTACTTTGAGGGGGTAGTGACTATTTTGTCGTGGGAGTTCGAGTCTCCTCCTCTTCACTTGTTATTTGTTTTATATTTAATTTGTTTGCGGCAATAGCTCAGTTGGTAGAGCGCGACCTTGCCAAGGTCGAGGTCGCGGGTCCGAGTCCCGTTTGCCGCTCTTTTTTTTGTTTTGTTCATACGCCCCTCAAAAGAAAATCGAAGTCTATTTTCAATGAATTTATACATTAGGTATTTTGATAACGAGACTCTTGTATATAATGTAGAAGAGGCCATTGCTTTTTTGCGCTCATTAGGCGAGGTTACCGTGACTCGTAATATGGAAAACGACATTCGCGAATTCGTCGCGAGCAATGTCATGTTCCCCAAACGCTACAAAGTGCGTGGACATGCCTATTTCATCATGATCAAGACCACTGCCGCCACGATGCGCGACTTCAAGGAGAAGAAGGCCACGAAACAGGCGCAGGAGACCAGCCCCGCAAACAACGACACCCCCATGGCACGACTCAACTTCCACAAGGAAGGCTGGTATGAGGGCGAGATAGACTTCAAGCGCGTGGTGCTGACACCTTCTACTGGCAAACACGAATATCGCGATACACGCTATGTGGCACGCTGCAAGGCGGTGTCGGGCGCTGATTGCTACAACAGGATAGTGGACTACTTGCGCACACGCGTGGACAACCGCAGCCAGTTTCCATCGGCAAAGGGCAAGAAGTTCCGCTTTAAATACCTGGGCATGTGGAAATAGCCAACAAAGACTGAAGACATGAATAAGGTTATGCTTATCGGGAACGTGGGCAAAGAGCCAGAGGTGCGTTATTATGATGCCGACCAAGCCTTGGCAAAGGTGACGCTCGCCACAACGGAGCGAGGCTACACCACTAAGGACGGCACGAGGATACCAGACCATACCGACTGGCACAACCTTCTCTTCTACCGTCAGCTCGCAAAGATAGTGGAGCAATATGTCCACAAGGGCGACAAGCTCTACGTGGAGGGAAGGCTCCGCTACAACACCTATGAAGACAAGCTCGGCAAGCACCACAACGTGACCGAGATAATGGTAGACAACATGGAGCTCCTTTCTCCAAGACCAACCAAAGCTTAATAAAACATTGGATTCGTATTTTCTAAGTCATATCAATGATCTGGTGGAGTTTCACCCCATCACTACAGAAGTGGCGATAGCCATAGCGCTCACCATCGTGTTGCTTATGCTTTCGGGCTTTGCCAGCGGCTCCGAGATTGCCATTTTCAGTCTGTCGCCGTCGGACATCAACGAGCTCGACCCCGACAAGAACCCGAACGACAAGGCAATATGCCAGCTTCGCGAAGACTCAGAACGCACACTCGCGACCATCTTGATAACCAACAACCTGGTCAACGTCACCATCATCATGCTATGCAACTTCATCTTCGGCTCTCTTGTGGTTTTCAAGGTGAAGTGGCTCGACTTCCTGGTCATCACCGTATTCCTCACCTTCCTTTTGCTTCTCTTCGGAGAGATCATGCCAAAGGTATACAGCCGCTCCATACCGTTGAAATTCTGCCGCAAGGCAGTGGGCGGGCTTCTGCTGTTCAGGAAACTCTTCTGGCCTATGGAGACAATACTCTTAAAGAGCGGTGTGATTGCCGAGAAAGCCATGCCAAAGGAGAAAAGGCAGCTGAGCGTAGACGACTTGGAACAGGCGCTCGAATTGACCAACAAGGAAGATATCAAGGAAGAGCAGAGCATGCTCAAGGGAATAATCCGCTTTGGCGACGAGACCGCGAAAGAGATTATGACTCCCCGACAGGACATCGGCGACATAGACATAAGATCGTCTTTCCACGAGGTGCTCAAGTTTATCGTGGACAACAACTACAGCCGCGTGCCAATATATCAAGACAACGAGGACAACATTCGTGGCGTGCTGTATATCAAGGACTTGCTGCCCTATATTGGCAAGTCGGACAATTTCCGTTGGCAGAGTCTGATAAGGCCCACCTACTTCGTGCCTGAGACAAAGAAGATTGACGACTTGCTGCACGAGTTCCAAGACAACAAGGTTCATATAGCCATCGTGGTAGACGAGTTCGGAGGCACGAGCGGCCTAGTGACGCTGGAGGACATCCTTGAGGAAATAGTGGGAGAGATAAACGACGAGTATGACGAGGAGGAGAAAAACTATACCAGGCTCAACAGCAACACCTATATATTCGAAGGCAAGACGCTCTTGAGCGATTTTTGTAAGATACTCGGCATCGACGACGACGAACTGGACAGCGTGGCAGGCGACGCCGACTCTCTCGCCGGGCTCTTGCTTGAACTGAAAGGCGACTTCCTCATCCTGCACGAGAAAATAACGTTCAAGAACTACACGTTTGAGGTGATGGCGGTAGACGAAAGGCGCATCAGCAAGGTGAAAGTAGTGGTGAACAACAAGGCTGCAAACAATGCCACTGACAAGAAAACAGAGGCTTGACGACGGCTCGTGGCTCGCGGTATGGAAGATGGACGAGCCTTTGGACAGCCTTCCACGACCAAGACAAGTAGACCTCAGCCAATATAAAACGCAGAGGTTGAGAGAAAAGCTCACGGAATATGTCTTATTAAGCGAACTCGCTAACCAAGACGGTCTCGTCATCGGCCATGACGAGGATGGCGCGCCATTGGTGGAAGGATTCAACGTCAGCATCAGCCACACAAAGGGTTGGGCGGCAATGATCCTGTCAAAGTGGCACAGGAGCGGCGTGGACATTGAATACGTCTCAGACAGGGTAAACAAGATCGTTTCCCGATTCATGCGCGACGACGAGCCACAAGACACGCTCAACGAAAGGATAATAACCTGGTGCGCCAAGGAAGCAGCATATAAATATTATCACGAGCAACACCTTGGGTTTCTTGAGATGCGACTGTTGCCATTCACGCAACAAGAGACGGGCACTGCTAACTTGGTAAACCTAAGACAAGGAGAGACAAAAACAGTAAATTACGAGGTAAACAAGGATTTCGTGTTGGTGTATATCACGGAATAGCAATTACACACAAATACTACTTTTTTACACATTCTTAATAAAACGTGCATCAAAGTTGGTAACTTTAGACATATTTTTGTATTTTTTTATCTTATCATTTGGTTAATTCCATATTTTTCGTTACTTTTGCAATGTATAATAGGCATTAGGTCCAAAGGTGTTGTATTTTAGTTAATCAGACATTACTCAGAATACGTTGCTAAAGAAGATATACTACATATTAATATTGTGTGTCTTGTGCTCCTCGTGTGAGTTTAAGCTCAAGTCAAGCGACTATGATGACCCTTCCAACATGAAGGTGGATCGTTATGATCGCTTGGAAAGTCGCTACGTGGTGACGGGCGACTTCTCGGCATTGCAGCAAATGAACACGGAGTACCCGATAGAAACACGCACGCTCGTGGAGAAGATATTGCGCATTGGCGATGTCAACGACCACGACATAAGCGAGCGGTTCTTGCGTTTCTACCAGGACTCGACACTGCAATCATTGGTAAGCGACGTGCAATTGGAATACGCCAACATGGACGATGTCAACCAAGGTCTGCAAAACACCTTTTCAAATCTGAAGAGTTGGATTCCGGACATGCCTTTGCCACACGTCTATACACAAATAGGCGCGCTCGACCAAAGCGTAGTGGTAGGCGAACGCATTATAGGCATATCGCTCGACAAATACCTTGGCGGGAAATACCCTCTCTACAAGAAGTTCGGATACAGCAACGAGCAACTGGAGTCGATGAACAGGTCATACATAGTGCCCGACTGCACACTGTTCTACCTGCTCAGCCTGTATCCAATGGAAGATTTTGACACGAGAACCCAACTGGAGAAGGATCTCCACATGGGAAAAATGATGTGGGTTACCAACAAGGCAATAGGCACGGAGCTGTTTCGTACCGACTACGTGCAGATGGTGGGCCGATACATGAAGAAGCACAGCAACGTTACCGTAAAGCAACTCTTGGAAACAGACGACTACAAGGACATGAAGTAAAAACCGCAACCTTGCAGGACGTGAAATTCACGCAAGCTTGATTGCACGATCCTCTATTCAAGATGGGGCGCAGGGCATTTTGCTACTTCTCAAAATGCTGATAGTCCTTTACCGTCTTCCACGCCCCACCCCACTTGAATCCACGACTTGTGAACAACTTCCACGCAAGGTCGCCCTTTTCTATCTTATAAGGAAAGGAACCACTACGATCCACATACTTGCCCGAAACTGAAGGTTGCACCATGACCTTGCCCGAACGCAGCCGTCTGACGCAAGGGTTGCAAAGCGGGTTTATATCAACGGCCATACCCTTGGCATGCGCCGACAACTTCTTGCTGCCGCGCACAGCACGATAACAAAAGCTGCTCGAATTGTTGGCGCGCATCGACTCTTCATCGTTAGCCCCAAAGTCGTCTATGAGGCGGACACTTGCTATGGGATAGCGATGTTTGTAAAGCTCCTCGAAAATCTCCAACACATCATTGGCTATCGCCTTGTTGCAAACCATTTCGCCTTGCTTGACATGACCATCCAAGTCAATATGCAACAAGCGCAAGTAGCGCAAATCCTGCCGGCGCACAGGACAACCATCAGGATAGCTTTTGCCCTGAATACGGACGAAAACGTCGTCGGGTATCATCGACACGGAAAATCCCGGCTGCCTCTTTTGGGAGAACACCAATAGTGGCATGAAAAGAAACACCATTGACAACAAAGGCAAACGCATAGCCAAACGATTAAGCATAAGGACGAATTAAGAATCATATTAAAAACAAAAAAGCCAAGCAAGAAACTTGCTTGGCTCTCTGGATGTTGGGGTACTCGGACTCGAACCAAGAATGACAGGACCAGAATCTGTAGTGTTACCATTACACCATACCCCAATGTCTTTGCAACCTCATTTCTGAATTGCGAGTGCAAAGGTACAGACTTTTTTGTTACCGTCCAAACTTTTTGCCATTTTTTTTCAAAAAAAATATTCGAGTCACGATTATCCGCCATTATGTCATGTCAGAGACACTTAATTCAAAAATAAGATTAATAAATTTTGTAATTCGTGCGATTAGCACTAACTTTGTCATGGATAAGCTGTTAACACACTGATATTAAATAATGAAAGAAACAACGACAGAAGAGTTGCTGAAGATTATCGTCGACGCCATACAAGACAAGAAGGGCGAAGACATCCGCGTAGTCGATCTTAGACATATAGACGGAGCAGTCGCCAATTATTTCGTGATTTGCCAAGGTGGTTCACCTGCACAGGTGGAAGCCATAGCCCAATCGGTGGGCGACAAATGCCGCGAGAAAACCGGCGAGAAGCCTGTGGGCGTAACCGGACTTGGAAACGACCAATGGGTCGCCATAGACTTCGTGGACATAATGGTACACATTTTCCAACCCGAGCCAAGAGAGTTTTACGACCTTGAGCATCTTTGGGAAGACGCAAACATCTCCATCGTCACGGAGAATGGCGGCGTGAGCCTATAACAAAACAGAAAGAACAAGACAAAACCATGAACAACAGGCAAATGAACCAAAACGACCAGCAGCCTAAGATGCCTCGGTTCAACATGAACTGGCTCTACATAATAGTAGCAGTCGTTCTCGCCATCATGCTCTTCTCAGGAGGTGGCGGGTCAATAGTAAAAGGTGGCGGCTCAAGCCAAGAGGCCAACTATAGCGACTTCAAGGCTTACGTCAACAAAGGCTACGCTCAACGCGTGGTGATAAACAAGAGCGACAACACTCTGAAGATGTATGTCAAGCCACAACATATCCGGACTGTCTTCAACATGACCGCCCAGCAGGTGGGTGCCAACCCATACGTCAGCGTGCAGTTTGGCTCCGTGGACGAATTGGAGAAGTTTCTTGACAGCCAGCAACAAAAGCACAAGCTTGCCGGATATAGCTACAACAACGAGCGTGGCACCGACATATGGAGCCTGCTCATAAACCTCGGCCCGCTGTTTTTCTTCTTCTTCCTCTTCTGGATGTTCAGTCGAGGCATGAGCGGAGGCGCCGGCATGGGCGGAGGCGGAGGCATCTTCAGCGTCGGCAAGAGCAAGGCAAAACTCTATGAGAAAGCAAACGAGATGGGCATAACCTTCAAGGATGTCGCAGGACAAGAAGGCGCCAAACAGGAAGTGCAAGAAATAGTGGACTTCCTCAAGGACCCAAAGAAATACACCGACCTTGGCGGAAAAATACCAAAGGGTGCCCTGCTCATTGGCCCTCCCGGAACGGGTAAGACCCTGCTTGCTAAAGCCGTAGCAGGCGAGGCAGGCGTGCCATTCTTCTCCATGTCGGGATCCGACTTCGTTGAGATGTTCGTCGGCGTTGGCGCTAGCCGCGTCCGCGATGTCTTTGCCCAGGCAAAGCAGAAATCACCGTGCATCATCTTCATCGACGAGATTGATGCCGTTGGTCGCGCGAGGTCAAAGAACCCGTCGATGGGAGGCAACGACGAGCGCGAGAACACCCTTAACGCCCTACTCACCGAGATGGACGGATTCGGTACAAACTCGGGCGTCATCGTGCTTGCCGCCACAAACCGCGTCGACATGCTCGACAAGGCTTTGTTGCGCGCCGGCCGTTTCGACAGGCAAATACACGTCGACTTGCCCGACCTCGCAGAGAGAAAGGCCATATTCCTCGTGCACCTCAAGCCTTTGAAACTCGGCAATGACATAGACATTGACTATCTCGCCCGCCAGACCCCGGGATTCTCGGGCGCAGACATAGCAAACGTCTGCAACGAAGCAGCCTTGATAGCCGCCAGGCACAACAAGCAAGCCGTGGAGAAACAAGACTTCCTCGACGCCGTGGACCGCATCGTTGGCGGATTGGAGAAGAAGACCAAGGTGATGACTGCCGACGAGAAACGTTCCATAGCCATTCACGAAGCAGGACACGCCACAATAAGTTGGTTCTGCAGATACGCCAATCCTCTCGTCAAGGTAACTATCGTACCACGCGGACAAGCCCTTGGAGCAGCATGGTACATACCAGAGGAGAGAGTCATCACGACGAAGGAAGAGGAATTCGACCAGATTTGCTCACTTCTTGGAGGCCGCGCCGCCGAAGAACTCTTCGTGGGCGCCATCTCAACCGGAGCCATGAACGACCTTGAGCGTTCGACCAAAGCCGCCTTCGGAATGGTGGCATATACCGGCATGAGCGACAAGCTGCCAAACATCTGCTATTATAATAATGATGAATACTCGTTCCAGCGTCCTTACAGCGAGACAACCGCAAAAGTGATCGACGACGAGGTGCTCAGGATTGTGAACGACCAATACAAGCGCGCCAAGCAGATACTCACAGAACACAAGGATGGGCACGCGGCGCTTGCGCAACTCTTGTTCGACAAGGAAGTGATATACCGCGAGGACGTGGAGAAGATCTTAGGCAAGCGTCCATGGACAAGTCGCTCGGAAGAGCTGATCAAGGAGAACGAGCGAATAGAGGCAGAGAGAAAAGCCAAGGAAGACGCAGAGGCTCCCAAACTTGAGGACATGCCCGACGAGGTGAAGCAAGCGCAGGCCGAGCACGACAGAGCCATTGCCGACAAAAGACAAAACGACAACCTTGACAATGGCACGGAAAACCACAACATAGAGAACAATTAAGAACAAAGGGTCATGACAGACAAAAAGAAAAATCTTATAGTCAGGTCCATCACGGGAGTGCTTTTCGTGGCCATCATGGTAGCCGGCTTTCTCAACAGCATGGCAATGCTCCTGCTCTTCACCATCATCACCGGACTAACGCTGTGGGAATACACAGGGTTGGTAAACGACCGCGTTGCCGATGTCAACGTCAACCGCTTCATCTCTACCGTAGGCGGAGTCTACTTCTTCATCGCCATAGCAATGTGGAGCATTGGCGTGGTGAAGGGTTTCGCGGTGATGATGCCATACGTTCTCACTATTATCTACCTTCTTATCAGCGAGCTTTATGCCAAGAACCGCAACGCCGTAACCAACATGGCATACACAATGCTCGGACAGATGTACATAGCCATGCCTCTGGCGCTCATCAACATCCTTGCTTTCAAGTGTGATGACTCGGGCAACTTCAGCGGCTACGACATGCTACTTCCGCTCTCCGTGTTCATCCTGCTTTGGGCAAACGACTCTGGAGCCTACTGCTTCGGCTCGATGTTCGGAAAACACAAGCTCTTTCCACGCATTTCCCCCGGAAAGACATGGGAAGGCAGCATTGGCGGTGGTATATTCGCGGTTATCATAGCTGGCGTGATAGGCTACTTTGCCAATTGCGGCGGTGACGCTCACGCACTTAACGTGCCACAATGGCTGGGACTTGGGGCCGTGGTCGTGATCTTCGGCACATGGGGCGACCTCGTGGAGAGTCTGTTCAAACGCACGATTGGCGTGAAAGACAGCGGAAAGATACTGCCCGGACATGGAGGCATGATGGACAGGTTCGACTCAAGCCTTCTGGCAATACCCGCGGCAGTGCTCTACCTTTATTCTGTTACCATTTTCATGTAATACCCAAGTATACGCGAGGAACGTATACATTTGGAAATGGATAAAAGAAGTGCAAACGAAACACAATAATACAACATTGTCTTGTTTCGTTTGCACTAAATGACTACCTTTGCATAAGAAATTGAAAGTGCAATAAATGGAGAAGAAGAAACTGTTGTCGATTTTGTCAGCCTTGGCAAGACACAAGTATCTTATCACAATAGTGATAGGAGTCTTGTTTATTGGCTTCGTCGACGAAAACAGTTTCATGCAACGCGTAAAATACGACATCCAAATAAGCGGCCTGAAAGAAGAAATCAAAAAATACAACGCCATCAACGACTCAGCCAACACCCAACTTGAAAAGCTCAAACGCAATCCCAGATATATTGAGAAGATAGCACGGGAACGCTATTTCATGAAAGCTGACGATGAAGACATCTTCGTGCTCAGCACGGAGAGGGTAAACGATGACACTGAAAAATAATCACCAGAATGAAACAACTAAACAAAATACAAAGTGCCATATTCCTATCTGGCGGCGTTTTAATGGTCATCGGAGTGGCCTGCTGCGTGCTCACCGTAGCGCCAACAGTGCTATGTTGGGTCTATCTCTTGGGTGCTGTCATGTTTGCGGTCATGCAAGTGTCACAAGTCTACGAAGGTAAGGATATCGTGGTGCGCCGACTAAAAAGATTGCAAAACCTGAGCGACCTGTTGTTCGTATTGGCTGGTTTGCTTCTCGCCGACACCGTGTACGCAGGCGTGAACCATAGTTTTTTCCAGCCGTTGTTCAACAACCATATAGCCTACATCACTTATTTATACAACAAATGGGTGATATTGCTTCTCGTGGCGGCGATTCTCGAAGTGTACACCGCACATAGAATTGACCACGAACTATCGAAAAAAAACATAAAAGAGTAGTCACTTCCATTAAATTGCATAAAAATAGTTCAGATACTCGACAAGAGGTTGTATCTTTGCTAAAGAAGAAAACGAAAACTTATGAATAAAGTCTTATACGCCATAATCAGTGTACTTGCCTTGAGCTCATGCGCCAACGGTTTCCACATCTCAGGCTCCACAAGCGTGAGCATGCTCGACGGTCAGAAACTGTACCTTAAAGTAATGAAGGACACGACACTGAAAGAGCTGGACTCTTGTGATGTCGTTCACGGGCAATTCCAATTCGGAGGATCAACAGACTCCGTAAGAGTCGCCAATATCATTCTCGACGACAACAACAACATACCAGTGGTGCTTGAAGGAGGAGATATCCAAGTGAAGATAGACAACTCACAGGAATCCGTCACAGGTACGCCACTCAACGACAAGCTGACGAAATTCAGACAGCAGTTCACCCGACTGATGAACGAGAGCAATGACCTCGTACACCAGCACGACCAAGCCATAATGAACGGCAAGAACATGGATGCCGTAAACGCCCGCCTCGCCGCCAAGGACGCAGATATCAACCGTCGCCTGGACAAGCTCGTGACATCGTTTGTCACAGACAACATGGACAATGTGCTTGGGCCTTATATCTTCATAAACGTTTGCATGAACCGCTACAACGTGCCAATGCTCGACGCATGGGTTGAAGACATCATGAGCAAGGCAACAGACAAGTTCAAGAACGACCCACAGGTTAAGGAGTATTATGAGGCCGCTCAAGAGAACCAGAGCATCATGAACGGAACCAAGATGCCAGAGCAAGCACCTCAGCAAGCTTCGCAAAGCGCACCGCAAGAAGTTCCACAAGAGGCTCCACAAGATGGCCAGACCCCAAACCAAATGGCTCAATAACATATTATGATAAGCATATAACACGAACATAAACTTTTCTCAATATGAGGACAATCATCGAAAATGGTACGATTGTCAATGAGGGAAAGTCTTTCAAAGGCTCCATCATAATAGACAACGACCATATTGAAAGCGTGATTGCCGAAGACGAGACACCCCGAGGCATCTACGACCAACATATAGAAGCTTCGGGGTGTCTTGTTATGCCTGGCGTAATCGACGAGCACGTGCACTTCCGTGAGCCGGGGCTCACTGACAAGGCCGACATCGAGAGTGAGTCGAGAGCGGCGGCATGGGGTGGCGTTACCACCTACTTCGACATGCCCAACACCAAGCCTGCCACAACAACCATACACGACTGGGAAGACAAGATGCAACGAGGCGAGAAGGAAAGCCATGTCAACTACGCTTTCTTTTTCGGAGCAACAAACAGCAATGCAAATTGCTTCAAGCAGCTCAACGCGAAACTCTTGCCTGGAATAAAGCTCTTCATGGGTGCCTCTACCGGCAACATGCTCGTTGACGACGAAAAAGCCCTCGACGACATCTTCGGGCAATGCGCAAAACTCAATTTGCCATTGATGACTCACTGCGAAGACTCGAGCATCATCAACAGCAACATGGCAAAGGCTAAAGCCGCCTACGGCAACGACCCTAACATAACTCTTCACCCAATCATACGCTCCGAGGAAGCATGTTACGCCAGCTCCGCTTTAGCCACGAGATTGGCAAACACGCATGGTACCCGCCTCCACATAGCACACATTTCCACGGCGAAAGAGCTTAGCCTGATGCCGGTAAACGACAATGTATTCCGTTTGGGTACATTTCCAAACATCACAGGAGAGGCGGTACTTGCCCACCTTCTGTTCACTGATGACGACTATGCCACACGCAATGCTCTCATAAAGTGCAACCCAGCGGTCAAAACTGCTAAAGACCGTGAGGCTTTGCTTCTTGCCTTAAACAAAGGTATAATCACTTGCGTAGGCACCGACCACGCGCCACACAACCTCAGCGACAAGCAAGGGGGATGCGCACATGCGACATCGGGCATGCCGATGGTGCAGTTCTCATTGGTGTCAATGCTTAACCTTGTCGACGAGGGCATCATAACCGCTGAACAAATGGTCTGGCTCATGTGCCACAATCCGGCACGCCTGTTCTCCGTGAGCAATCGAGGCTTCATACGTCCCGGTTACAAGGCCGACATCGCCATAGTAAAACAAGTTGAGCCCTGGACGCTTACCGAAAACATAATACAAAGCAAATGCGGTTGGAGTCCTCTCACAGGCGACAAGTTCGGTTGGCGCGTCGTGAGGACTATATGCAACGGCCATACCGTTTTCGAAAATGGTAAAACAGATGACTCCTACCATGGCGAGGCGGTCAGCTTTAACCATTAAGTCCAAACACAAGTTCAACCAGAGGTAAACCATGCGAATCGACTACAACATCGATGACATAAGACCATTCATAAACTGGATATATTTCGACTACGCTTGGGGCATGAATGGCAAGGACAACGCTGAGCGTGACCATCTTCACGCTGATGCCAACGCAATGCTCGACAAATGGCAAGGTAACTACCGCACCCATGCCGTATTCAGGATTGTTGACGCCAACAGCGATGGCGACGATATTATAGCCGATGGGGTTCGTCTGCCAATGTTAAGACAGCAGAAGCCCACCCAGCCAGACCAGCCAAACTTCTGCCTCGCCGACTTTCTGAGACCTGTCTCACAAGGCATCAAGGACAAGATCGGACTGTTTGCCGCTACCGTGGACCACGACCTCACTTGCGGTTACGACAACGATGCCTACGGGAAGATGTTGTCGCAGGTGCTTGCCGACAGGCTCGCCGAAGGCACTGCAGAACTTGTACACCTCCAAGTAAGACGACACCATTGGGGCTACGCGCCAAACGAGCAATTGACTATAGACGAGATACACGCCGAGAAATACCAAGGCATAAGGCCGGCGGTGGGATACCCGTCTATGCCCGACACCAGCATGAACTTCCTCATCGACAAGCTGATAAACATGGCAAGCATCGGCATCCGACTCACTGAGAGCGGCATGATGCAACCACATGCGTCAACCTCGGGACTTATGTTCGCGCATCCTCAAGCTCGATATTTTGAACTGGGAAAGATTGGGGATGATCAACTCATCGACTACGCACGCAGACGCCAACTGCCCGTAAGCACGATAAGACGATTTCTCCAGTCGTCACTGTTAAAGCAATAATATACATGATGTCACTATAAGCCACATGATACTTAGATCTCTCATCTTTTTCATCTTGATAATCTTGGTGCCCGACATTTACATCTGGCTCCACTATTATCGCACGCGCTATCTCCACAACCGCGTGGTAAGAATATTGTGGTGGCTTCCGTGCCTTTGCATGATAGCGTACACCGTGGCGCTATCCTCCATCCGCAACTTCGCCCCAACCGATCTCACGTGGCTCAACACCTACCTCTGTCTCTTTGGACTGTTTATCTTGCCCAAGGCATTGTTTGCTATATGTTCGGCTCTTGGCTCGGCTCTGCGCGCCATCTGCCACACACGCTACAACTATGGTCATCGCATAGGACTAGCAGTCGGCACCGCCGGGGTGTTGGCATATATCTACGGAATGACCTTCGGGGTGGGACAGATTGTGGTCAGGCAAGTTGACCTGAACTTCCAAGACCTTCCCGAAGAGTTTGACGGTTTCCGGGTGATGCAAATATCCGACATCCACTCAGGCACGTTCAACGGATGGAGACGGAAAATCCTAAAGGCAGAGATTGACAGCATAAAGGCGCAAAAAAACATAGACTTGGTTTGCTTCACTGGCGACATGCAGAACATGAGACCCCAGGAAGCGGAAGCTATGATGCCGGAACTCAAACATTTGCCTTATATGTACTCCGTGTTGGGCAATCACGATTACGGCCAATATGTAAAAGCGACACCGGAAGAAAAGGTCAAGATGACAAACCACCTTATAGGCATTGAAAACAAGCTCGGACGAGTGTTGCTAAACAGCAACATACCTATAAAGCGGAAATTAAACAACGGACAATTGTCGGCTGACTCGATTTGGCTCGCCGGAGCTGAAGACTATAGCCGCATACCCGAATACGACCACTCTAATCTCAAGAAGACTCTCAAGGGCATACCACCGTCGGCATTTATAATATTGCTTCAACACGACCCATTAGCGTGGGAAAACGACATTCTGCCCCACTCCAATGTTCAACTCACGCTGTCAGGACATACCCACGGCGGACAAATGCAGATTCTCGGCTTGCGCCCAACGATGTTTACCATCAATGAAGACCGAGGACTCTACCAAAAGGATGGACGACACATCTATGTCAACGCGGGGCTGGGCGGATTTGTTCCTTTCAGGCTGAATATGCCTTGCGAAATAACGTTGATAACACTACACAAGAGATAAAAGAGAATATGAGAGATTAAATGTCCTTGCGATTTGAACAAAAGGCATTATACAAATAAACAAGAAATCAGAAACATCAATTCCCATGAAATACCTTTATCGCGCATACCAAATATGCATTGTCGTACCAATATTCCTACTCTGCACCATCATCATGTGCATATTCACCATGGTGGGTTGCAAGATCGGCAACGGCAACTTTTGGGGATATTGGCCCGGACACCATTGGGCATGGTTGGCAGTGAGGTTGCTTCTCCTGCCCGTGAAAGTTGAGGGGAGGGAGAACCTCAAGCCCGGCGAGAGCTATGTTTTCGTGGCAAACCACCAGGGGGCTTTCGACATTTTCCTGATATTCGGTTTTCTCAACCGCAACTTCAAGTGGATGATGAAACACGGCCTGACAACGATTCCCATCATTGGCCAGGCATGCAGGTCATCTCATCAAATCATAGTGGACAAACGTGGCGCGTCGAGGATAAAGAAGACCTACGACGATGCTCGTGAGACTCTCAAGGAAGGCATGTCGGTGGTGGTATTCCCCGAGGGAGCCCGCACTTTCACTGGTCACATGGGGTTCTTCCGCCGTGGAGCTTTCATGCTTGCCGATGAACTGCAACTGCCCGTCTGCCCACTAACCATCAACGGCTCGTTCAACATCATGCCTCGCACGAAGGATTGGCATTGGGTCAACTGGCATCCATTGAGACTGACCATCCACAAGCCTATCTACCCGATAGGGAAAGGCCGCGAAAATATCGACCACATAAAAGATGAAAGCTACGAGGCCATAATGTCCGGACTGGTGCCAGAATATCAAGGCTATGTAGAGAACGCTGACCAATAAGGAGCGCTCTCATACAACTTGCCAATAGCGGTGATGTCAGCCAAGTAAAGTCTTCCTCGCTAGCAGGCAGGCACCTATTATTCCGCCTCGCTCGTGCAGTTTGGAGAGACACAGGCGGGTGTCCTTGTTGACAATGCTGAGAGAATACTTGCGCACCGAAGCGGCTACAGACTGAAGCAGGAAGTCACCCGTGCGCGCAAGCACACCACCTATCACGACCAGTTCGGGATTGAAGAGGTTTATCAAGTTGGCCACGCTCTCACCCAGTTTCAGACCTATATGCTCGATGACATCGATGCAAAGCGGATCTTCACGGTTAACCGCGTCGATGATATTTTCAAGCGAATAGATGTCACCCTCGCTCTGGGTGAGAAACGACGACTCCCCCTCTTCTATGCGTCGGCGCACATTGCGCTGTAGGGCACTGCCCGAAGCCTCGGTCTCAAGACATCCCTTCTTGCCGCAATGGCAAAGTATATCATTATCAAACATGTGGGTATGACCGAACTCGCCAGCAAATCCAGACTTGCCCTTATACAATTCACCGCCGAGGATTATACCCAGCCCGAGACCCCAGCTCACATTGACAAACAACACGTCCTTCTCGCCTTTTACAGCCCCTTTCATAAATTCGCCATAGGCAAAAGCCCGAGTGTCGTTCTCTATACACACCGGATAGCCTATGCGCTCGCTAAGAAGGTTTGTGAGCGGTTGCTCCGAGAAGTTGTAAAGTGTATGCGAATAGCCACTGTCTGAATTGACACGACCCGATATACAGAACGTGGCATTGAGAATGCTCGCGCGGTCTACGTCGGTCTTGTTGATGAAGTCGACCACAAGGCCGCACAGTTCGTCCACCGATTCCATAGTGTTGTCGATGCGGCAAGGCACATTGTCGTCGATTTCAACAAGGTCGCCACGGAAATTCATAAGTCCCAGATTGACAAACCCCACCTTAATCTCTACGCCCACAAAATATCCCGACTCGGGATTCAGGCCATAAAGGTTTGGACGGCGTCCCTCGCCCGCCTCCTGCTTGCCATACTCTTTCACATAGCCCAACTCAAGAAGCTCGGCCACAGCCTTGCTCACCGTGGGTACGCTGAGCGACGAGTCCTTGGCAAGTTCGAGAATAGTGGAATTGCCATTGGCCACAAAATATTTCAGAATATCCCTCTTGAACGCGGTATTCTTGCCGTCGCCACCAAGATTGAAGTTATTAAGCATGTGAATATATATAATAAGGTTTTACTCTAGCATTATTTGGCTTTCAAACGGATGGTTTCACAAAGTTAAGAAATATTCCCAACAAGACCAAGTCTTTCACGGTTTTTCTTTCAATGCCTAACTCTTTTATCGATTTATTAAAACTAAAGAGTCGTTTGTGAAGTTTTTATGAAATTATTTTTGCAAAATCGTTGCAGTTAATAAAATTATTATTTAAATTTGCACCCAACAACAATCCAATCGCAAGTTTAACAAACAACTCTAACACATATGGAAAAAATCAAAGGACTTATCGATGCTCCCTTCACCCCGTTCCACGCCAACGGCGAGGTGAACCTCGAGCCAATTGAACGTTATGCAAAAATGCTTGTAAAGAACGGCCTCAAGGGTGTATTCATCAACGGTTCGTCCGGCGAAGGCTATATGCTCACCGAAGAGGAGCGCATGGCCCTGGCAGAGCGCTGGATGGAGGTCGCTCCAGAAGGTTTCAAAGTTCTCGTACACGTGGGCAGCTGCTGCGTGAAGTCGAGCCGTCTGTTGGCTGAGCACGCACAGAAGATCGGCGCATGGGCAATAGGAGCCATGGCTCCTCCATTCCCTAAGGTGGGTCGCGTGGAAGAGCTCGTGAAATATTGCGAGGAGATCGCCGCAGGCGCACCCGATCTGCCATTCTACTTCTATCATATCCCGGCTTTCAACGGCGCATTCCTCCCTATGGTCGATTTTCTCAAGGCTGTTGACGGACGCATCCCCAACTTCGCTGGCATCAAGTACACCTTCGAGAGCCTCTATGAGTACAACCAGTGCCGTCTCTATGCAGACGGCAAGTTTGACATGCTCCACGGTCAGGACGAGACCATTCTCCCTTGCCTTGCCATGGGCGGCGCACAGGGCGGCATCGGCGGCACCACCAACTACAACGGACGTTGCCTTACCGGCATACTCGAGGCTTGGAAGAACGGCGACCTTGAGAAGGCACGCGAACTGCAGAACTACGCCCAGGAGGTGATTAACGTAATCTGCCACTACCGCGGCAACATCGTTGGCGGCAAGCGCATCATGAAGCTCATCGGTCTCGACCTTGGTCCCAACCGCACGCCATTCCGCAATGTCACTGACGAGGAAGAGGTAGCTCTGAAGAAGGAACTCGAAGCCATCGACTTCTTCAACAAGTGCAACGTGTTCTAATATATATAATAAGGTGTACTCATTCAACTGAAGAAGATAATGGACATCAACAAATATCTTTCCTATTGGGGCGAGTGCTATCGCGAAGACCTTGTAAACAACATCATGCCATTCTGGATGGAGCATGGCGTAGACCATGAGCACGGTGGAGTGTACACTTGTGTCGACCGCGACGGCACGCTCATGGACACAACCAAGTCGGTGTGGTTCCAGGGACGCTTTGCCTACATCTGCGCTTACGCATACAATAATATCGAGAAGAACCCAGAATGGCTAGATGCTGCCAAAAGCACCATCGACTTCATCGAGGCCCACTGCTTCGACACCGATCGCCACATGTTCTTCGAGGTCACAGCCGACGGCACTCCTCTGCGCAAGCGCCGCTACGTGTTCAGCGAGAGCTTCGCCGCCATTGCCATGGCTGAATACAGCAAGGCCACAGGCGACAAGGCCTACGCCGAGAAAGCCATGCAGATATTCCGCGACATGCGCCGCATGCTCACCACTCCGGGATTGCTCGAGCCCAAGTACCTGCCCACCATGGAGGCACAAGGCCACAGCATCACGATGATCCTCATCAACGTGGCAAACGTGCTGCGCCAAGTGTGCGATGATGCAGAACTCGAGGAACAGACCGAACTGTCTATAAAGGCTTTGGCACAATATTTCATACATCCTGAGTTCAAGGCTCTGCTTGAGACCGTGGGGCCTAAGGGCGAATTCATCGACACCATCAACGGTCGCCTCATCAATCCAGGCCACTGTATAGAGACCTCTTGGTTCCTGCTCGACGTGGCAGAGCGCAAGGGCGACAAGGAGCTGCAGAAGCTCGCCTTGCAAATCTTCGACTGGTCGTGGGACTGGGGCTGGGACAAGGAGTTTGGTGGCATAATCAACTTCCGCGACTGCAAGGGCTTCCCTCAGCAAGACTACTCGCAGGACATGAAGTTCTGGTGGCCGCAGTGCGAGACTATCATCGCCTGCCTCTACGCCTACAAGCTCACAGGCGACGAGAAGTA
The DNA here is from genome assembly GCA_963588155.1 of Lachnospiraceae bacterium. GTDB lineage: Bacteria > Bacteroidota > Bacteroidia > Bacteroidales > Bacteroidaceae > Prevotella. Next base: position 21,344 of record CAVAGT010000012.1, on the reverse strand, counting down.
TCTCGAGCGTCACCGCATGATAAGCGACTGGACTTACGCCCATTTCCCCGACCATGAGTATGGCGAGTGGTACGGTTATCTGCACCGCGACGGCAGCGTGGCTCAGCCTGCCAAGGGCAACATCTTCAAGGGCCCGTTCCATGTGCCCCGCATGATGATTCGCTCGCATCTGCTCTGCAACGAAATACTCGCGGCAAGACAGTAGACTCTCGTTAAGGTTTAGGGTGCGCCTCTCTTGGCTTACTCTTGGAGCCCGGCCAGTGGCGCGCCTCTCCCTGACAACTATGTCAACTTACCATTCTAAAGAACAATATCATCAATATGAAGAACTCCAAAATCTATCCCTGGATAGTGGTAGGCCTGCTTGGAGGCGTTGCCCTGCTCAACTACATGGATCGCCAGATGCTCAGCACCATGAAGGATGCCATGCAGATAGACATCGCCGAGCTGCAATCGGCCACCAACTTCGGGCGTCTCATGGCTGTGTTCCTCTGGATCTACGGACTGATGAGCCCCGTGTCGGGCATCATCGCCGACCGCCTGAGCCGCAAGTGGCTCATCGTGGGCAGTCTGCTGGTGTGGTCTTCGGTGACTTATCTCATGGGCATGGCCACCACCTTCAACCAGGTGTTCTGGCTGCGCTCGCTCATGGGCATCAGTGAGGCTCTCTACTTGCCTGCCGGATTGGCGCTTATCGCCGACTACCACACGGGGGGCTCACGCTCACTCGCCGTCGGCATACACATGACCGGACTCTACATCGGCCAGGCCATCGGCGGTTTCGGTGCGACGCTCGCTGCCGCCTACTCATGGCACACTACCTTCCACTGGTTTGGTATCATCGGCATCGCCTACGCCGTGGTGTTGGCCCTGTGCCTTAAAGACAAGAAGCGCGACGAGGCTCCCGTCAGCAACTCGCCTGCCAAGCCCGCATCGATGGGTGTCGTGGCAAGCATGCGCTCGCTGCTCACCAATGTGGCATTCTGGGTCATTTTGCTCTACTTCGCCGTGCCAAGCCTTCCGGGATGGGCCACAAAAAACTGGTTGCCGACCCTCTTTGCCGAGAACCTCGACTTGCCAATGTCGCAAGCCGGCCCTATGGCGACAATCACCATTGCAGCCTCTTCGTTCATCGGCGTACTGCTGGGCGGAACGCTGTCAGACCGTTGGGTGAAGCGCACCCTTCGCGGCCGTGTCTACACTGGCGCAATAGGTCTGGGCCTTACCATTCCGTCGCTTCTGCTCCTTGGTTTCGGTCATAATGTTGTAGGTATCGTCTGCGCCGGTTTGCTCTTCGGCATTGGCTTTGGCATGTTCGACGCCAACAACATGCCTATCCTTTGCCAGTTTGTAGGCGCACGCCAACGCGCCACGGCCTACGGCATAATGAATATGGTGGGCGTGTTCGCCGGAGCTGCCATCACCCACGTGCTTGGCAAGTGGAGCGATGACGGCAACCTCGGACTTGGCTTCGCCGGACTCGCCGCAGTGGTTGCCGTGGCTCTCGCCGTGCAGCTCTACGCCCTGCGCCCCAAGACAGACAATATGGAATAAACGAAACTGTGTAACAAAAGACATCTATATGATCGTTTCAAATCTTCAACACTCTGAGCGCATCGAACAGCTCCATCCGCTCTTCAAGGAAGCGTTCGACTACATCAAGTCGCACGATCTACTAAACACTCCATGCGGACGCATCGAGATAGAGGGCGACCGCCTCTTCATCAACAACGTCAACCCCGACCTCGTCAGCGCAGACGAGCAGATGCTTGAGATGCACCGCGACTACATCGACATCCATGTGCTTCTCGAAGGCGAGGAGACAATCGGCTGGAAGCCCGTCGAGGACTGCACCAACGTGAAGCAACCCTATGATGCCTCTGCCGACTGTGCCCTCTATGCCGAGCCAGCACAAGTGTATGCCACGCTGCGGCCCGGACAGTTCATGATTGTCTGGCCAGAAGACCCACACGCTCCTGTAATAGGTACAGGAAAAGTAAGAAAGCTAATAGTAAAAGTGAAACTTTAATCACACGTCTAATAAACAATTCTAAACCCAATATTTATGGCAACTAACTTAAAATCAATTAGTTTGGTTCTGTTAGCCTGGGGGGGGGTAAGCCTTAGCCCCGTATCGGCAGGAACTGCCACAAAGCAAGCTGTGTATGCTCAGGCAGACCGGGTATCTGTCTGCACGGGCTCAGTAAAAGAACCTAACGGCGACCCGCTCGTTGGAGCCACGGTAATGGTGAAGGGCACCAAGAATGGTGGAGTCACCGACATCGACGGAAACTTCTCTATTGCCAACGCGCGTAAGGGCGACGTACTCGTCATCACCTATCTGGGATTCGAGCCGACCGAGGTGAAATGGAACGGGACACCGCTCAACGTCACGATGAAGAGCGACTCGCAGTCGCTCGACGAACTCGTCGTCGTGGGCTACGGCACGCAGAAGAAGTCGAGCATGACGGCGGCAGTAGCCTCTATCTCAAGCAAGGAAATAGTCAAGCAGACCACTTCCAACGTGGCCTCAACACTGCAAGGCCGTACTCCAGGTGTCGACGTAGTACAGCAGGCAGGTATCGCAGGAGCCGATGTCAACATCATCATTCGTGGAGCGGCATCCTTTGGCGAGACCGAACCTCTCTACGTCATCGACGGTGCATTCAGCAACAATGGACTAACCACGCTCAACCCTAACGACATCGAGTCTATCGAGATACTCAAGGATGGTTCAGCGGCTGCCATCTACGGTTCACGTGCCGCCAACGGCGTTGTTCTCATCACTACCAAGCGTGGCAAGAAAGGCAAACCGGTAGTTGAGATTGACGGCTCGTTTGCCGTGCAGACTCCGACCAACGTACCCGACTTCCTCAATGCCGAGCAATGGCGCTCGTTTGCCAATACGGTGGCCGACAACAGCGGACTGTCTCACGCACCGGAGAACGACAACCCTACCAATCCCAACACCAACACCGACTGGGCTGACCAATGGCTTCAGTTCGCCCCTATGTGGAACCTCAACGCTTCAGTTTCAGGCGGCGGCGAGAACACGACCTTCTCTACAAGTGTCGGTTATCTCGACCAAAAGGGTATGACCATCTACTCCGACTACAAGCGTTACAACTTCCGCGTCAACTCTTCTTATAAGAAAGGCATTTTCTCCTTGTCGGAAAATCTTTCCATCTCTCATCGCGACAAGACTCCCACAACGGCATTCAGCATATCTCTGCCAACCTTGCCCATCTACGATGGTCAGGGTCGTCTCGTCAGCGGTGGTCCCGACTATTACATCAATCCAGAAGATGGTAAGGCCATCAACAAGATTGCGCCGCTCTACTATACTGACCGCTACAACAAGAACACAGATGTCATAGGTGCCATCAACGCACAACTCGATTTGTGGGACGGATTGAAGTATAAGTTCACCTTCAGTGGCAACTGGAGCAACTCGCACAACTACACCCACACGCCGGTATACAACACAAAATGGAATGCCGACGGCACTGCCGACGAGGACTACGGCAATACCCGCAACAGCATCAGCGAGTCACGCGGTGAGACCTTCACCTACACCATCGACAATCTGCTCACCTACAACAAGACCTTCAAGGGACACACTTTCGACGCCTTGCTCGGTACGAGTTGGATGCGCGAGTACTACCGTTCGATGACCATCGGCACGATAGAGGATATCGGCGGCACGGAGATTACAGGTTTCCAAAGCATCGACGGAAAGATTTCGGCAGGTGACGAGAACGCTGCCCTGCTCTCTTTCTTCGCCCGCTTGAACTACGACTACAAGAACCGTTACCTGCTCTCTGCCAGCATCCGTCGCGACGAATCGTCAAAGTTCGCAAAAGACCAGCGCGTGGGCTACTTCCCATCTGTTTCCGTGGGTTGGAACGTGCAGGAAGAATCTTGGTTTCCGAAGCAGGTTATTAACAAGCTGAAACTGCGTGCCAGCTATGGAGAACTCGGTTCCAACTTCCTCGACCCATACAACTTCGACGCTATCGCTTATGGTCCTATACCTTACACCTTCGGTGGCACACGCTATGTCAACGGTCGCGCCGCTTACTTGAAGTCAAAGAACCTGAAGTGGGAGACCGCCAAGACTACCGACATCGGTTTGGAAATGGCATTCCTCAACAATTCGCTTACCTTCCAAGTAGAATATTTCCAGAAGAAAAATGTAGACCTTTTGGCACAGATTGACCTCAACCTCTCGTCTGGTCAGGTATTCGAGATCAACAGTTCACGCGAAAAGCCCTACGTCAACTCCGCTTCTGTGAAGAACACCGGATGGGAATTCACTGTAGGCTATCGCAAGCAACTCACCAAGGACTTCAATATCGATGCCACCTTCAACATCTCTACCCTTCGCAACAAGGTGTTGGCACTCGGCGACAACGTGCAGCCTATCACATCTGGCGCCATGTCAAGTTATTTCAATGACTCACCATCTATCACCATGCCAGGTTACGCTATCGGCTCGTTCTATGGCTACAAGATCGACGGTTTCGATGCCGACGGCAACTTCATTTTCTCCGATACCGACGGCAACGGTATAGTCAACGCCGACGACAAAGTGATACTTGGCAATCCCATACCAGACTTCTCCTATGGTCTCAACCTGTCGATGGGCTACAAGGATTTCGACCTGACCATGTTCTTCCAGGGTGTACAGGGCAACGAGATCTTCAATCAGATGAAGTATACCTACTACTTCACCTACTCCAACAACTGCGTGACCGATGTGCTCAACGCATGGAGCCCTACGAACCACAACACCAATATTCCTATCATGAAGACGCAGAACACCAACGGAGGCAACTCTCTGCCAAGCGAGTTCTACATCGAGGACGGATCATACTTGCGTTGCAAGAACCTGCAATTGGGCTACACCGTTCCTGAGCGCATCACACAAAAGCTGGGCCTCAACCGTCTGCGTTTCTATGCTGGTGTGCAAAACCTGTTCACCATCACAAAATACTCGGGCTACGACCCCGAGGTGAGCAGCAACGCTCTCTTCTCGCGCGGTATCGACTCCAAATCATACCCCAATGCGAGAACGTACACCATTGGTTTCAACGTTTCATTCTAACACCACCACAACAATGAAAAGCAAGAACAAAATCATAGCCACACTTTTGCTTGGAGCAGGACTGACACTGCAAAGTTGCAACGGCATCTTCGATGAACTCGCCGTCAACCCCAATCAACCGAGCATGTCATCTTACTTCTCTACTCCTGAAGGCGTAAACGACGCCGTGGCCACCATGTATGGATACATTTCTACCCAACGTTGTTTGGGTGCATCGGGTTCCAAGACTCAAATCATTCGCTCTGACGAAGGTTCGTCAAACTCTGACTATGGCAAACCCGGTATGTTTGGCGAAGACCTCAACTCGAGTTACTACACCATAGAGCAACCATATACACTGATGTACACCACAGCCTCACAGGCATCTTACATCATTGAGGAAGCTCCAAACGTAGACTTCTCCGGCAACGATGAACTGCGCAACGTATATATGGGTGAGGCTTACTTTTGGCGCGCCTTCGCCCACTACTATCTGCTCATCAACTTCCGCCAAGTGACTCCTGTGAGAAGTATGCCACGCAACTCCGAGGACTATGTACGCAAGCCGGAAACGGCAGAGGCAGTATGGAACTTCATTCAGGAAGACCTTGAAAAAGCCAAGGAGTTGTTACCGTCCAAAGGTTATTGGAACAGCGACAACCAAGGCCGCGTGACCAAGGCTGCCGCCGCTACCCTGCAAGGTCTATGCTATATGTATCGCACTGGCATAGAGAGCCACTACGGTGCAAGCACCAAGACCTACTACAATGAGGCCGCACAGGAGTTTGCCGACATCATCAACGGCAAGTATGGCACATATCAGTTGGCCTCCGACTATTCATGGAATTTCGATGTAGCCCACGAGAACGATGCCAATCCCGAGTCTATTCTTGAGATTCAGTTCCTTGGCGATGTCAACAATACAGGTTTTAACCCTGGTACCGCCACATCGGGTCTCGCCTTTGACGCACGTGGTCTGATGCTCCCTGGAGCAGGTGTAGGCTACGAGGGCGTGGCACACAACTGGCTCTACAATGAGTTTGTCAACTCCATCGACCGCAACGGATGCACCGACATCCGTATGTTCTCCACACTGATGTTCGATGACCTCAAGCCAGAGATCAAGCTGCACACCGATGCCGAGGGCAAGGCCATACGTCTCGAAGGTCCCGGCGGTTTCCATTGGGAGGATTTCTATCCTGCTACCACCAGTGCTGAGGGTTTCCAAACCGTAGCCAACACCCTGGCTCACCCATTCAAGGCCGGCATCAAGAAGGGGCTCGACTACTCCATGCCAACACTGACCAATGCCGACGGCACTCCCAAGACCAATGGCATGGGCTCCGGTACCAAGGAGTATGTTTACAACCAGCCACGCGCCCACGGCGTTAACTGGCGTTACCTGCGCTACGCCGATGTGTTGTTGCTCTATGCCGAAGCCGTGCTCAACGGCGGAACACAAGGCGCAATGTCGCCTACCGAGGCAGTCAACCTTGTACGCAACCGTGCCGAACTGGAGAGTCTGACTTCCGCTTCTCTCGAAGACGTGAAGCACGAGCGCATGCTCGAACTGGCATTTGAAGGTCACCGTTTCTATGACTTGCTCCGCTGGGGCGAACTGGCACAGCGTTTCCAGACACTCACCTCACAAGACCCCTACTTCAAGAAGTTTGTCTCATCTACTGATTATAAGGGGTTCGTGACCAACAAGCACGAATGGCTCCCGATACCTATCAACGAGATGAACTCCAACCCGAACATCGAAAGCAATAACCCGGGATACTAAGACCAACTTATGAAAAGAGCATTATTCTCAACCATTCTCTGCGCCGCCGCTACAATGGTGGCGGCGCAGACCTTGAGCAACGGCATCACCCTGCCCTCCGTGTGGCCTCCACAATATGAGGAGCCAACCGAGCGACACGAGATGCCCTTGCCCTATCTGCAGAACAAGCCCACCGTGTTGCCCATCAACAATGGCCGACAACTCTTCGTTGACAATTTCCTTATCAGTCAGACCAATCTGAAGAGCGTCAGCCACAAGCCCGACTTCTACAAGTGCAACCCCGTGCTCGAACCTACCGATGAGTGGGAGAAGACCACAGAGGGAGCGCCCTATGCCGCCCCATTCAGCGACGGTATCTGGTACGACGAGAAGGAAGGCATCTTCAAGATGTGGTATCTCGCCGGAGCAGGCACACTGCACAAGCAGAGCAACCAGACTTTCTACACCTGCTATGCCGAGTCGAAAGACGGCAAGACGTGGCGTAAGGTGAACCTCGACCTCATCCCCGGCACCAACATCTGCGACTCCTGCGACCGCGACGCAGCCACCGTATGGCTCGACCGCGAAGAGAAAGACCCGCAGAAACGTTGGAAACTGTTCAACATCGAGCGCCGCCCTACCGACAAGCGTTGGCAGATTGTGCTGAAGTATAGTGCCGACGGACGCAAGTGGAGCCGCGGTGTGGCCCAATCGGGGGATGTGTACGACCGCACCACAGCTTTCTACAATCCCTTCACAAAGCGTTGGGCTCTGAGTCTGCGCTGGTCTACACCCGTCTCGTCACGTTCACGTGCCTACGCCGAGAACGCCGATCCCGAACTGCTAGTGAGCCTCACCCACCGTGTGCGCAAGGATGCCGCCGACCGAAACCTTCGCTTCTGGTTCACGCCCGACGACAAAGAACTGCGTCACCCAAAATATCCCGAGGTAGAACCCGGTATCTATAACTTCGACTGCATCGCCTACGAGAGCATCATGCTCGGACAATATGCCGCATGGTGCGGTCCCGAAAACAATGTCTGCAAGCGCGACGGCATACAGAAGCGCAATGTCGTGGAACTGGGCTATAGCCGCGACGGTTTCCACTTCGCACGTCCTTCGCATGAAGCCTTCATGGATGTCAACGAGAGCGAAGGAGCATGGAACTGGGGCAATATGCAGTCCATCAACGGTACGCCGCTCATCGTGGGCGACTCGCTCTACTTCTATAGTTCAGGCCGACGCCTCAACGACATCATGTGGGACAGTTACACCTCTACAGGTTTGGCCATGTTGCGCCGCGATGGATTTGTATCACTTCATGCCGACAAGCAAGAAGGATATATCATGACCGAGAAGCTAACCTTCGATGGCAAATATCTCTTCGTCAACGCAGACGTGAAAGCTAAGGGCGCATCGCTAAGAGCTGAACTTCTTGATGCCGACGGCAACGTCATCCCTGGCTATTCCAAGAAAGAATGCACCGTGATGCGCTCGGCCGACAAGACCAAGCAAAACATCACTTGGAAGAACAAGAAGGATGTAGCCGAACTCGCCGGACAGCCCACACGTATAAAGTTCTACCTCACCCGTGGCGACCTTTACGCTTTCTGGGTATCACCCTGGGCATCTGGCGAAAGCCGCGGCTTCACGGCAGGAGGCGGACCGGGACTCAACGCGAGCGGAGTGGACACTCCATCCGCAGAATAATAACCCTCAACGACAATCAGCACTATGCGATACAAACATTTATATTTGATAGCATTCGCAGCCATCAGCGCATTGGCACTTGCCAGCTGTGGCTCGGGTAGCGACAGTGGTGGTGATGACCCTACACCTACGCCAACACCCACGCCAACACCCACGCCTGACGACGACGATGACGACGACGGAGCAATCTACAACGGCATCAAGTTGCCAAGTCAATGGCCGCCCACACGGTCGTACTCATCAGATATTCGCAAGGGAATGACTCCCTTCTATCTTACCTCACGTCCCACAACCGTCAACATAAAGGTTGGCCGTCAATTGTTCGTGGACAACTTCCTCATCGAATCGACCACCCTGAAGCGCGTGATGCACTACCCCGAGTACTATGCGCAGAATCCAGTACTCTCGCCCGACAAGAACTGGGAGAAGAGTGGTACCAAGGGCGCTGCCTTTGCAGCTCCTTTCAGCGACGGAGTATGGTATGACGAGAACGAAAACAAATTCAAGATGTGGTATATGGCCGGTGGCGGACAATATTCTTCCAGTTCGGCAGGCGTGACTTGCTACGCCGAGTCTACCGACGGCAAGACTTGGACCAAGCCCTCACTCTCCATAATCTCAGAGACCAACATCGTAGACCTTAACAGCGTCCGTGATGCCTCTACCATTTGGATGGACAAGCAAGAGACAAACGCGTCTAAACGCTACAAGATGTTCCAAGTGGCTGGCGGTAGTGGCAAATGGAAATACCACTACAAGACATCTGCCAACGGCATACAGTGGCGTGACAACTCTACGCCGTCACAAGCCATCGCCGACCGCTCCACAGTCTACAAGAACCCGTTCCGCGACGTGTGGGTATGGAGCATGCGTCATAATGTACGTTTGCAATCCAGCGACCCCTACACGATACGTGCCCGCGACTACTATGAGAACGCAGACCCCGTTGTCGGCAACCAAGCCGCAAAAGCCGAACTGAGCAAGTTCTGGTTTGGCACATGGCCCAACGAGCAGAAGCATCCAAGCTATAGTAACAACGATGGTTCACCTGGCATCTACAATCTCGATGCTACTCCTTATGAGAGCATCATGCTCGGTTTCTTCACCGTTTGGCAGGGTCCGGAAAATGATGTATGCGAAAAGGACGGCGTGATCAAGCGCAATCAAATCATGTTGGGCTACAGCCGCGACGGATACAGTTGGTACCGAGAGGATATGAATCCTTTCTTTGCCGTCAGCGACAATACCACGGCATGGAACAACGGCAACTTGCAGTCGGCAGCCGGCTCACCCATCATAGTAGACGACAAACTCTATTTCTACATGAGTGGTCGAAGACTTGAAGGAGGCAACGAGATCACGACCACCGGCTTGGCGACACTTCGCCGCGACGGATTTGCTTCGATGTCAGGCAGTGGCGAACTGCTCACCGTACCGATGAAGTTCACTGGCGAATATTTCTATGTCAATGCCGATGTGAAAGGCTCTCTGCGTGTGGAGATCCTCGATGAGAACGGAAACACCATCAGCGGTTTCACCAAATCAGACTGCAAGGTCATCACTGGTGACAGCACCAAGAAACTCGTAGAGTGGAACAACAATGCGACTCTCTCCTCACTCAAGGGCAAACATATCAAAGTGAAGTTCTATCTCGACAACGCCGATCTCTACGCATTTTGGATATCTCCCGAGTCTACCGGTGAGAGCCACGGCTATACGGCAGGAGGCGGAAAAGGGCTCAATGCTTCTGGTTTAGACATAAAATAACCTATTTCAAAGAAGAAACACATGAAAAAATATTTCTTATCCATCATCATGGCATTGGCCACCGTATCGTTGACCTCGTGCGGTGACGACAACACCACATACTACACAGCCGCCAGGGCAGGCTTCACCATCGCTGAGGAAGCCGACGGTTACGAAATAAACAAGCCCATACAGTTTACCGATGCCACGACACCCGAACAGGGTTCCACCATCACGTCGTGGTTGTGGGAGTTCGGCGATGCCGCCGGCTCCACCTCTACCACGCAGAACCCTACATTCACCTACACAAGCGAAGGTGTCTACACTGTTAAACTCACAGTTACCGACAACCACGGCCTGAAGGCCAACAAGTCGCAAAACGTAACTGTGCTCGACCCGTCGAAGGCCATCTCCGTACAGTGGGCAGCTGCCATCAAGGGCAGTCTCACGGGCGGCTCTTCTCCTGCCGTTTCAGCCGATGGCTCTGCAGTCTACCTGCTCACTGGTGGTTCCGCTTCCGAGGTTGGCCGACTGAGCGCATTCAACATCCAGACTGGCGGAACGGCATGGATTCTCGATATCGATGCTGCTATGGTTGCCGCTCATCCTGGAGGTAGCACGGCTGCTGGCTGCAAGGATATCTATTCCAGCCCGGCGGTAGGTAGCGACGGCAACATCTACTTCACCGTACGCGACTTGAAAGATGCCAGCGCCAATCGCAAGTTGTTCGTTTTCTCTGCTTCTACCAAGGGAGCAATCAACTGGGCCTATGCCGGAACAGATGCTAACCTCTACGCCATAACACCTGCCGTAGCCAGCAATGGTGATGTGTATGTCGCACAACGTAAGGGCATGATATGGAAAATCAAAAATGGTGTCTGCACAGAATATACATCTGGCATTGGTGACATTACTGGCGGTCTTAGCCTTTCAACCAATGGCTTACTTTACGGCACTGGCAAAGGCAATACAGGCTATTTTGCTTTTGACACCACGAGTGGCACAGGCAAATGGATTTACAATGCCGAATTCGGCGGTGCAGCAAGTGCTTTCATAGGAGCATTGCGTAGCAGTCAGGTATCCATAGGAGCCGATGGCACACTCTATGTCGTAGCCGACAAGACCACTGGCGGTATGATATTGGCTCTCAACGCTGACGGAACGCTCAAATGGCAATACGACACGCCTACCGCTATCGCAGACGGTGGAGTAGCCATAGCCGCCGACGGTACTGTATACGCCAACCTCGGCACGGCAACCGATGACAACGCTTCCGGCATCATTGCCCTCAACGCAGACGGAACTCTCAAATGGCAATACAACGTAAACGCCAGCGTACAGACTACACCGATGGTTGACAACCGCGGCTACATACACTTTATCGCAGCCGATGCCACTTACTACATCATCAAGGCAGACGGAACACTCTTTGCTGAGCAAAGTCTCGGTGAGTCATGCATTTCTGCTCCCGTAATGGACAGCAAGGGCAACACCTTCGTAGCTGTGACCAAGGACGGTTCTTTGCAGATGCTTTGCGTCACATCGCGTGCCACCTCATATGCCACTAATGCCGTATGGTCTATGCGCGGACAAAACCCACAACGCACCGGACTACAGAAATAATTGACATAGATAGATAAACAAGAAGACCGACATACCTCAAGTACCCTCCTTAGGTACTTGCTGGGATGTCGGTTTTTTAAGTCACCATATATAAAGACCAATGACAATCATGCGAACAACATCACTTTTCATCATGGCGCTGACGGCCGTCAGCCTGCATGCGCAACCGGGTCGCCGCATAGCGGCATACACCGATTTTCAGAATTGCAACGGGGTGGAGCGTGTGTTTCACACGCCCACCTATTATCCACTCAACCCCATAATGAAGGCCGACCAACCGTGGGAACTGAATGCGGCAGGCGACCCGTATGCCGCTCCGTTCAGCGGTGGCGTATGGTACGACGAGCAAGAGGGGAAATTCAAGATGTGGTATTCGGCTGGCGGAGGAAAGAAAGAAGGACTAGTGTTGTGCTACGCCGAATCTTCCGATGGCAAGGCGTGGCAGAAGCCCGTGTTTGACGTTGTGAATGGCACCAACATCGTTGACACGCTCGAGCACGACTGCGTGTCGGTGCTGCTCGACAAGCACGAGAGCGACCCCGAGAAACGCTACAAGATGTTTGCCGTGGTCTTCAACGGACGCGCTACGGTGAGCATGCACCTCAAGTACTCTGCCGACGGTATTCATTGGAGCAAGACCCAAGCACTATCAGGCGAACTCTACGACCGTTGCGCCGCCTACTACGACCCGTTCCGCAAGACCTATGTCCTTTCGTTGAAGACCATCAACGGCAAGAAGTACCGCCGCTCGCGCGCCTATCTTGCCGACGACGACCCTGAGATGGCGGTTAGCCTTGCCCACAGAGTGTACGACAACCGCAGCGACAAGTTCATACGCTATTGGTTTAATGCCGAGGACGATGACCCGCACCATCCGCAGTTCCCTAACATCCGTCCGCAAATCTACAACCATGAGGCCATGGCCTACGAGCGGAGCATGCTCGGCTACTTCACCGTGTGGCAGGGACCAGAGAACGATGCTTGCGACAGTCTCTGCATACAGAAGCGCAACGAGGTGCTCATCGGTTGGACCGACGACGGTTTCCACTGGAACCGCGAATACAAAAAGCCATTCCTACCTGTAAGTGATAATAGCAAAGCATGGAATGCCGGCAATGTGCAGTCGGTGGCAGGATGCCCCATTATCGTGGGCGACTCGCTCTATTTCTACTGCTCGGGCCGTTACAATAGCAAGCCCGTACACAAATCAAACTTCGCCACAGGGCTGGCCACTCTACGCCGCGACGGTTTTGTGTCGTTGCATGCCGCCGCTTCCGGCGCGTTCATGACCGACACCATGACAATTGACGGCAAATACCTCTTCGTCAACGCAGATGTTAAGGCTAAAGGTGCATCGCTAAGCGTGGAACTCCTCGACGCAAATGGCAATGTCATCCCCAGCTATTCCAAGAAGGAATGTATCGTGATGCGCTCCGCCGACAAGACCAAGCATCTCATCACTTGGAAAAAGAAGAAAGACGTGTCAGAACTCACTGGAAAAAACGTTCGCATGAAGTTCTACCTCACCCGTGGCGACCTCTACGCCTTTTGGTTCTCACCATGGACTACCGGCGAGAGTCGTGGCTACACTGCAGGAGGCGGACCGGGACTTAACGCGAGCGGAGTGGACACGAAATAAAATTCCGTAAATGCAAAATAAAGGCAAGGAGAAATAAAAGCGTAGTGGGACATCCTCTACGCTTTTATTGATTTACGCATATGCAGTCACTATAGGTGGCAAAGGATAACGAATCACATAGTGGATAAAAAGCCCTAACATCCGCCATTAAGAAAATCCAGCTGCTTACACCTCACCTTCTTCTCATGGGTAGTAGGTTTTCTGCTTTCACCCGAATACCTTAATATGGCATCAGCCACATAATAACCAAGATTCACAGGCACTGCATTTCCTATCATTTGCTCAATGTTTGTTTTAGTACCCTCAAAATCAAAATCCTCAGGAAACGTTTGTATCATGCTTCTTTCCGTTGATGTCAATGGACGGATGCCTTCAAGAGATTTTACAGGGTCACCAGGATGCAGTTTATACCCTTTTGGCATAGGTCTATTTACACCACGAATTGTCGCACTTGGCTCGTCCGTACTAAAAACACCTCGACGTGCGTAACTACGTGGATGTCTATAATAAAACTTTATTTTCAACTTATCCCCGAAATATTCGGCAACACTCATTTCGTGATCGGACAATTTTTCTAAAAGAGCGTCCTTCATGAAATCATCTTCTGCACCGAGTTTGCCAATCATTACAAAACGCTTTCTTTTCTGAGGAACACCACATAAGGCAGCATTAAGCACTGTATAAGTAAGCCCATATTCTGCTTCTTTGAAAATTCTGAATGCATCCTGAAGCTTTTGTGTCTTCAATATACGTTCAACATTTTCCATTACAAACCATTTGGGTTTTATCTCCGAAATAATTTTCGCATAACATACAGTAAGGTCGCCTCGACCATTGTCCTCATCTCGCTTTCCCGCAGAAGAAAAGTCCTGACATGGAGGGCCACCAATGATCATATCGGGGGTATAAGAACGAATCATCTTTACAGAATCTACTATATTCGTTAAATCTGCACGAATTGCCGGGTGTGAGAAATTGTTTCTATAGACCGACAATGCATCTACCCAATTATCAAAGGCTGCAACGATTTCCATTCCAGCCTTTTCAAAACCGAGGCTTAATCCTCCACAACCGCAAAATAAATCAACGACTTTCATTTACACAAATAATTCTGGATGACTAACGAGATATGCATCAAATCTTCTTTCTGGACGTAATAGCATTTGACCATCTCCCAGTACGATATTCTTAATCTCGTATTTACTTATACGCAGCTTTGCAAGTTCTGAACATTTTAAGAATGGATTTGTCAACTTTCCACTGATAGCAAAAGCCTTATCGGTTTTGTATTTGTAGGATAGACTATTGACAATGTCGGTATAGTTGAATTTACCAAACTGCGTAAAATCCCAGAGCATCTTGTATAACCAGATGATTGTACGCTGATTGCGAGAAATATCATCATCAGATGCCGTTTCGCGAAGTGCCATTTGAATAACAGCCAAGTTCGACCACACGAAAACATCAAGACAATCTTCTTCTAAGTCTGTAAGTTTGCGGTCTGTCTTCCATATTGGTTGCATAATCAAAGGAACCTGTTTGTTAGACAAATCACTTGAAACGGTCAGGATCGCCTCCTTTATTTCGTTGTAATGCGGAACGACCTGTCTTATTTCACTCCAATCTTTAATCTCCAGACCAATAGTATTAAGCATATCGTGCAACTTGTTTTTGCCTCTTGAAGAGTCATAACAAGAGCAAATGCTGCAAGCAACAAATAATATCGTAGGAGAGCGTACGACAATCTCGCTGCCGTAATCTTCATCAGGCAAATCTTTGGTGGTATTGTCTGGAAGTGTTGTAAGTTTTACTTCCAATCCACTAACAGGACTTTGCGTCGTCCTATTTATCATCACCAAATCTATCTTCTCTTTCTTGCTAGCAGAATAGTATTGCTCATAAGGATAATAACCAGCTTCATAGTCATAGTAGGCCTCATCGCTTAGGGGGTCTATCCCTAAAAGTTTTGACGAAGAAATGTACTTGTGAACTATCTCGTTATTTTTGTTCGTACAAATAAATACAGGGTCAATACCTTTGCTTCCCATATATGCTACAAGTGAAGCTGGAAAAGAACTGTTGAATTGGTTCTTCCCCCAAGACTCCTCGTATCTATAATCTCTACTGGAATATTTTTGACCGAACATTCCTGGATCAACACCAGCTATCAATTGAACTTTCTGTTTACTTTTCTTTGCCATAATATTTTCCAATATTAAATAAACTATCTCACTCTGTCACTATGTAGTCATCCTCGTTGCCGTCGGTCTGCGACTGCTTTCTCGGCTTCGGCATCTGCTTCAGCTTGCCGTCCTTGTCGAAGAGGCCGTAGGTGGTACGGAGCACGGTGAACTCGGTGCGGCGGTTGAGCTGGTTGCAAATGTCCTGGTGCTTGCTGTCTTTCAATGCCTTGACAAATTGCTCTGTCAGCTCGTCGCCCTCCTTAAGCCATGAGTAGCGGGCGGCAAGACGGCGGTTGACCTTTCGTGGCCGCTCCTTGCCATAGCCCACGGGCGTGAGTCTGTCGGCGGCAATGCCGTGAGCGATGAGATAGCGTATCACCGACTCAGCGCGACGTTGCGAGAGACCCTTGTTGTAAGCGGCGGAACCCACATAGTCGGTATGCGCGGCAAGCTCAATGGTCACGTTAGGATTGTCGTTGAGAATGTCTACAAGTTGGTCGAGGGCTACCTTGGAACTGTCGCGCAAGGTGGCCTTGTCGAAATCGTAGAAGATATTGTCTATCAAGACGGGAGCCGAGATGTTGGCAAGCGCGAACTGCAGCGTGGTGTCGCGCGACTCCTTAGGGTTGCCTAGAGCCTTTATCTCCTCCTTGTGGTTGAGGAATCCTTTGCACGCGGCAAGGAAGAGGTAGCTCACACCGGGCGACAAAGTCTTCGTGAACGAGCCGTCGCTCTTGAGCGTCAGCTTCTCGTTGGTGCCGTCATCGCCCACACAATACATCTGCGCCTGTGGCAGTTCATAACCGTCGATCTCATATACCCAACCCTTCACCGTCTGCTCTATCTCCGGGTTGACAAACGAGTAGAGATGATCCCAACCTCGCGCGTCGCCACGGTTGCTTGAGAAGAACCCACGGTTGTGAACGCCCTCAAAGGTCATGCCGAAGTCGTCGCCTGCCGAGTTGAGCGGATAGCCGGGATGCGAGAGCGTAGTCTTTCCGTCCTTGCCCATGCGCGCTATGAAGATGTCGTAGCCTCCCAGCCCCGGATGGCCATTGCTTGAGAAATAGAGGTCACCGTTTGGCCTGAACGTCGGGAACGCCTCGTCGCCAGCGGTGTTTATCGGACTTCCGAGGTTCTCCACGCCACCCAAGCCGTGGCCCGTGATTCGCACTCGCCAGATGTCGAGACCACCCATGCCGCCGGGCATGTCGCTCGTGAAATAGAGCCATGCACCATCGGGCGACACGGCAGGATGTGCGAAGCTCGATAGCGTGTCGCGCGAAATCTCCACCGCCGAGGGCTTGCCCCACGACGCGTCGGCACGGTCCGACTTCACGATCTTGGCATAGCGAGGCGACGAAGGATCGGTGACACACTGCGTCAGGTACATCTCCCTGCCGTCGGGCGAGAAGCAGCACGTGCCCTCGTCGTAGGCGCTGTTCACACCCGTCACCGCCACCGGCTTGGTCCATTTGCCCTTCTCGTCTTTCGACGAATAGAATATGTCGCCGGGCTTCATGCCCGTGATGCCGCTTAGCTCATCGCCCTCAGCCTCCTTGCGCGTGGAGGTGAAGTAGATCTCGTCGCCATTGTCGCCGAGCAACATGGGCGAATAGTCGGCACGACGGCCATTGAGCTCGTCGAGTCGCTTCACGGTGTAGCGACTGCCCACCTGCTTTATCTCCGGCGCGAGCCTAGCCGCCTCCAAGCCTGCCGTTACCACGGCGTTGCCTGGCATGGAGTCGAGCGCTACTTGAAATTCCACGGCAGCTTCCTTGTAGCTGCCGTTTTTCATGAGTAGCTGTGCCAACGCCACATGATCCTCGCCTCGGTCTTCCTTATAGCGTATGGCGTTGCGATAAGCCACTATCGCCTTGCCCGTCTGCAGGCTCTTGTCGTAGCAGAGGGCCATGCGGCGGGCTATGGCGCCACGGGTGCGCCGTTCCTTAGGCGGAGTCTTCTGGTAAGCCTGCTTGAAGTCGGCGGCGGCATCGAAATACTCGCCCAGGGCAAGTTCCTTCTCACCCCGTTTCATGTACTTGTCGGCACCGCACGATACCAAAAAGAGCGCGACAAGACAAACCGCCGTTATGACTCTTGGCTTCAACTGTTGGTCACCTTGATGATCTTCGTCTTGGGCAGTTCCTTGTTGCGGCGGTTGACGCGTGTCACCACGGCTTGCGCAAGGTTGATAAACGCCTGGCCCGTCATGCTGTCGACATCGGTGGCGGCAGGCTTGCCCGCGTCGCCACTGTCGCAGATGCCCTGCACGAGAGGTATCTGCGCAAGCAATGGCACGCCCATCTCCTTGGCGAGGTCCTTGCAACCGTCCTTGCCAAAGATATAATACTTGTTCTCGGGCAGCTCCTTCGGCGTGAACCACGCCATGTTCTCCACCAGTCCGAGTATGGGCACGTTCACCTTGTCGTTGGTATACATGTCTATGCCCTTGCGCGCGTCGGCGAGAGCCACCTTCTGCGGTGTCGACACTATCACCGCGCCCGTTATGGCGAGCGTCTGCAAGAGGGTGAGATGGATGTCGCTGGTCCCCGGGGGCGTGTCGAGCACGAAATAGTCGAGGTCGCCCCAGTCGGCATCGGCAATGAGCTGCTTCAGCGCCGATGTGGCCATGCCGCCACGCCACAGCGTCGCGGTGTCGGGATTGACGAAGAAGCCTATGGACAACAGTTTCACGCCATATTTCTCGATAGGCTCTATGAGGTCGCGCCCGTCCTTGTTCACGCCGTAGGGGCGTTCGTCCTCCACGCCAAACATTTTGGGGAGCGACGGACCGAAGATGTCGGTATCGAGCAATCCCACCTTATAACCGAGACGCGCCAAGGCTATGGCAAGGTTGGCAGACACGGTGCTCTTGCCCACTCCGCCCTTGCCTGAGCTCACGGCGATGATGTTCTTCACGTTGGGCAGAAGCTTCTCCACCTCAGGGCGCGGAGCCGACTTGAACTCCGTGCCTATCGACACCTCAACGTCGTTGCCGAGCTTCAGCTTCAGCGTAGCCTCCGCCGACTTCACCGTCGACTTGATAAACGGGTCGGTTTCGCGGGGGAAGATAAGCGAGAAACTCACCGAGTTGCCGTTGATATGCAGGTTGTCGGCCACCATGCCGCTCTCCACGAGGTTCTTCTTCGTGCCTGGATAGATGACCGTGGCAAGGATGTCTCGAATAAGCTTAGGATATAATGTCATAATGTGTTTATATATTTTGTCTATTCTGTGGTTTGCCTTTATAAAAAATGTCTGACCATATTTTAATAGGATTGACAAAAGTAGACATATTCCAGTTAAAATACAAATAAAAACTAATTTTTTTAGATGTGGTAAGAATAATTAGTAACTTTGTCTTATCTGGATGTTTTGGCCACAAAACCATCCTGCCACATAAAACCACTTTGCAAACGAAATGAAGATACCACATAGCCTTTACGCCCTACTGATTGTCATAATCATCGCCCCTCTCCCGCTGAAGGCGCGCCACACGACGCGACTCGCCGACGAGAGCTTAACCTTTTCCGTGCAGAAGAAGCACAGCCCCGTGGTCAGCAAGGCTCTCGAACTGATGGCGACCGACATGGGCAAGACCATCGTGGAAGGCAAGGCCAACGCCACCGACCTACAGGTCTACCAACTCGACATGGCAAGCAACAAGGAGCTGAAAGCCCTGAGCCAGATGACCGTGCCCGCCATGGACATCATAGCCCATAAGGACGCGTTTTGGATTGGATCGCGCATGGGCAAGACCGTCGTCGTGGGAAGCAACGGGCGCGGCACTGCCTACGGCATAATGAGGTTCGTGCAAAAGGGCGGCACCAATTTCGACAAGAAAGGCGAGACGCATATCCCTTCGGTAGAATATCGCGGCATATCCATAGAGGGACATCAGCAAACCGACTATCGCCAGCTCTTCCGCCAAATGCTGCGCCAACGCGCCAACCTGCTTTGCGAGGGTTGGGACCGTGGCGAGACCTCGAACCATTATTCACACGACCTACGCGCCCTCGCCGACTCCTTCGGCATCGTGCTCGCCACGCCTCACGGATCTCACGGCATCAAGCTGCAAGACGAGAAGAAAAGCACAAACGTGAACATTGGATGGGCCGACGACAACTATGGCTACATGGCGCCCGCCTGCGATGACCCCGACGACGATTGCGGGGCGGTGTACCACCTCGCCTATTCTGGCAAGCCGCATAGCTATCTGTGGCTCTGCACCACGCAGCCCGGACTGCTGGCCAGCGAGATGGGCACGGCTTTCGACCGCGGCGCCAAGCGCCTGTGGATGTGCGCAGTCCACAACCCCTACGTGGCAGCCTACCAGCTCAGCCTCTTCCTCGACATGGCGTGGAACATAAAGGCGGTTGACAGGGCAGACGTGGGCAGTCATCTCAACGGTTGGCTCGCAGCCAACTTCGGACAGCGAGCCGCCAACGCCTTGATGAAACCCCTGGCGCAATATTTCCGCCTGACCTGCATCCGTCGCCCGGAGATGATGGACTTCACCATGCAGAAGACACCGTCGAAAAACAACGTTAACGGCGACGGCGGCATCGCCAACACCGACTTCAACGCCGAGGAGTTTGGCAACGAGCTTGAGCGATACCTCAACCGCTACAAGGCCGTGGCAGACAAGGTGACCGACATACGCCGCATGATTGCCGCCAAGGACAGCGACAAGTATTTCACCATGATAGAATATCCCGTGCGCGCCTCCGCCCTGATGGCGGTGAAGACGCTTGAGGCACAAGAGTCGCGGCTCATAGCGCGCCCCGTGAGCTTCCACCACGACAGCGAGGCTCTGGAGTCGGCAGCCCGCAGCATACGCGCCTACCGCAAGCTACAGAGTCTGACAAGCCTCTACGACAACGCCATGGCACGTATGGGCGTCAACATCGAAATGAACGCCACGCCACAGGGTCTGGCAGTGTTTGGCAAGCCACTGCTCACCGACACCCTCAGCGAGAAGGAGGTTCACGAATACTGCAACTACACCCACGCCGACACGCCCATGCCCAACCTGAAGGCCATCACGTCGTTGGCGGCATCATACGCCTCAGCCTCAAAGGGCGCGATGGCAATCAACATGCTCGGCCGCTCCATGCGCGCGCTTAGGCTCAACGCCGGCGACTCCGTGACCTATCGCTTCACGTCGGGCACCATAGGCGGCACCCTGCGCCTGGCTTTCGTGCCCACCCACGCCCTCGACGGCGGAATGACGCAAGCCGAGGTGAAGATCGACGGCGGAGCGCCACGCACCGTAATCGTCACCGACGGCATGAGGTCGGAGCGATGGGCGAAAGGCGTGTTGCGGGGCCAGGCGCTCGTGAACCTCCCCGTAGCGCTTGAGCCAGGCAGCCACACGCTCACCATAAAGGCGCTATCCGACCGCGTGACGCTCGACGAGTGGATGATCGACGACGACAGCGACCGCCAGTTCTACGTGTTACCCATCGAGCCCCGCTTTTAGAAAGGACGCGGTGCTAAATGACAAGACAAGACAAAATGGACATGTGTGGCAAAGCAACAAAAAGCACCAAATACTGGCACTTAGGTCCTGTGGACTTGTACAATGAA
>CAVAGT010000011.1:0-46910 GCA_963588155.1 Lachnospiraceae bacterium | reverse complement strand
CTATGCTTGAAAAGTAGGGTTATACCGTGGGGGCAAGGTACTGATTACGAAATGGTTGCGCTATAGGGGTTGCTATACCTTGGCGTCAGGGGTTCGATTCCCTTGAGTTCGTAACTATCATTAATCATTAATTGTAAAAAAAATGGAAAATCTGAACAAGAAGTCGGTTAACAAGGGTGTGAAGTCTATGACTGCTAAGGCTATGTCATGGAGTCAAGTGTGCAAGCAGCTCAGTGGCATGGGCGGCTACGTGGAGGTTGGCGAAGGGGAGAAAGTGCGCCCACTCGAAATGATGCAGTCGCTTGGCGTCAACGTCTCTAAAAATAGCTACAAGGTTACGGACATTTTCGCTGCATGGAGCGAGCGCATAAAGGCTGCAGGAACTTGTTTAATACACTTGCAAAGACATTTCCACATTGTACATAAAAAAGTGCCGTTTAAAATAATAAACGACACTGTAATCTGTATAAGGCATTTAGGCTTGTACCGTTATATCTGGATAAGTAATTCTACACTCGATAATGTTTTGTAGCCCTATCCATTTCACGACGATCCTCCTTTTCCTTAAGCGTTTGACGCTTGTCATATTCCTTTTTACCACGCGACAAGGCTATGTCTACCTTTGCCCTACCCTTGTCGTCGATGAAAACCAACGTTGGTACAATTGTAAGACCTGGAGTCTTGGTGTCTTCAGAAAGATGACGTATCTCACTCTTTTTGAGAAGCAACTTGCGATCACGACGTGATGGGACATTGGAACGCGAGCCATAGAAATATGGTGAGACATTCATGCCCTTTAGCCATATCTCGCCATTGTTGATAAAGCAAAACGAATCCACAAGCGATGCCTTGCCCAACCGGATAGACTTTATTTCCGTGCCAGTTAGCACGATTCCGGCTGTATAGGTATCTATAAAATTGTATAGAAACGAAGCTTTCTTATTGCGTATCTGCACCGGACTCTTACGGCGCAACTCTTGTTCAATCTTGTTCATTTTGAAATCTTGCAAAAGTCTTCCAAATGATCGTCTACATAGTGAGCGATTTCCATAGTGAACTCCTCCTCATGCTCAACGAAAGAATCGTCATAGTCATCAAACTCAGGAAACTTCTCATACAAGGCATCAAACTCTTCCTGCGTGCAGTCTACCTCTATCTCTGATCTGTATTTTCCGAAAAGACGGTGAGATTCACTGATAATCTTGTAGAGGTCGCGTAGTCCCCAGTTTCGTACTGCCTTTGCAAATGGATTGAGATAGAAGAATGGGCCATAACCATTGTGAATCAACTCAACGAAACCACCGTCCATCACTGTATCGCGAAGAATGACATAAGCCAAAAGCGTAATTTGGTCAGAATTGAGCTCCTGCAAAGTGTCTGCAGTCAGTTCTCCTCCAATGGCATTGTAAATGGCATCTATGATGACCTGTAGGAAGTCGTCCATTCCTTTCTGCGCCGCTTCTTTCAAAACGGCGTCCTTGACTGTCACTTCTATCATTTGGATGCTAATCTATTTTATATGGTACGTCCTTAAGGTTCTTTTCTATCTCAGCGTCGGTGACACGATAGTTCATCAAGTCACCATCAATATAACTCATATACGATGGCATGTCAATGAGTCCATGACCTGAAAGATTGAAGAGAATCACTGGTGCCTTTCCTTCCTCGTTGGCACGCAGAGCCTCACGGACGGTGGCGGCTATGGCATGACAACTTTCAGGCGCGGGGACAATACCTTCTGTTTGTGCAAAAAGCATTCCAGCCTTAAAACTATCCAATTGCGGAATGTCAACACCGTGCATATAACCGTCTTTTACCAATTGCGAGATTATGACTCCCGCACCATGGTAACGCAATCCTCCAGCATGGATATTAGCTGGTTTAAAGTCATGTCCGAGCGTGAACATTGGCAGCAAAGGAGTGTATCCAGCCTCATCACCAAAGTCGTACTCAAATTTACCCCTTGTAAGCTTAGGACAACTCTCAGGCTCAGCTGCAATAAACTCGGTGTCTTTATGAGTTCCGTCAAAGACGTGGCGCATAAATGGGAAAGCTACGCCACCAAAGTTGCTGCCACCGCCAAAACAAGCTATTACCTTGTCTGGATATTCACCCGCCATCTCCATCTGTTTCTCGGCCTCTAAACCAATGATGGTCTGATGCAGAGCTACATGATTAAGTACGGAGCCTAGAGTGTATTTACAGCCGGGTGTAGTTGTGGCGAGCTCGATAGCCTCTGAAATAGCCGTGCCCAAAGAACCAGGATGATTAGGATCACGCGTGATGATATCTTTTCCCGCACGTGTAGACATGGAAGGCGAGCCTTGCACAGCCGCACCAAATGTACGCATAAGGTAAGAGCGGTATGGCTTCTGCTGCATAGTGATTTTCACTTGATATACAGCTGCATCGAGACCATAAAGTTTCGCCGCATATGAAAGTGCGGCGCCCCATTGTCCTGCTCCCGTCTCTGTTGTGACATTCGTGTCGCCTTCCTCCTTGCAATAATAGCATTGTGGGAGGGCAGAGTTAATCTTATGAGAGCCCAATGGATTTGTGCTTTCGTTCTTGAAATATATGTGAGCACGTGTGCCAATGGCTTGCTCAAACGCATAGGCACGCACCAATGGAGTTGCGCGATAGTAAGCGTATTTTTCCTGTACTTCTCCTGGGATGTCTATCCAAGGATGAGTTTGGTCAAGCTCCTGCTTTGAGCATTCTGTATTGAATATGTGGGAAAGGTCCTCTACTGTCAATGGCTCATGCGTTTTGGGATTCAATGGAGGCATTGGCTTATTTGGCATCTCAGCCTGGATATTATACCATTGTGTGGGTAAATCCTGCTCAGACAGGAGAAATTTCTTTTGATGCTTCATGATTGCCTAATATTAAATTCTGTTGCAAAGATAGGTTATTTCACATTAAATCGCAAAGATATTGAAGACAATTTGCACTAATTGTTTCGATATTGAACTCAAAACACACCAGCCTTGAACAATACGTAAGCAATGATAAACAATGCTATGATACCTATCGCGGTCTTGAGAAGACAAGTTGTAACCTTCTTGATGACGACAATAGCAACAATAACGACTATCAAGGCAATAATATAATCAGTCATGACATTAAGATATTCAGTCTGTATAACTTTGAATAAAATTTATTTAAACAAGCTCTTGAACGTTTGAGGGAAGTCGGTCTCAAACTCCATAGGACGATGGGTGACAGGATGGTAAAAACACAAACGGAAAGCATGTAGACAAAGACGTCCCACAGGGTCGTCTCCATTACCATATTTCACGTCTCCACAAACCGGATGTCCCAAGTCGGCGGCATGTACGCGAATTTGATTCTTACGTCCTGTCTCCAACTTGAACTCTACAAGAGAGTGCTCCTCGCTACGATTCAATACGTAATAATGTGTAATGGCGAGCTTGCCGCCATTGTCATATGGTGAACTGTATGTGAAATAGGCGCGATTGTCTTTAAGCCAACTCTCAACTGTGCCGTTGTCTTGTTCCATAACTCCAGAAAGAACCGCAACATAGCGACGATCAAAGACAATGTTGTGCCAGTCTGATTCAAGGGCAAGTTCCACGTTTTTGTCTTTTGCGTAAACCATCAATCCACTTGTGTCTCTGTCAAGTCGATGCACCACATGGGCAGTGCACCGCTGATGACTTTGGCGGAAATATTCGTCGAGCACGGATTTGACGTTCAAGGTGCTGTGGCCAGCAGCCATGGAGAGTATTCCTGGCTTTTTTTCAACGACCACAAGATAACGATCTTCGAAGACAATGCGAAGGTAATGGTTTTTGAACTCCACGTTTTGCTTCGACTTGCTGACCTCTATCTTCATCCCGGGAATCAGCTCATAATCGAACTGAGTAACCACTTTGCCATTGACTTTGACACCACGCCCCGAAAGAGTAGCCTTTATCTTTGTTCGGCTCTCTTGCAAATTTGCAAGAAGCCAATCAAGAAGTTTTGAAGGCTCTTCTACAACATGGCTATTAAAATTGCGCGTTGGTTTGGATTGTGACATTCGTCTCACTCTTTTCTCTTCCATATCGCTGATATTTTACGGTGAATGGCTATAATGTTGCAAACGCTAACCAAGACAAGAAGTATGATGCCAAGGATTATAGACGGAAGCATAGAAGCTGTGTCAATATTGGGGAACAATGTGGAAATAACCCCAATGTAATAATCTCTTACGAAGAATACGACAGCAAGAGCCACTACAAGTACGCCAAGGTTCAAAAATATGGTCAACAACTGATAGGGTCGTGCTACCTGCTGTGGGCTATAACCTATAAACAACAGGTTCTCAAGTTTTGAAGAGTTCTTCTGAACCAGTAGGTAAATGCTAAGCATGAGGATATAGAAACTGAGGACAGAGATGACCAGACCGACCATCATAACCATTGTTACCATGAAGCGCAAAAAATATGTTGTCTTTTCTGCGTCAAGTTTGTCATCCTCAACCTCAAAACCATGTCGGTCCAAATAACTTGTCATCTGCTCTGTCTTGCTGTTGTCGGGTTCAAGAATAAGACGTGTCGGGTCTTGATTCTTCCCTGGGGCGAATGTGTGGTTACTCCAATCCATAAACGCTTGAGGCACAAGAATGCTACTAACACGCGAAGAGAAACCAATAACCTTTCCCTTGAAAGAGCCGTTGCCGTTAGAACCCTGAACAAAAAGGTCAAAGTCGATCATCCCTACAATTCCATCACTTATTTTTGGAAGGGAGCGGCTTTGTGCAAAGCCAAAGTTGTACATGGCAATGTAACTTCGTGGCAAGATTACCGGCACTACTTTTTCACCGGGTTTATAACCCCACGTCCCCTTGGGAGCATCCACGAAGTCATCTGGTATGCTCTCAAGAAAAATTTCAGAATTAAGGATGTTTGTTCCGCTAATGCCCATACGAGCTGTCACTGTATATTGAGTAGAAGTGAAAGCCCCCAGCTTATTAGCGAAATTGGCGGCATTGATATTATCTACATCCTGTGTGGTGAAAGCATTGGAACGACCAGACAGAGTATTTCCGGCTCCAACTTTTTTCTCTACTATGATGTAATTCGATTTCATAAAGGAGTCTTCTCCTGTGAACACAGGGGAGACATCTTTATAAAATTGATAGCCTAGCAACACTATCAGCAAGCCGAAAAGATTAGCAAAAGCAAAACCAGCGAACTGGGAGATGCTAATATGTTGGCGTAAAAGTTTCCATACAAGATTCATAGCTTCACCGTCCTTTCATAGTTTAGATTCATGTGTTTGCCAATACTTGTCACTATCACACCTGCGCCTTGTTTATTTGCCTCGTCTAGCATTATTTTTGCCATTATCTCGGCATTGCGGTCGTCAAGATGCGAGATTGGCTCATCGGCAAGAATGAAGTCGAATGGTTGCACGAGTGACCTCATCATTGCCACCCTCTGTTGCTGACCAAACGACATTCTGCCCACTTTAGCGTCTATCTTGTCGGCAATGCCAAGCATATCAAACCATTCAAGGATTTGTTTTTCAGACTTGTACCCCGTAAGTTTGTTCTTGATTTCAACGTTTTCCAGCGCTGTGAGTTCAGGGAAGAGCCTTAATTCCTGAAAGAGGTGGCTTATGTTTTGACGGCGAGCGTCAACCCATTGCGACACGCTAAAATTAATTGTATCTGCGTCATCGAAAAACACATGTCCCGTATAATCGTGACGGTAGCCAACTATATAGCTACAAAATGTACTTTTTCCTTTGCCGGAGTCAGCCTCAACAAGGTAGAGTTTACCTTTCTCAAACGTGATGTCGTTTGCCCAAACGTCTGAGCACAAGTCCTTGCGCTCAGAAAAAACATTTGGCACGACATTATTGAAATGTATCCTGTTCATCTGTCCATTGTGTATACAATCGTATTGATATTTCCAAACATTGGCTTGAGAAGCGAGGTCACCGCCGCAGCCTTGCTATTGTCAAGAGCCTTAAAGTTAACAACCATCGCGAACTTCTTGCCCTTTATAATGTCCTGTAAATCGGAAGGGAGAGGTTTTGCAGACGTTGTTATGCTGTGTCTTGCCTCTTCTGGTGAAGCACCGCTCATATATTGCATGTCAGGTGTGACTCCAAAGAAATATGTGGTGCCATTGCCTGAATAGTAATAACAGTTCTTTCCCCAATCACCAATGCGCCCACCCGCCGGGACACTCTTTTTCCAATAGTCAATATCCTCAAGCCAAGGCGCTCCAGAGAGGCGTGCTGCCATCATCATGTGAAGGTTGCTATTTCCAAGTGAAGACGTTACAAGCGTAAGGTCTCCATCTACGCTCTTTATGATATTATCCATGTCTATTGCCGTGTTAATGCCAGCAAGCATGGCTGTCGCTGGCCTATTCTGAATCAACAAGTTATGGAATTGTTTTCCATCAACATTCAAAAAGAGTCCAAGCACGTCGTCTTGCGACATCGCCTTTATATAATCACCTTTTATAGGACGATATACATTAGCGGCTTTGTCAATAGCGGAATTAATGCTTTTCTTATACGATAGTGTCTTGCCATGCATGAGCAAACGACCTTTTCTAACCTCCATTGCCGCGGCAAGAATAACATCGGCAGGGTCAGCGTCTTTTGGGGCTCCCATTGTGAACGGCGCGACAAACTGTTCTGGCAATGCTCGTGTTTGACTTACTATCGACATGGGCGCGTCAATAGAATCGGACGTGGCATACATTGGCGAAGACTTTATGCCTTGATCCTCGTCGAAGCCAAGATAGCGAGCCATCAGCGTGATAAGATCATCTTGCGCGGCAGGAACTACAGGACCCATCAGCAAGACTGCGTTGTCTGAAAAACCGATTATCCAACCCGAAGCCAATGCAGCAAATTTATAGTCACGGCGCTTTATAAGCGACAAGCCTGCATCCTGCAACGAATTTGCAAGCTTGCTGTCGCTATTAACCTTTGCGCAAATTCCAAAATTGCCTTGGCCATCCTCAAAAAAGAAAACGTCTTGCGAAAGGTCGATGCCTGAACTGTCTAGATTTTTCAGGTGAAGCAAAGTTTTCAATATCAATGGGCTTTTCGCACCACTGAGTTTGGCAGGGCTGACTCGAATGAGCATCTGACTCTCAGACGGAATAGCGTTTATATATTCACTGCCTGAACAAGACGACAAAACGCTAACGGTCGCAAGAATATAAAATGTCCATAGGACAAGCGTTATCCTAATGTGATTAAACGTCTTCATTGTTTCTTTCTAATTATTTTTTCCTTGAAAGTCAATTTCGTTTTCGTATCTGAGCCATGGTTACCGCCATCAAGCCAGCAGTCTCTGTGCGCAATCGGCTATTCCCCAACGTAATCGGTTCAAAACCATTAGCAAGAGCCAAATCTACCTCGTCGGAAGAGAAGTCTCCTTCGGGACCAACTAGCACACATACACATGCATCAGCAGGAATAGTTTCCAACTTGTCAAAGAGGTCTATACGCTCACGGTCGTTATAGCAATGGGCTATAAACTTGTAATCCGCGTCACATGATGTCACAAACTCCTTGAATGCTGCCAACTCATTTACCACAGGCTTAAAAGCCTTGCGGCTTTGCTTCATAGCCGATATCACAATTCTCTCGACACGATCTACTCTTATAACGTGGCGTTCAGAAAACTTACAGTCAAGAAACGTCAATTCATCGAAGCCAATCTCTGTAGCCTTCTCAGCCATCCATTCGATGCGCTCCATCATCTTTGTAGGCGCAATGGCAAGATGAATTTTTCCAGACCATGTCTTTTGCTGGGGCAAGGTCTCGACTATATTGTATAGGCAACGTTTTTTTGTAACGATGCCAACGTCAGCGCGATAGAAGTTGCCAACTCCATCCATTAACCATATAGAATCGCCTTCGCTCAAGCGCAACACCCTAACTGCATGGGTGGCTTCCTCTTCAGGCAACTCTTTGCCCGCAAGGGCATTAGGAACATAAAAAAACCTTTCCTCTTTCAAGACTCAGAATATTAATTATAATCTAAAAGCATCGTCTCATTCCACGACATCATCGGCTTTCGAATCAACCGTATTCCTTCTTCTGTTTAACTCATCCCTCAATTGCGAAGCAAGTTCATAATTCTCTGCAGCAACTGCCTTGCCAAGGGTTTTCTCAAGCATTGACACTGGCAAAGCATTTACAGGAAGGGCAACCCCATCTGCCTTCATGTCAAATTTTGAACTTTGCCTGAGAAATAGATCCTCGTCTATGTAGAGTGGTATCTTGTCCTTACTAATGACGTTTAGCAACACAGCCTCCACTCCCCCAATGCCTATTTGTTGCTGCGTGTCCTCATTATTGAGTATAGCACTGTATGATCCGTTCTCTACGTTAGTTATTAGAAGCGAAAGAGACAACGACGTTTGATTATCTATGACGTCTAATAATATGTCAATCATCCCGGAATGATTCTCATGTTTATCAAGACGAAACTTAAACTCCTCCAGCAAACGACCTTGACAAGGGACAACAAGTTGACGCTCTTGATAAGAGTCGGTAAGGACAAGCAAGCCATCTTTATTGCCCCCA
Source organism: Lachnospiraceae bacterium (assembly GCA_963588155.1). Lineage (GTDB taxonomy): Bacteria > Bacteroidota > Bacteroidia > Bacteroidales > Bacteroidaceae > Prevotella. Next base: position 38,339 of record CAVAGT010000011.1, on the reverse strand, counting down.
ACAACTTCCGATGCTTGTTGAAGATACAACCTTATTCTTGACATTTTAATCTTGCAAACATTGATAACTATATAGCCGGGCTTGACATTCGTCAAAGCCCTAAACGTATATAAAGCAACTATTTTTTCTTAGCAGGCTTAAACACTAAAGCGAAAGCCAAGCCCACAGCTAATGCGAAACCTGCAAATATGAACCAGCATGATTGCCAATCACCCATAAGGTAAGAGCCCTCGCCTTTTTGCGTCCATGAGCAGAAGCTGTTTACAATAGCACCAGCCGACAATGTGCCTATCGTTGCGCCTATGCCATTTGTCATAAGCATGAACAACCCTTGCGCGGAAGCCTTAATGGATGGATCACACTCTTGGTCAACAAAAATGCCTCCAGAAACATTGAAAAAGTCGAATGCCACTCCATAAACAATACAAGAAAGAATGAAGCAAATCACACCTGGCATTGTGGGGTTGCCGACTCCAAAGAAGGCAAAGCGCGCTACCCAGGCAAACATCGCTATCAGCATTACGCTCTTAATGCCATACCGCTTGAGAAAGAATGGTATCAACAATATACAGAAAGCCTCGCTAACTTGGGATATTGATGTAAGCAACGTGGCGTTGCTCGCGGCAAACGAAGTAGCGATGGCAGGATCCGAACTGCCTTGAAAACTGGAAATGAAAGGACCGGCAAAACTATTAGTGACTTGAAGGGACATTCCCAACAATGCCGAGAAGATGAAGAACAACGCCATGCGACGCTCTTTAAACAACTTGAATGCATCAAGACCAAGCAACTGAGCCAAAGACTTTTTCTCAGAGCATACACTCCGCACGATCTTACATTGGGGAAGTGTGAACACATACAAGAACATAACAAGGCTCAATAAGCCAGAAACGAGAAACTGGTTATAGGTATATTGGAACTTATGAGCGTTCTGTGAAAGTGTCATAGAGAACACACCGTTGTCCCACGTAGCGCAATTAACAAACCACATGACAACAATAAAACCAACCGTTCCACAAGAACGAATCGGAGGAAAATCAGTTACAGTATCACCCCCGTTGTTCTTCAATACTGTAAAGGCCGTAGTATTAGACAATGCCAATGTGGGCATGTAGAACGCCACGCTTAAAGTATACAAAGCTATAAAAAGTGATTTGTCAGCCACTTGATTTCCAAAGCCGGCGTTAATTCCAATGCCCCAAAGCGACAGCATGAATACGCCTGCAACCAAATGGCACAAGCCCAAAAGTCTTTGTGGCTGAATCCATTTGTCGGCAACGATACCTATCAACGTTGGCATAAAGATGGAGACTATGCCTTGAATGGCGTAGAACCAAGAAATCTCGGCGCCCATGCCTGCAACGCCAAGATAATTACCCATACAGGTAAGGTAGGCTCCCCAAACACCAAACTCAAGGAATGTCAACACCGACAAACGTATTTTCAAGTTCATAAAAGTATACTATTTATAAGTTCGTTATTATTCTGCAAAAATACACATAATTATTGATATACAAAAATCAAGTTGAAAAAGTTTACCATAATTATATTGCTAAATATTTGGTAAGAAGAATAAAAAGTCTTATTTTTGCAAGCGGTATATATTAATGCATAACATTTTGGCCTATAGGATAGATTTTTACTTCATTAATACACATTAATTCAATGGAGAATTACACAAAGTCACTTGTGGAAATGAGTGATGAAGAACTTGCGGTTTGCTATATGAGGGGCGAAGACAGGGCCTTCAACCTTTTATTGGAACACAACAAGTCAAAGCTTTTTTCTTATATATATTATGTGGTGCATGATGAAGATCTAGCCAACGATTTGTTTCAGGATACATTCATCAAGATTATCACCAAGTTGCGTAATGGCATGTACGCGCCGACAGGCAAATTCCATTCATGGTGTTTGCGTATCGCGCATAATGTCATTATGGATAGTTTCCGTACTGCCAAAAACAACAATATCGTTGAGCCAACCGAAGACAACGATCTAACCAACATTCACAATAGCAATATTGAAGAAATGAACATTGAGCGGATGTTTATAAACAGGCAGATACTTGAAGACGCGAAAAACATAATGAACAATCTTCCCGCATCACAGCGCGAGGTTGTATATATGCGTTTTTTCCAACAGATGTCATTCAAGGAAATCTCCGAAGCCACAAACGTTAGCATCAACACTGCCTTAGGCAGAATGAGATATGCCCTGCTTAACATGCGCAAAATAGCACACGATCACAACATAAATTTGTACATATATTAATTGGCGCGTAAGGTCAATCTAAAAAAGTGGAAGCTTCAAACGCTCCCACTTTTTTTATTTTTGTTTCCCTACTCTATTAACAAGGATCAATTCTTTTCAAGATATTCTGCAATCCAAGTGCCAACTTCCTTGGTTCCGTAGTGTTCGCCGCCTTCAACTTGAATCTCAGGAGTGCGGACATTGTTAAGCAAACTTGCATCACATGCCTTGCGAATTGCCGCACCTTCTTCCTTGAGACCGAAGTGTTCAAGCATCATTGCCGCAGAAAGTATTTCGGCAAGAGGATTGGCAATGTTCTTTCCAGCAGCTTGAGGCCAAGAGCCATGCACAGGCTCGAAGAGTGGTGTGTGCTCGCCAAGCGAGGCAGAAGGCTGCAAGCCCATGGAACCAGTAATTGCCGATGTCTCATCGGTAAGGATGTCGCCAAAGGTATTCTCGGTAACAATGACATCAAAGAAACGTGGCTCTGTCAATACTCGCATTGAGGCATTGTCGATGAACATATAGTCTACGGTTACCTCTGGGTATTGTGGCTCCATTTCCTTGGCAATCTGCCTCCAAAGGCGTGAACTGGCAAGCACGTTAGCCTTGTCAACAACAGTCAGGTGCTTGTTGCGTCGCATGGCAAACTGGAATGCCACCTTCAGGATACGCTCAATCTCAGGGCGGTAATATATGTCCGTGTCGTAAGCTTTCTCATTGTCCTGGTATTTCTCACCGAAATACATTCCACCGGTCAGCTCACGTATGACCACGAAGTCGGCTCCCTTGATAAGGTTCTCTTTCAATGGGCTCTTATGCAATAAGCAATCGAATGTGGCCACGGGGCGAACATTGGCAAAAAGACCAAGCTTCTTGCGCATTGCGAGCAAACCAGTCTCTGGGCGAACTTTCAATGTAGGATTATTGTCGAAACGTGGATCGCCGACAGCCGCGAACAACACGGCATCAGCGTCCATACAAATCTTGAACGTGTCGTCGGGGAACGGGTCACCACAAGCGTCAATCGCATGAGCTCCACAAAGGCCCTCTGTGTAAGTGAACTTATGACCAAACTTCTTTGCCACGACATCCAGCACCTTAATGGCCTCTGGCATAATTTCCGGACCAATGCCGTCGCCCGGAAGAACTGCAATTTTCAAATTCATTGGTTTATATTTTATTGTTTCCTGTATTTACTATGACACACTGACGGTTTCCTCAACCATATTCAGCATTTTAATAGTGGCCTGTATGGCAGCTTCCGTCTGGTCTGCGTCAAGTCCTCGCGTTCGCCATTGTTTTTCTCCGTCAGTCCATGTGATTACAGTCTGTACGAGAGCATCGGTACGACCACCGGGAGGAATGGTTACTGCATAGTTTTGCAAGAGTGGGAACGTACGGTTGAGCTTTTCCCTGTAAATCTTACGCAATGCCCTTACAAAGGCATCATACTGGCCATCACCTGTCGAATCGGCTTCGTAGTCCTTGCCGTTGATGCTAACCTTAAGGCTTGCAATAGGTTTCAGTCCATAACTTGTTGAAACCATGTAGCTCACAAGTTTAACCCTTTGTTCTGGCGAAGTGTGCTTCAGCACATCGCTTACAATATATGGCAGGTCGTCTTGAGTAACGAGCTGTTTTCTGTCACCCAATTCCGTAATGCGCTGAGTCACAGCCTTTGTTTGCTCCTTTGTGAGCTCCAAGCCGATATCCTCAAGGTTTCTCACGATATTAGCGTTGCCCGAGTTCTTGCCCAAGGCAAATTCACGATGTCTGCCAAAGCGTTCTGGCACCAAAGTGTTGCTATAAAGTTGAGCCTTGTTGTCGCCATCAGCATGGACACCAGCAACCTGAGTAAACACGTTCTCACCAATCACAGGCGTGTTCGGCGAATAGGAAATGCCACTGTAGCCTGCTACAACATTGCTTATTTCCATGAGCGTAGACTCGTCGATATGCTCTTTCACATGCATCTGGTCTTTCAGCATCACGTGAATGCTGCTCAATGGCGCATTGCCGCAACGTTCTCCAAGACCATTCACCGTGACGTGCAATCCCGAACAACCAGCCTCAACAGCCATAAGGGAGTTTCCCACAGCCATGTCGTAATCGTTATGGGCATGGAACTCAAACTTCTGGTCAGGATATTTGTCGGTCATTGCTTTCACATACTCATAAGAGTTCAGTGGGTTGAGGATTCCGAGCGTGTCGGGCAGAAGAAACCTTACGATGCCTTCGCCTTTCAATGAATCCATCATGCCCCAAACGTAATCGCGACTGTCTCTCATGCCTTGCGACCAATCCTCAAGATAGAGGTTTACCGTCATTCCCTTGGAATGGGCATAAGCTATAACCGACTTGATGTCGCTGACATGTTCTTCTAGGGTCTTTTTGAGTTGATATTTGCAATGTCTCAAGGATCCTTTTGCCAATAGGTTTACTGTCTTGCAACCGCATTCGGTAATCCAATCGACAGATTTCGTGCCATCAACGAATCCCAACACTTCTACCCTATCGAGCATTTCGTGCTGCCGTGCATAGTTGCATATCATGCGGACGGCCTCTTTCTCGCCATCCGACACCCTCGCGGAGGCCACCTCTATGCGGTCAACTCCAACGTCAGACAAGAGGTAGCGAGCTATCATGAGCTTCTCATGAGGCAAGAAGCTCACGCCATTGGTTTGCTCACCATCGCGAAGAGTAGAGTCCATTATCTCTATTTCGCGTTCTTGATTTTCCATTATCGCTTGTTATTTTCTTCCCATGCCTCTACCTTGTCACAGTTCTGCACGAGGAAGTCAACATCATCGAGACCATTCTCCAGACAATGTTTCTTGTAACCGTTTATCTCAAAATGCTCATTACGCCCCGTAGCGAGGTTAGTCACGGTCTGGTTTGGCAAGTCAACCTTAACCTGAGTCGCATGATCATTGTTTATACACGTAAACAGCTCACTAAGGAAATCCTCCGACACGACAACCGGGAGCACGAAGTTGTTGAGCTCATTGTTCTTGTGGATGTCGGCGAAGAAGGAGCTGATGACCACACGGAAACCATAACCTGCAATGGCCCAGGCAGCATGCTCGCGCGAAGAACCAGAGCCAAAGTTCTTGCCGGCTACCAGGACGACCGCATCTTTGAAGTCGGGATTGTTCAGAACGAAGTCTTTCTTCTCTGAGCCATCAGCGTTGAAACGCCAATCGCGGAAAAGATACGGTCCAAAACCGTCTTTTTGGGTGAGTTTGAGATAACGTGCCGGTATTATCTGGTCTGTATCAACGTTCTCCAAAGGAAGTGGCACACACGTTGAGGTTATGATATTAAATTTCTGCTTCATGATTATAGAGTTCTGGGATCTGTTATTTTACCTGTTAATGCCGCTGCCGCTGCCACAAGTGGGCTAGCGAGAATCGTACGGCTTCCAGGTCCTTGTCTTCCCTCAAAGTTGCGGTTGCTTGTTGAGACGCTATACTTGCCTGCAGGCACCTTGTCGTCGTTCATGGCAAGGCAAGCCGAGCAACCGGGTTGGCGAATGGCGAAGCCTGCCTCTTCAAGTATCTTGTCAAGACCTTCTTCCTTTATCTGCTTTGCCACGAGATGTGAACCAGGCACCAGCCAAGCCACAACATTCTCAGCCTTATGTTTTCCTTTTACAATTTCGGTAAAAGCACGGAAATCCTCAATGCGACCATTGGTACATGCGCCAAGGAACACGTAATCGATTGGATGGCCAAGCAACTTCTCACCGGGCTCAAAGCCCATGTATTTCAAGCTCTTTTCAAAACCTGCTCGCTCTGCCTCTGGTATCTCGTCAAGTGTAGGAATTGAGCCATTGATGGCAATGCCCATGCCAGGATTGGTTCCATAGGTGATTCGAGGCTCAATATCTTCGGCATCAAAGACAAGTTCCTTGTCGAAAACGGCATCGTCACCGCTCTTCAATGTCTTCCAATAGGCCACGGCCTTATCCCATTCAGCACCCTTTGGTGCATATTCACGTCCCTTGATATATTCGAACGTGGTCTCGTCTGGAGCCACGAAGCCACCACGAGCGCCCATCTCTATTGACAGATTGCACAGGGTCAGACGGCCATCCATGGTCATGTCGCGCACCACGTCGCCCGCATATTCCACAAAATACCCCGTAGCACCAGATGTGGTAAGCTTGCTCATGAGATAGAGAGCCACGTCTTTAGCGGTTACGCCTGGCTTCAACTTGCCGTTTACACTTATGCGCATCGACTTTGGCTTTTGCTGCAAAATGCATTGTGACGCAAGAACCATCTCCACCTCGGAAGTGCCAATACCAAAAGCTACGGCACCTACGGCACCATGAGTCGACGTATGACTGTCGCCGCAAACTATCGTCATGCCAGGTAGTGAGAGAGCCTTTTCGGGACCTACTACGTGGATGATACCATTATCTTCAGTGTTATACTTGAACTCTGTCAAGCCAAACTCCTCACAGTTCTTGTCGAGCGTATCTATCTGTTTCTTGCCCACAGGATCTGCGATAGGCTTGTCTTGGTCGTGGGTTTGAGTATTGTGGTCTGGCATAAAGATGTTCTGTTTTGGACGGAACACCTTCAAGCCACGCTGACGAAGTCCGTCAAAAGCCTGTGGAGTTGTTACCTCATGGCCATAAAGACGGTCTATGTAAAGTTGGGTGGGACCGTCCTCGACGATCTGTACAACATGACTGTCCCAAATCTTGTCAAAAAGTGTATTCATAATATTTTTGCTGAGTCTAATGCCTTTTTATTTGCGAAACTTATTGATACAGTCGAGATATGCCTCAACTGAAGCAGTCACTATATCGGTATTGGCACCAAAGCCATAGTAGACGTGCCCGTCATACTCCACCTGCATGTGAACCTTACCGACGTCATCCGAACCTTGCGTGATGGCTTGAATGGTAAACTCCTTCAATGTCATTTGCCTGTGGATAATTCGCTTGAGGGCCTTGATTGCCGCATCCACCGGACCATTGCCCGTAGCGCTTTCCTCAAACTTCTCGCCAGCGATGTCGAGACCCACGCTTGCCACGTTGCGAACACCCTTTCCTGCCGTCACCTGCAAATAATCGAGCTTAACAGAATGAGAGTCGGCCTTGTCGGCTCCCGCGAGCATCAACACGTCGTCGTCTGTGATTTCCTTCTTGCGATCTGCAAGCTTGAGGAATTCTTCATAAACCTTGTCCAATCGGCTTTGATCCTTGATGTCAACACCGTTGGCTTCCAATCTGTATTTGAGGGCCGCACGACCCGAGCGCGCCGTAAGCACGATCTCGTTGTTCTCCAAGCCAATGTCCTTGGGATCGATAATCTCGTAGGTCTGAACGTTTTTGAGCACGCCATCCTGATGGATGCCCGAAGAGTGAGCGAAGGCGTTGCGACCAACTATTGCCTTGTTGGGTTGTACGGGCATGTTCATCAACGATGACACCATGCGCGAGACAGGATAGATCTTGCGAGTATTGATATTTGTGTTTATGCCCACGTTCTTGTGGCATTTCAGAATCATGGCTATTTCCTCCAACGAGGTGTTGCCTGCACGCTCACCAATGCCGTTGATGGTCACTTCAACCTGTCGGGCTCCGTTCAACACGCCTTCAAGCGTGTTGGCGGTGGCCATGCCAAGGTCGTTGTGGCAGTGGGTCGATATTATGGCCTTGTCGATGTTGTCAACATGCTCCTTGAGATACTTTATCTTTGCGCCGTATTCGTTGGGCAAGCAATAGCCGGTTGTATCTGGAATGTTAACCACCGTGGCACCAGCCTTTATGACGGCTTCCACCACCTGGGCAAGATATTCGTTGTCGGTGCGACCTGCGTCCTCGGCATAGAACTCCACGTCCTCAACATATTTCTTAGCGTAAGCCACAGAACGCACTGCACGTTCGAGAATATCCTCTCTGTTGCTGTTGAACTTATACTTGATATGAGAATCGCTCGTGCCCAATCCGGTATGTATCCTCTTGTGTTTGGCAAACTTCAATGCCTCTGCGGCACAGTCGATATCCTTCTCCACGGCACGTGTCAAAGCGCAAATCGTTGGCCATGTCACGGCCTTGCTTATTTCCACCACCGAATTGAAATCGCCCGGCGATGATATTGGGAAGCCAGCCTCAATGACGTCAACGCCAAGGAGTTCAAGCTGCTTGGCCACCTGAATCTTCTCAATGGTGTTTAATTGGCAACCTGGCACCTGCTCGCCATCACGAAGCGTCGTATCAAAAATATAAAGTCTCTCACTCATAATTAAGTTGTGATTAACGTAATATGTAATTAATTATTCCTATCCCTTTATTTTGAAAGCAAAAAGCCTTTCCACTTATGGAAGTGGAAAGGCCTTGCTATCGTATGTTTTATCAAGCATGCACACACGCCCATTCACTTCCAACCGTTACACGCAGTCGAATGCTTAGAATAATGCTAATTATGGCGATAAGTGCTGTCATTTCTTTTTATGCTTTTTTCTTTAACGGTTGCAAAGGTAAACATTTGTCGTGATATAAACAAATAATCTATTATTTTTTTACCATGTTTCGTTATAATCTATTAGAACGGAGTGTTTATTTCACCTCCAAGTGGGTCATCGTCGTTGCCCAGTCGTGAACCGATTATCTCTCCTCCCAAGTTGTCAACCAATGGTGTAAGCATTGTATCCTCCGGATTGGCAAAGCGCGTGTACTGTCCTTGGAAGGAGAGCAGCACGTCGCCCGTGGCACCTTTACGGTGCTTGGCAATGATGATCTGCGCCTTTCCTCGCAGGTCATTTCCTTTTTCGTCTTGATAAAGATGGTAATACTCGGGGCGGTGAACGAAAAGCACCATGTCGGCATCCTGCTCGATGGCTCCCGACTCTCGCAAGTCGCTCAACTGAGGCCGTTTGCCTTCCAATCCCTCTCGATTTTCCACGGTACGGTTAAGCTGCGAGAGGGCTATCACTGGTATGTCGAGTTCTTTTGCGAGACCCTTAAGCGATCGAGATATGGTGGACACCTCCTCTTGGCGATTGCCAAAACGGGCTCCACTTGCGTTCATAAGCTGAAGGTAGTCTATCATGATTAGCTTCACACCTTTTTCACGCACTAGACGGCGGGCCTTGGTACGGAGCTCAAAGATTGACATGCCCGGCGTGTCGTCAACATACAATGGAACGCCCGTGAGTTTCGACAAGCGCTTGTCGAATCGGTCCCATTCGTCACGACTCAACTGGCCGTTCATTATCTTCTTACCCTCAATCTCGCACACATTACTTATTAAGCGGTCTACAAGCTGCACGTTGTTCATCTCAAGCGAGAAGAAAGCCACAGGCTCACGATAATCGACCGTTATGTTCTTTGCTATTGACAAAGCGAACGATGTCTTACCCATTGCAGGGCGACCGGCAATAATGACAAGGTCACTCTTCTGCCACCCAGAGGTCATGTCGTCGAGCTTGGTGAAGCCAGTTGGCAAACCCGTAAGACCAGTGCTGTTTGACGATGCTTTTTGTATGATGTCCACGGCTTGGCGCACCACAGGGTCAATCTGCGTGTAGTCTTGCCGCATGTTTTTCCTAGAGATCTCAAACAGTGAGCCTTCTGCCTCTTGCATGAGCTCGTCAGTGTCGACCATGGGGTCAAAGGCGGAGGTTTCTATCTTGCTGGCAAAAGAGATGAGCTGGCGTGCCATGTATTTCTGCTGGAGTATCTTGGCGTGATACTGTATGTTGGCAGCCGAGCCAACGTGCGAAGCGAGGTCCACCACGTAGGTAGGTCCGCCAATGCTTTCAAGATTGCCTTCTTTCTCAAGCTCATTGGTCACGGTGAGAATATCCACCGGGTTTTCTTCGACGTTGAGATTGCGAATCGCCGCGAATATTTTTTGATGTCGTGGCTCATAGAACGTATCTGGCACCAATGTCTCGGAGACAATGGAAAATGCGTCCTTGTCAATCATCAACGCGCCAAGCACAACCTTTTCTATATCAAGTGCTTGTGGTTGAAGGTGACCATAGGTCGAGTCTATCGGGGAGGATGCCTTGCGGCGTGTATTCTTGTTGGGTTCTGCCATGTCTTTCTTAATTTCGGCACAAATTTACAAAATAATCGCAATAAAGCGTAGCCATTTCAACAAAATGATTTATATTTGCAGATATAAAACTATTAAGACAATGATTACATTTCCTTGCGCCAAAATCAATCTCGGATTAAACATCGTGGCCGAACGCCAGGATGGCTATCACGACATAGAAACAGTGTTTTACCCTGTCAACTTGACCGATGCCCTTGAGATAAAACTCATGTCGGATGAGTTTCCGTCGGATGTCGCCTGCGACTTGAAGGTAACTGGCAATGCCGTCGATTGCGACGAGCGAAATAATCTCGTGGTAAAAGCTTACTCCTTGCTCTCTGCCGATTATGAATTGCCACGCATTCACGCTCATCTCGTAAAACGCATACCCATGCAGGCAGGTCTGGGCGGTGGTTCCTCGGATGGCGCTTATATGATAAGGCTGCTCGACGAGCGTTTTCGCCTCAACATTGGCATAGCTGAGATGGAGCGCTATGCCGCCAAGTTGGGTTCCGACTGCGCGTTCTTCATCGAGGCATCTCCTGCTTACGCCACTGGAAGGGGAGAGATCCTTGAGCCTGCCGACGCACCACAAGGCAATCTCGATGGCTATTACATAGCGATTGTCAAGCCAGACATCGCCGTGTCGACAGCGCAAGCCTACAAGGAGATTGTTTGCCGCAAACCGGCAAAATGTTGTCGCGACGTGGTAAGGCAACCAATAGACACATGGAAGGACGACCTTTGCAACGACTTCGAGCAACCAGTGTTTAAGGCTCATCCTGAACTTTCCGACATAAAGAACAAGCTATACGAACTCGGTGCCTCCTACGCCCAAATGTCGGGAAGCGGAAGCGCGCTTTTCGGAATATTCAAGAAAGAGCCCATGATGTTGGCTACATCGTTCCCCGATTGTTATACATTTACGACAAGACTGTAATTGTTTATTTACAAAGGCATGAAAAGAAAGATATTTTTCTCTCACAAGGAGGAGCTATGGAACTCTTGGAGCCATGCCGCTGGTATCTTGCTTGGCGTTGTCGTTGGTATCATATTCCTCGTATGGTGTTTTCGTTATCACAACGGATGGGCAACGGCGGGGGTCATACTCTACCTCTTCGGCATGCTTTCCAGCTATGTGGCGTCAACCGTGTATCATGCCCTGTCAGCCCGCTCTATATGGAAAGAGCGGCTGCGAAAGTGGGATCATGCAGCTATCTATTGGCATATCGCAGGTTCTTATTCTCCAATAACGCTTGTGGCACTTCGCGATCAAGGTCTATGGGGCTGGGCATTGTTTTGTTTCGTATGGCTTTGCGCCATAGTGGGCACGATAATATCCTTTCAGCATCTCAAAGGACATAGCAATGTGGAGACCTTTGCCTACGTAGGCATGGGCCTGTGTGTGCTTGTTGCTTTCAAACCATTGATAGACAGTGTTTCGCCAAGTGCCGTGGCATGGATTGTGGCAGAAGGCGTGGCTTATATCACCGGTGCGTTGTTTTATATACAGCACAAGCGCAAATACACACACACGGTATTCCACTTCTTCGTGCTGCTCGGAAGCGTATGCCACATAATAGCAGTATGGAGCATTCTGCTGCAATATGTCTGACAAATGAAATCATTTAATCATTTTTGAGAATACCATGACGCATTGTTGTAATAATTCATTACTTTTGCAGCATCTTGTCATGAGACTAATAAATAATGAAGATTACTAAACGTAAATTTACGCTGTGTTTTTTCGGCGCCATAGTGTTTTTGGCCATAGTCAGGCTTATATTCCCAAGCGTGGCGACAGGTGGTAAAACGTCCACGGAAAAGATACAGAAGGAGGATACCCTTGCTGTCAACGGCAACATGGAGAACAAGGCGGCTTTTCCACTACCCGTTGACAAGAAAGACATGCACACCATATTTACCGACAAGGAAGGCAAAGAGGTGAGAAGCAAAATATACAGTGTGCCTGGATTCGAGGCCTCTTTCCCTGACCAAAACGACGTGCAACTCATGGCTGCCGAAAAATGGGGCGTAAAACCTGTTGCCGACAGTGCCGACGCCTCAAAGCATTTGTCTTCATTGGTATATGTCGGGGCAAATCCATATTTTCATGTTGACCGTCTTCGCGACAGCTCACCATTTCTTGTCCCGCGTGCTGCCGTTCTCCTTCAAGACATAGGACGCAATTTCTTCGACTCTCTTCATGTAAAGAACATCCCGCTGCATAAGATCATAGTGACGAGTGTATTGCGCACCAAGGCTGACGTGGCTAAATTGCAAAAAAAGAACGCCAATGCCAAGACAAACAGTTGCCATCTCTTTGGCACCACTTTCGACGTGGCATACAATCGCTATAAGACAGTAGAAGCACCGGGTGAACACAGGCGTGAGGTTAGAAACGACACGCTGAAGTGGGTTCTTGCTGAGGTCATGCGCGACATGAGGGAAAGAAACCGTTGCCTCATAAAATACGAGGTGAAACAAGGGTGTTGGCACATAACGGTAAAATAAAACCTCCAAGCCCTTTATCACAAAAAGCCTGGAGGTTGAGTATATGTTGTGGTTAGAGTTTGAATAGCTTCGCGAATGTCTCGGCAGCCTTACCCTCGTAAACACACAAGCCGGTTACTGGCTTGTATGACAAGCCTTGGAAGCTCAGAAGCATCGCGGCAGCGAACTGATGGTCGCTGGAGACGCAAGCCTCAAGCCTGGCATTACCCAGTTCTTTCTCAGAAACTGGATACTTGCGAATTGCATCGTCGAGATTCTCCGGCTTTGTGGCAAGAATGTTCTCAAGTTTTTTTCCATCCTCAGCCGAATACTCGGTTTCCTTCATTTTTACCTCACTGTTGGTTGGCTTGTAAATGAGTTTTGTGCCAAAGCCTAAAAATCCTTTTTTTACTTCTACTGTGTCGAGCGCCATAACCTGGGCACCCATAACGAAATGGTTTATCTTTGCCATTTTAATTTAATCTCTTGTTTTTTAATTGTTACATAATTACATCTTAGCAAAATATATTTGCCATATTTTGCCAGAACATTAAAACTTTTCCCCAAAAAACACGAGATAGCTAACAAAGCAGATGCCGCAAGCAAATGACATAATACTTGCTGGCGACATCAAAGTGGATTGGGGCGGACTCGTCACGAGACGGCTCGCAATCACTTGAAATGGCTGATAAGAAATATGATAAAAGTCGAATTTTATTATCCGTCAATCTGCTTGATGAATTGGCATACATGTTGCCCGATGGTGACAAGCGTTGCGGACGATTGCCGCAAACCATGTAAGCCAGAGTGGAAGCTTCATTGATTTGGGCATCAGGCTTGTCCTGCTTGTGCTCGACCTTCTCCAATCTGTCCTTCGAGACAGGTGCTGACTGTAAGGCAGCCGACATCTCTCCATGGCTTCCGAGAACCATGGCAAGCATGAAAATGATGTAGAGTATCAACTGTCTCATTGCTTTAATTATATTGCGAACAACTTGTGTTTTGCAAAGATACGATAATTATTTATCATTCATTCTTTTCAAGCTGTTTTTTTTCAATTTAAACCCAGGTTTTTTACGATTATTGAAATGACAAATCTCATGCAATATTGTGTCGATTCGGCTTTGCACTGAAAAGGCGTTGGCTTTGCACTGAAAAGGCAATGCGATTTCAGTGTAAAGGCATCGGCTTTCCACTGAAAAGGCGACACGATTTCAGTGCAAAGCCGAATCGGTTTAAAATCAGCGACTTATAGTAACATTTAAAGATGACGTGCGTATGACGCCATACATCGTTTTAAAACAATCATGTTTATAACCAAGGGCGCTTTGACCTCATTTTACTGTCAACTGTTGTTGAACTCAGAAAAAAGCCTTAACTTTGTCGACCAATCCACAAGTAAGGTAAAACATAATGGACTATAACATGATTGGTACGGCATGGTCACTTCTTCCACCTGTCGTGGCCATCACCTTGGCATTAAAGACAAAGGAGGTTTACTCCTCCCTTTTTATCGGTGTCATTCTTGGTGCCGCACAATATTGCATTTCCGTGGGCAGCGGTCTCGATGGATTTCTCGTTCACATCACCAACCATACCGTAGGTTCAGGTGCTGACGCCAAGTCTTATGGCATGATAAACTGCCTGTCGGATCCTTGGAATGTTGGAATCCTCGTGTTTCTTGTCATTCTCGGTGCCATGGTGTCGCTAATGAACAAGGCTGGAGGCTCGGCCGCTTTCGGAAGGTGGGCGTCTCAACATGTCAAAACGAAGACGGGCGTGCAGATAGCCACTATCTTATTGGGCATACTTATATTCATAGACGACTATTTTAACTGCCTTACGGTTGGATCCGTCATGCGCCCCATCGCAGTTCGAAATGGCGTGACAAAGGAGAAATTGGCTTATCTCATAGACTCCACCGCCGCACCCGTATGTATCATCTCGCCTATCTCGAGTTGGGCGGCAGCGGTGTCGGGCTTCGTGTCGGGAGGTGAAAACGGACTGGCGCTTTTCTGCAAGGCGATACCATTCAACTTCTATGCCTTCTTCACCATCATATTCATGTTTGCCATTGTGTGGCTTGACTTCGACTTTAAGGCTATGAGCAAGTATGACGCCAGGCTGAAGGAATGGTATGAACGTACCAATGGAGGTAAGCTCGACGAGGTTAGCGATACAAAACTCCAAGTAGTGGAACATGGCGTTGGTGCAAAAAGCAATGAAGAGCACAATGTGAGCAACGGTTCGGTTTATGATCTCGTAATACCGATAGTCACTCTCATAATATTCTGTATGGCCGGCATGCTCTATTCGGGAGGCTTTTTTGAGACTGGCAACAAGAACTTTATGGATTTTATCAATGCCTTCGCTGAAAGCAATGCTTCAATAGGGCTTGTCATTGGTTCGCTCTTCTCCTTCATCCTCACTGTCGTCATGCTTGTAGCTCGCAAAACGCTGCCTTTCCATGACGCAATGAGCTGTATAATAAAAGGTTTCGAGGCTATGGTGCCTGCTATCCTCATCCTCACATTGGCGTGGACACTGAAAAGCATGACCGATTCACTTGGCGCAGCTGAATATGTATCGGGTATCGTGGCAAACAGTGTTACGGGGCTGCAGCAGCTATTGCCCGCCATGATTTTCGTTGTCGCCGCTTTCTTGGCGTTCGCCACTGGCACTTCATGGGGTACTTTCGGCATCTTGATACCTATCTGCATTGCCGTTTTCCCCGCCTCTGCTCCACTCCGCATAATCTCAATATCGGCATGCATGGCCGGTGCCGTTTGCGGTGACCACATTTCCCCAATAAGCGACACAACCATCATGGCGAGCGCAGGTGCCGAATGCAAGCACGTACACCATGTGTCATCACAGTTGCCATACGCGCTTACCGTTGCCTCGGTTTCTTGCCTCACATTCTTGGTAGCAGGTTTCTCACAAAGGTTAGGCTATGTGGCAAGTGCCATAATATCATGGGCAGCAGGCTTGGCATTCCTCATTGCCGCATTATGCTTACTCAAGAAGATGCACAAGAAACGTTGACGCTTCTCTATAAGTCGATAATGTATTATTAATTTACTTTGAGTATTCCACACTAACGCCTTTGGCAAGATTTTCCTTGCCTACATTCTGGCACATAAAAGCCTGGCGGTATTCGCCACCTTTTACTCGCAACGTAACGTTATGGACATTCACGTCGCTTACATTGCGGAAGAACATCCCCCAACATGGGAACACAGGCCATTGACTCGTTGGCTTATTCTCAAACCAAGCGGGGAGTGATGGGTCATCGATACCGTCAAACTCAAAGTCGCAGTCTCTAAGAACGACATTATTAGTAGGAGCCTCTCCCCAACTTTTCACCGACAAAGCCATTCTGGTTATGTCGCGAGCCTTCACGCCCTCGACGACTATTGTGCCACATGTGTTGTCATCGCCTAGAGTGACGCAAAGTGGTGACAATGTACTCCTTATGTTGTTGCGCCTGATGTAAATGCGGTCCAGCCTCCCCGGAGCCTTACCCCAAGCGCCAGGCTCTAGGTTGATGGCGTGCTCAGAACGTATACGATGCGAGGTGATGTGTTCGAACCGCCCGGGGCCATAAATGTCACAATCAGCAATTTCCAAGTCGGTAGACGGCATTATCATACGTATGCCATTGCACGAAGAGTTGAGTATGCAGCGCAAAATCTTCATTCCTTCCCAATATCCACCGGCAATGGCATCATCGCCAGTGTGGAGTTTACATTCTTCGATTATCAAGTCGTGGCCACCACGAATGTGGATGCCATCCCAACCACCTTCCACTGTGAGGTTGCTGAATGTTGACTTATCAAGGCAAAAAGCCAAGAAAGCATAGTTGGCAGAGCGCCTGACTTTGAAATTGCGCATAACCATTTTCTTGCACCCTGCGAGCAATATCGTATGTGGACCACGCATGTGTTCCTCGCCGAGCGGATTGCGCACGTCTCCTCCATCTATACAACCTTCCCCTTCTATGCCTGCGTCAACACATCCCACACCGATAATCATGGCCTTGGACCACTGAGCGTCGGTCGCACTGTTATAGTTGACAGTTCCTTGACCGCTCTCATAACGAGAGAGGTCGAGATCGGTCACGAGTGAAGAATAGTCTGACAATCTTCTTGTTCCAAGAAGGACAGCGTCCTGGCCTAATCTCAATGTTACACCAGAGCGCAAGAACACCGTACCCGTGGTGAAAGTCCCTGCTGGCACCTCCACCACTCCACCGCCTTTGTCGGCACAATGAATTATGGCGGCATTGATGGCTTTTGCATTGTTTACGGTAGTATCGTTTGGGACAGCACCAAAAGAAAGGATGCTAATGACGATTGTCAACAATAGACTCATGGTAGAGAAGATGGGATAAGAAATTAAAACAAAAAAACAGTTAGCTTCATACCAACACTAATGATCAGTATGGAAGCTAACTGTTATAATGGGAAAAATAAATTACTTGTTCGCTTTCAACTTATATACGTAGGCGTCAATCACAGCCACTGCCGTGACATTAACCACATCGCTGACGCTTGCCTCAAAGTCGGTGAAATGGATAGGCTTGTTAAGGCCCATCTGCACAGGTCCAACGACTTCGCAGTCAGGATCCAAAGCTTGAATAAGCTTATAGCTGCTATTAGCAGCATTCATATTCGCGAAGACGATAGTGTTGACATCCTTGCCTTTCAGTCGGGTGAAAGGATATTTGTCGTCACGCAACTCACGGTTTAGGGCGAAGTTGACTTGCATCTCACCATCAACAACCATGTCAGGGAAATCGCTCTGCAACTTTGCCACAGCCTGATGAACTGCAACCGGCGAGCCTACCTCATCCGTGCCGAAATTAGAATAGCTGACCATTGCAATGACAGGATCTTGGTTGAAGAACTTCACCGTGTGGGCTGAAAGTCTTGCCACATCGTAGAGTACGTCCTGGTTCGGGTGACGATTGATAAGCGTATCGGCAAGATAAATCGTTCCCCTCTTTGAATTGAGGATATGCATGGTAGCAAACGTGTTGTAGTCTTTTCTGACACCTACAACTTCCTTTGCCACCTTGATGGTATTGCTGTACTTTGTGTAAAGACCCGTGATGAAAGCATCGGCATCGCCCTGCTCCACCATGGACATACCAAAGTAGTTGCGTTCGTACATCTTATCATAGGCTTCCTCGAAAGTAACGCCTTGGCGCGCACGCTTTTCAGCCAAGTGCTTGGCATAGGTCGCCCTGCGTCCTTGCTCCTTGTCGGCACGCATGTCTATAAGCTCAACGCCCGTGAGGTCGAGCTTCAAACGTTTTGCCATACGGTTAAGACGGTCTGGGTTGCCCAAGAGGATTGGGTGGCAAATGCCCTCTTGAAGAGCCGTGACTGCAGCCTTCATCATGGTTGGGTGACCACCCTCAGCAAACACTACCCTTTGTGGATGCAAAGCAGCTGTAGCATGGAGCGTGCGGGTAAACTTAGTTTCCTGTCCAAGCATCTGCTTCAACCGGTTCTTGTATTCATCCCAATCGGTAATTGTCTTCCTTGCTACACCACTCTCAATGGCGGCCTTGGCAACGGCGGCTGACACCTCGGTGATGAGACGTGGGTCAACAGGTTTCGGGATAAAGTATTTAGGACCGAACTGCAGGTCGTTTACATGATAAACCTGGTTAACAATCTCCGGCACAGGCAGCTTTGCCAAGTCAGCGATTGCCCTTACGGCCGCAAGTTTCATCTCCTCATTAATGGCCTTGGCATGTACGTCAAGCGCACCACGGAAGATATAAGGGAAACCTATGACATTGTTTATCTGATTAGGATAGTCGGACCTACCGGTAGACATCAGTATGTCGGGGCGAGCAGCTGTTGCGTCCTCGTATGAAATTTCTGGTACAGGATTAGCAAGGGCGAACACTATTGGCATGTGAGCCATGGAGCGCACCATATCTTGGCTGAGAATGTTGCCCTTGGAAAGACCAACGAACACGTCAGCACCCTTCACAGCATCCTCCAGGGTCTTGATATCTGTACGTTCAGTAGCAAACTCCATCTTTTGCTCATTCACGTGTTCACGACCTTTGTAAATAACGCCTCGCGAATCGAGCATGACAATATTCTCATGCCTTGCACCAAGTGAACAATAAAGCTTTGTGCAACTGATAGCGGCAGCACCTGCGCCGTTGACTACAATCTTTGCGTCTTCTATCTTCTTACCAGCTACCTCCAATGCATTGATGAGACCCGCAGCGGATATGATAGCCGTACCATGTTGGTCGTCGTGCATTACGGGAATATCCAGCGTCTTCTTAAGCCTGTTTTCAATGTAGAAACACTCAGGGGCTTTAATGTCCTCAAGGTTTATACCGCCAAATGTCGGTGCAATTTTCTCTACGGCCTCACAGAACTTCTCGGGGTCTTTCTCATTTACCTCTATGTCGAAAACGTCTACTCCACCGTAAATCTTGAACAAAAGTCCTTTGCCTTCCATTACAGGCTTACCGCTCATGGCACCAATATCACCGAGCCCCAATACCGCTGTGCCATTGGATATTACAGCAACAAGGTTCCCTTTGTCTGTATACTTGTATACATCATTAGGATTCTCCTGAATCTCCAAGCATGGGTATGCAACTCCTGGAGAATAAGCAAGGCTGAGGTCAGTCTGTGTACGGTAAGCCTTAGTTGGTTTAACCTCTATTTTTCCAGGTCTACCGTTCTCATGATAAGCTAAAGCAGCTTCTTTGGTAATTTTTACCATAACGATTGTGTTGATTATCAAATGTAATTCATGGCAAAATTACAAAAAAACCGGAAAAAAGAAAATAGTTTTTTCTTTTTTTGTAATTTTGCATGCAAATTATACAAATATGACCTACAAATGTGACTATTCAGCAGAGCATAAATCACAAGTCAGCTTGAAAATTATCGAGGTGGCAACAACTATGTTCTTGACAAAAGGCATAAAGGCGGTAAAAATGGATGATGTGTCAAAAGAACTTGGCATATCCAAGCGAACTCTGTATGAGTTTTTCAACAACAAGGAGACTTTGCTCCTTCATTGCATTAAGAACATGAAGGAGAAAGAAAGCCTTTACCTAAAAAATGTCATTGAAAAGTCACCCGAATTGACGGAGATAGGCAAAATTGTGGAGTATTATCGCTACCAATTGCAGCAAACCACAAAGGTGTCGACCTTGTTCATCATGGACTTGAAAAAATATCCAGTCGTGTTAGAGTGGATGAATAGCATTAAGCTAAAAAACCACGACAAGGTTTTGTCTTTCTTCCAAGGCGGCGTAAAGAATGGCTATTTCAGAAAGAACGTTAACTTCGACTTGATAATGGAGTTCTGCAATGTGGCAATGGAAAACGCCATAAGCAGCGGTTTATTGGAAAAATACGGTGTACAACAAGTATTCCAGAATGTTACAATGCTATATATTCGTGGATACTGCACGTTGAAAGGTATCGAGGAATTGGAGAAGATACTATAAATTTATCTTCTCCTTATCCCTTTTGCTACCTTCATGGTTCTTTAGTTTATTCCACATACACGACCAATCCCTTAAGATATTCACCTTCGGGATGGTAAATATTAATGGGATGGTCGGCTGGTTGGTGAAGCTGATGAAGAATCCTTACTTTCCTGTGAGCTTGTGCGGCAGCAGTAAATATAGCCGTGCGGAAATTTTCCTTTGTCACCACTTGCGAGCAACTGAAAGTGAAAAGTATTCCATGATGCTTGATTTTCTCCAATCCCTTGACATTAAGCCTTATGTATCCCTTAAGCGCATTGTGAAGTGAAGATCTGTGCTTGGCAAAAGCAGGCGGGTCAAGCACTATGAGGTCATAACTGTCGTCATGGCTGTTAAGATAATCGAAAGCGTCTGCACATATAGCCTGGTGCCTGTCATCATCCTGAAAGTTCATGCCAACATTGAGTTTAGTCAATTCGATGGCCTTAGCGCTACTATCGACAGAATGAACCAATTTCGCCCCGCCTCTCATGGCATAAACCGAGAAGCCACCTGTATAGCAGAACATGTTTAACACACTCTTTCCCTTTGCATAATGCTCCAGCAGAGAACGATTCTCACGCTGGTCAATGAAAAATCCCGTCTTTTGGCCTTTCAACCAATCGATGTGGAATTTCAAGCCATTCTCTACCGCCACATTATCATCGGTATGACCCACAATAAAGCCATCCTCTTGATGGAGGTCTTTTTTAAGCGGGAGAGTGGTCTCGCTCTTGTAGAAAACATTTTCTATCCTGTTTCCCATGACCTTGAGCAAGGCCTGGCTGATAGCCATTCTGCTATAATGCATGCCTACACTATGCGCTTGAATAACAGCAGTCTTACCATAACAATCGATGATAAGTCCGGGCATGTAGTCGCCTTCACCGTGAACAAGCCTGTAAGTGTTATTATTGGTATTATCGGCAATGCCAATCATGACACGCATATTCAAGGCTGACCAAATGCTTTGTTCCCAATAATCCTCGTTTATAAGAATGTCATCAAAAGAAAGCACACGAACCGTAATGGTGCCTTTTTGATAATGTCCAACTGCAATAAAGTCGCCGTTTGAATTCAACACCCTGACAACATCACCTTCCTCTATACCTTCGTCCATTCGTTGAATGGCACCAGAAAAGAT
This sequence comes from Lachnospiraceae bacterium, assembly GCA_963588155.1. GTDB lineage: Bacteria > Bacteroidota > Bacteroidia > Bacteroidales > Bacteroidaceae > Prevotella. The sequence goes on along the minus strand of CAVAGT010000011.1, from coordinate 16,864 downwards.
CCATGGATGAAAGCGCTTCAACGACTCGTCCTTGCCTCGTTTAAGATATATAGTCCTATACATTATAATTATATAATAGAATTTTCACTTACTGATTCTTATTATTAGCAATATTGACTACCTGAGAAGACTCAGGTTCCGGAACCATAACGAGGTCGTAATCACCAGTTTTTTTCAAACGCAATATTTCCTCATAAATCAAGATACAACTCCAAGCGTCAATAGCTGCATACATCTTTTGCTTGTCTGACAAGATAGGTGCTTCCCAATTGGTAAGTCGTTGACGCTTTGATATTTTCTGATGAAAAATATTAGCAAATATCTTTTGAAGACTGAGATCTTTGATTCCAATTTCGCCCACAATATCTTGCAAATCTATGAATAGACCTGGTTTAAACTTGCTTCTTGCCTCCAAGCCCCTTATGTCATCGTGCCATGAAAGGCCTATTTTCTTTACAGTCTTGTCTTCTAGCAAACGTTTTATAGCAGTTGTTATGCCAGTGAGGTTCAGACGAAAAAGAAAGCAAATATCACGGTTGGATACTTGAAGCAACGCCACCTTGTTTTGTTCTCCTTTATGAAAGGAAGGTTTCGTCTCAGTATCCACACCGATTATATCACTATTAAGAAGACAATCGACAGCTTTCTCGGCTTCTCCGGCAGTGATTATAGTAATGACCTTGCCCGGGAATGCCACTACAGGTAAGTCAGTTATGGCTTTCTTATCAAATCTGCTGTATATTGTCTTGCTCATGTTATAATTGTAATATTTGTGCAAAAGTAAAAAAAAGAAATGACATAATAGCCTCTACTCTTCTATTTCCTGCAATGAGCGAGCAAAATTGTTGATATAATTGCTTACTGTCTCTATCGGAGCATAAGGTAAATAGCGAAGACTACGGCGAAGGTTGCGGCGAAGCAACTGGGAATTATTGGTCACAAATCCAGAACGGCTCTGCCGGAAATGCCACTCCTCAGCAGTGTCGCTTGCAGTATGGTTTACCGAGCGCAAAACCAAATTATATGCAGATGGTTCTAAATGGTGAACAAAAGGCAATTCTTCTTTTTCAAATTTAAAAACTGCAACTAGCATACTGCCCTGCAGTTGTGCCATGCGAGCAAGATGTAGCTTTGAAAGCCATGAGTCGAGCTTAACGAAATCCACATGATCTCCTTGCAAACGAAGATAACGTCCTAGCTCGAGCATTCCTCTTATCATAATGCCTTGATTGAGCATGGTAGAAACTGTGCCAACTATTATCTTCAAAACGTCAAGCGATGCCACGTTTGTATCAATCGCATGAATCTCACGATTCTTGATGTGGTCGAACCTGACATTAAAAAACGTATTGCTAAGTTGAATACTATTTTTGGAGGATGCTATACCTTCGTTTATATCCACAAGAAAGTCCTCGGGGAGATTTACCCAAGTTCCCTCCCCGATACGTTTCAGACCTTCTTTAACAATAGAACCCACACATTGGGCATGAACCATCTGCCCAAGCCTATTCCATTTAAAATGTGACATAGGCTCAAGAGCCTCATCCTCATTCCATGCGCCTGAGCGTAACAGTCTGAAAAAATTGCGCGTGATGACATCCATCTCCTGCATTTGACAAACATGGGTTAAGAATACCGTTTAGGATAGCGCAGCAATATCGACAACACCGCAGCTATGCCAATGGCAAATGGATAATATAAATATGGTATTATGTCCACAGGCTGAACATGAGCAAGTCCGGCAGCCAAAAGAATTTGCACTCCATAAGGTATTATACCCTGAATGGTACACGAGAACGTATCAAGGATACTTGCCGCCTTGCGTGGGTCAATGCCAAACTTTTCACTAATTTGCTTGGCAATGTTTCCAACTGTGAGTATGGCAACAGTATTGTTGGCGGTGCAAAGGTTGACAAGGCTCACAAGGGCGGCAATGGTAAACTCTGCACCACGCTTTCCACGAATTTTACCAGACAACCTTTCTATGATATAGTCGATACCACCATTAACCTTGATAATCTCAAGCATACCACCAGCCATCATGGCAATGATAATAAGCTCACCCATGCCAACTATTCCTGTTCCCAAAGCATTGAGCCAACCATAAAAACTATATGTGCCTCCCAACACGCCAATTATTCCACAAAGTGCGATTCCGCAAACAAGTACGGCCATGACGTTAAGACCACAAACCGCTGTTACAAGAACGACAAGGTAAGGTATCACTTTCAATAAATCCGTTTGTCCAATATGTGCTGGTGCTTGCATTCCAAACCCAATAAAAGCATACACGGCAAGCACAACGACAACAGCGGGGGCTACTATAAGAAAATTCACCTTGAACTTGTCTTTCATCCTCACGCCTTGTGTTTGAGTAGCTACGACCGTCGTATCTGAGATAAATGACAAATTATCACCGAAATAAGCCCCACCTACTATAACAGCCGTCAACAATGCGACATTGCTGTTTGTCTGTGTTGCGATGCCCGCCGCGATAGGTACTAAAGTAACTACCGTGCCAACACTTGTGCCAATAGATAAGGATATAAAGCATGCCGTTATAAACAGCCCCGGAAGGATCATGCTCGGCGGAAGAATCTCAAGGGCAAGGTTCACGGTGGTGTCTATGGCACCCATGCCCTTAGCCGATTGCGAGAAAGCCCCAGCAAGGACATAAATCCACAACATCAAGAGCAAATTAGGCGTGGAGGCACCTTGGCCATAAATATCAATACGCTCTTTTAGGGAAAATTTGGTGGATGTTGCCACCGCGTAAACGCTTGATATAAGGAACACCACCGTCAATGGCACACTATTAAAATTACCCGCGACAAGACTTAGCGCAAGGTAAAGCACTATAAAAACTATGAGCGGTGAAAGCGCAAGAAAGCCTTTGTTCATAATTGCATTCTACGATAGAAATGGACATTTTCAGGGGTTAAAAGCTCGATGGGCATATAGTTGATTACCGGAACTGAAGTTTTCAACACCACGGCCTTGAATAGAGCGTCAATGCATGAGTAACCTTGTTGATAGGCGTGTTGGGCAATGAGAAAGGAAATACTTCCTTTGCTTAGGCACTCCGCATTTTTCTTAACCATGTCATAGCCCATTATCTGTATGTCGCGTCGGTTTGAGCGCAACAAGTACTCACCCAATATATGAGCCTTTGAACCAAGAGTAATACAATGATGGATATTTGGATGAAGACTGAAGAACTCATTGAATATGGCATCGTTCTTCTGCCTGGTGCCAAAGAATGGCAATTCTAATGGGGCAATCTTGACAGACGGGAAATGGTCTTTCATGTAATGACGAAAACCTACCTCACGATTGTCTTGCTGCTTACTCACCACAATTCCATCCTTGGTAATTTTCATGAGCATGATTTCTTTCTCCTGACCAGCAAGAAGCATAAGCATGCGAGCGGCAAAATACCCACTTGCAAAAGAGTCTTGGCCAAAAAAAGCCAACGGGCGCAAGTCAGGCATATATGAGTCGAGGAGTACAAATGGAATGGCCTCAGAATGGAGTCTGTCGGTAATCACCTTAGTCACATCAAGTGTAGTGGGAACAATTACCATCCCGTCAAGTTTGCCATCAAAACACGTCGCTGCCTCCTTGAGAAAGTTTTCACTGTCGAAACGATCATAATAATGCAGACTGACAGAGATATGGAAGTCTTTTCTTACCTCTATCGCTTTCTTGACACCTTGTTCTACTTCCTCCCAGTAAGCCACTTGGTCATGTTTTGGGATAAGTACGCAAAAATGATATGACTTATTGTAAGCCAAAGCAGAGGCATAAATATTGGGCTCGTAGTTTTGTTCCTTTAGAACTTTCTCTACTTTCTCCCTAACCTTCTCAGACACGTTCGGTCTTTTATGCAACACCCTGTCCACCGTACCTACGGATACTCCGGCTTTTAAGGCTATATCCTTTATCCTAATTCTTTCCGCCATATAATGTCATATAATTGGGGACAAAGATATTAAAAATAGTCAATATGTCCAAGAAAAACATTTAGAAAGGTAAGCCTACGGCAAAATGAAATGTGAAATCTCTGCTGAAATCTGGGTGAATGATGGCATAATGCTCATCACTGTCGCTGTAAGCTGGATTTATAGCTTTCATTCCCATGTCAAAACGCAAAATGAAATAGTTGAAGTTAAGACGCAGACCCATGCCATATGCAACGGCTATCTGTTTTAAAAAACTCTTCCATTTAAATTGTCCTCCTGGCTGATCTGGATAGTTGCGCAGCGTCCAGATGTTACCTGCGTCTACAAATACCGCTCCATTGAACTTCCAGAAAAGAAATGTTCGATATTCCGCATTCAAGTCAAGCTTCATATCACCTGTTTGATTGATGAAATCGATACGCCCGTCTTTACCTTTGAATGAGCCCGGACCCAGTTCTCTTACACTCCATCCTCGGACACTATTGGCACCTCCGGAAAAATATCTTTTCTCAAACGGAAGAATGTTACTGTTGCCATAAGGATAGGCGATGCCAAAGTCAGCATGAAGTGCAAGACTGTTGTGAGTATCAAAGGTCAAGAGACGTGTATAATCGAAGTCAAGCTTAGCATACTGGGCATATGCTATGCCAAACAGCGTATGTCTACCACTACTAGTTGTATGAAACTTCATGCCTCTCGACAATGCATCTAGAAGGTTGCCAGCCGTTTCAATATTAAAGCGGAAAGCGTCAATACCGTTGTTATAAGTCAACCCAAAGCCCAATTTCATTATGAAAAGGTCTTCATAATTATATCGCAAGATGGCGTTCCTGTTGTCGGCATTGTCAAGATAGTTTGTCTTAAATGTCTCACTAATCCATGGCATGTAAACATAGTTAAGGTCTGGGACGTCTAGACGGTAGTTTATGTGACTGTCAGGCGACGACCAACGGTATCGCCATGCCGTAGAGAAGACGCGACGGTGAAATTCCGGGCGATTTTGCATATCCCACGACAACGAAAGTTCAGAAAACGCAGTGCTGCGTTGCCGCACTCTTCTCGATACGAATGGCACGAGCAAACGTGGAAATTGCAACTTCGTTTCAGCGCTCCACTCCATGAAATTTTCATCCCTATAACCTTCAAGACCTGTTATTGCCTCAAAAGCGCCCCTCACTTCTGCGCTAAAAAGCTCAGAGCCATGGAAAACGTTACGGTTCTGATATGTCAATGACATTGCAGCACCAAAATCTCCAGCTGTATTGGTTCCTTCTGGCTGAAATGCTATGGTAGAGGGTTTGTTTGTATTTAACTGAATGTCACAATTGAGATTGTTCGTATTTTGATCCTCATGGAATTGTATGCTTGTATACCTCACAGCCGACAAACGCCCAAAGTTTCGATATGTCTCCTCAAGGTCTGAATGGCTATAGAGCTTTCCTTCCTTCAGCAGAGTAGCATTATCGAGAACATTACGCGAAAGATTTAACTTTCCATTGTCTGTGGAATAATTAATTTTGCCAATAATGTATCTGGGATGAGAAACTTCCGGTGAGTCGTTGTTGGCACGGAACTTCAGCAAATGAAGAGTTAAATCGACATCCGTGTTATTTAAAGCTGTGTCTGCGTCGAATTTTATGAAGTCCTTATGAAACTTGTAATAGCCTGAATCAAGCAATATCTCCGTAATAAGTTTACGCTCCTCGTCAAGCTTGTCCACGGTAAAAGGAGTTCCCTTGGTCAAGACATGTGATTTGACGCGTTTTTGGGGAAGCGTAGAAAAATAATTGGACAGTACCGTAGCAACCTCAGTATCTTGGATATCATTTCTTACATTATTTATGATGAAAGGATGACCGGGATGCAACATATATAATGCAGTCATCTTTTTGCCCTTCACCTTGGTTGTCAAATCTACTGTGGCATGCATGTATCCCATGTTTTTTAGAGTGTTGCGAAGATCGTCAACAGAAAGACGTGCTTGAACACTATCGAAAATCACTGGAGCCTCACCCATGTTTTTCAGAGTGCGGTTTATCCATTTAGTACTGTCCTTCCCGGACATGGAATATGTCGCAAGTGGTATCTTGAAAAGAGAAAACCACTTGGAGTTTGCCTTCTGCCGAATATAAGGTGCGACAGAAGAGACATCAAAACCTTTGACATCTGCTTGTATCTCCACTTTTTGCAGGAGATATTCATTTTCTGGAATATATTTTGAAGAGCTACAACTCGTGATAATGACAAGTAACCACAATGGTATTAATCGGTATAACGACCTGTAGGATAAACTTTTTAATATTTTTTCCAATGTCTATTTTGTTTCAGAACTTGCCAAGCACACGATCCATAACCCAATTGACAGGTGTAGCACTAACCGATGTGGCTGTACAAGCGTCAAGGCCTTGGAGATGGTGTATGACAGAAGTGATTATGGGCAATTGTACATAGGGTGGATTGGGCACTATAAAACTCTTTGTCCCAGAATTGTTAATCAATTGTATAGGATCGTAGTTATACACACTGAACGACAATATTCCCTTATCGCCAATAGCGGTTATCCTGTCTGCCTTGGAGCTTTCGTGTCCTACAAAACACCATGACGCACTACCCGATATTCCATTGTCGAATATGAAAGCCGCTGAAATAGTATCCTCAGCCTGGTAAAGGTGTTCCCTATTTGTTGGATAACCATGTGCTCTTACTATCGTGCCAAAAAGATCCTGAAGAATGTCAAGTTGATGAGGCGCGAGATCATAGAAATAACCTCCACCCGATATATCCGGTTGAAGACGCCATGGTTTTAAAGAAGAAGCATTATAGTCAAGATCACGTGGTGGCACGGCGAACTGCAACTGCACAGTCAACACCTTGCCAATACCGTCTGAAGCAATAATGTCTCTCACCTTGTTGAAATAAGGCAAGTAGCGTCGATAATACGCCACGAAACAAGGCACACCCGTCTCTTCGCTTATACGATTGATACGAATACAATCCTCATAGTTTGCCGCCAATGGTTTCTCTACATAACAAGGTTTGCCCGCACGCATACACATGATGGCATAAGTGGCATGAGAGGAAGGTGGCGTTGCGATGTATATAGCGTTTACATTCGGGTCGTCTACAAGCTGTTGGGCATCCGTATACCATTTTGGAATACCGTGGCGCTTGGCATAATCCTTGACACGTTGCTCATTACGGCTCATCACAGCCTCCACATGAGAGCCTTCAACTTCATTAAACGCTGGCCCGGACTTCTTTTCAGTGACCTCGCCACATCCTATAAATCCCCAGCTAATTTGCTTCACCATGAATCGTTTTTGCCTTATTGCCAAGTTCCTCTTAACGAAAATGAAGAACTCACTCTGTATACAATAGAGAAAAATGCTGGGGCTACCATTTTCACAGCACCCCAGCGTTTAACCTAAATTCTATGTTTAAGAAAGATGCAGGCTGTTCTTGATAGCCTCTATCTTCTCAACACCCTTCTTCTCAAGAGACTCATACTCAGACGCGTCGCTCATAGTGCCTTTCACCTCGATATAGAACTTAATCTTAGGCTCGGTACCAGAAGGACGCACGCTTACCTTCGTGTCGTCATCGCAGAACCATTGCAGCACATTGCTTGTCTCAGGCATGTCAAGCTTGGTCTTGTTGCCCTTGTCATCCGTGGCTTCCAACGTTTTATAGTCTTTCCACAACACGACCTTAGAGCCGCCAAGATCCTTAGGAGGATTGGCACGGAAATCTACCATCATCTTTTGTATCTCCTCTGCTCCAGCCTTTCCTGGACGTTCAACATTTACAGTGAACTCCTTGGAGAAACCATACTCCTTGTAAATGCCCATCAGGATATCGTAAAGCGTCTTGCCTTGCTCCTTGGCATAAGCACAAATCTCGGCAAGAAGCGAGCATGCTGACACTGCATCCTTGTCACGCACGAAATCCTCAGCAAGGAAGCCGTAGCTTTCTTCACCACCGCCAATATATTGTTGTTTGCCTTCAGAAAGGGCTATCTCTCGAGCTATCCACTTGAAGCCTGTGTAGCAATCGCGCATTTCCACGCCTTGCTTGTCGGCTATCTTCTTGATAAGTTCTGTGGTAACGATTGTCTTGACGATGAAGTCGGTTGGCTTTAGCAAGCCTTTTGCCTTCCTGTTTGAGATGATATACCACAAGAATATCATGCAGGTCTGGTTGCCATTGATAAGCACCCACTCGCCCTTGTCGTTCTTGCATGCCATGCCAACACGATCGGCATCAGGGTCTGAGGCCATAAGTATGTCGGCATCTATATTCTTGGCATCGCGCAAGCCAAGGGTCAAAGCCTCTGCAAACTCGGGATTAGGACGATCAACTGTAGGGAAGTCGCCATCCTTAATCATCTGCTCGAACACGCAATGAACATTGTCGAATCCCCAATAAGCCAATGAGCGCGGGATAATCACACGACCGGCTCCATGAAGCGGAGTGTACACGATTTTCAAGTCGTGTTGCTTCTTAATGACCTCAGGGTCAATGCTTATAGTGCGAATCTCACGAAGGTATGGCTCGTCAATGTCCTCGCCCACTATCTGAATGAGGTTCTTGTTGCCTTCAAACTTCACATCGGCTATGGAACACTTGTTCACTTCGTCGATTATGCCCTTGTCGTGAGGGGCAAGCACTTGCGCGCCATCCTCCCAATAAGCCTTGTAACCATTGTACTCACGTGGATTATGGCTTGCGGTAATATTAACGCCGCCTTGTGCCTTCAAGTATCGAATGGCGAAGGAGCATTCTGGTGTCGGGCGAAGATCGTCAAACAAATAAGCCTTTATACCATTGGCTGAGAAGATGTTAGCCACCGTCTCTGCATAAAGCCTACTATTATTACGGCAATCGTGACAAACTACAACAGATATTTCATCACGATCTTTGAAGTTTTTCTTCAAGTAGTTGGCGAAACCCTGGGTAGCCATGCCAACGGTGTATACATTCATACGGTTGGAACCAGCTCCCATGATGCCACGCAAGCCTCCTGTGCCAAATTCCAAGTCTTTATAGAAGCACTCGATAAGATCTGTCTTGTCGTCGTTATCAAGCATGGCCTGAACTGACTTACGTGTCTCCTCGTCAAAAGCAGGAGCAAGCCACTGCTCGGCCTTCGCCTCGCATTGAGCTATCAATTCTTTATTTTCATCCATAACTGATTGTGGTTAAAATGTGATTATTAGTTATATTTTTGGCAAAGATAATGTTTTTTTTTCTTTTCCGGCATTTCGTACAAATTAATTTTTGTAAATTTGCATAAGTAATGCATTCAACAATAAAGAAAGATAAATAGAAAAGAAGATGTATTTCACAGGTTTTGCCATAGCCGTTTGCACATTTTTGATAATCGGCGCATTCCACCCTATTGTCATTAAGGTTGAATATTACTTTGGCACCCGTCCATGGTGGATGTTCCTCTTGGCTGGCATTGTGTGCATAATATCGTCAATAAGCATTGAGAACACGTTTGTTTCGGCTCTCATTGGTGTAGTTGGCGCCTCCCTATTGTGGTCTATTGGAGAATTATTCGAGCAAAAGAAACGCGTGGAGAAAGGATGGTTCCCAATGAATCCTAATAGAAAAGACGAATACATCAACAAAAACATAAAAAACAATGCTTAAATGTTGCCTTGGAATGAAGATTTACCGGCAATGAAAAAGCTTTCTTCAAGCACAAGACGCAAAAGGTTGAAAAACACGAATAAAAAAGTATAATTTCTTTATTTGTTCTTCTCTTTTTTTGTAACTTTGTGCCAAGAACATTTCACATAACACATTAAATAATTAGTAACAATGACAATCGATGAATTTAACTTTGCCGGCAAGAAGGCAATTGTTCGCGTAGATTTCAATGTGCCATTGGATGAGAATGGCAACGTGACCGATGACACTCGTATCCGTGGTGCCCTGCCTACCTTGAAGAAAATCCTGGGTGATGGTGGAGCCCTCATCATGATGAGCCATATGGGCAAGCCCAAAGGCAAAGTGAACGCAAAGCTGAGCCTTGAGCAGATTGTTTCAAACGTGAGCAAGGCTTTAGGTGTTGAGGTAAAGTTCGCAGGCGATTGTGGCAAGGCAGACGCAGAGGCTGCAGCCCTTCAATGCGGCGAGGCCTTGTTGCTTGAGAACCTCCGCTTCTATCCTGAGGAGGAAGGCAAGCCTGTTGGCGTAGAGAAAGGCACACCTGAATACGACGCTGCCAAGAAAGAAATGAAGGATCGTCAGAAAGACTTCGCAAAGAAGCTCGCTTCTTATGCAGACGTTTATGTCAACGACGCCTTTGGTACTGCTCACCGCAAACATGCTTCAACAGCTGTTATTGCCGACTATTTCGACAAGGACAGCAAGATGCTCGGCTATCTTATGCAGAAAGAGGTAACAGCCATCAACAACGTTCTCAAGAACGCTCAGCATCCTTTCACCGCAATCATCGGCGGTTCTAAGGTCAGCTCTAAGTTGGCTGTCATAAAGAACCTGCTTGACAAGGTTGACAACCTCATTATCGGCGGTGGCATGGGCTACACATTCATCAAGGCTCAGGGTGGACACATTGGTAAGTCTCTCCATGAGGACGAACTCATGCCTGAGGCAATCAATGTCATCAACGCAGCCAAGGAAAAGGGTGTGAACCTCTCATTGTCAGTAGCTACACTTTGCGGACAGGATTTCTGCAACGACACACCGCGCAAGGTATTCCCAATCGATCAGATTCCAGACGAATGGGAGGGCATGGACGCTTCTGAAGAGAGCATCGAGAACTGGCGCAATATCATCATGGCTTCCAAGACAATTCTTTGGAACGGTCCTGTTGGCGTCTTTGAGTTGGAGAACTTCTCTCACGGTACTGGCGAAATTGCCAAGGCTGTGGCTCAGGCAACACAAGAGAATGGCGCTTACTCTCTCGTAGGCGGTGGTGACTCTGTTGCCGCTATCAACAAGTTCGGTCTTGCCGACAAGGTCAGCTATGTTTCAACAGGTGGTGGCGCAATGCTTGAGGCTATCGAGGGCAAGGTGCTTCCAGGAGTAGCCGCTATTGAAGGTTAATCTTGAAATTTAATATAACCATCCTATTTATAATCTCATTACACTGTGTCAATATCATGGCACAGCGTAATGAGATTTTTGTTTCTAATATTGCCACACTGCAAGTGGTAGCCAACGACAATTGGCAAAATCCACTTCCCGTGATCACACTCGACGGCATCAATAGTGATGAAACGGTAAAGATCTCCTTTGATGAGCTGTCGCATCTCTATCACCGTTATTCATATATTATAGAGCATTGTGAGGCAGATTGGTCACCTTCACAAGAGCTTATAGAAAGCGATTATGTTGACGGATTCGCCTCAGGTAACACAATTGACGAGTATGAGCAATCCGACAACACCAATACGCAATACACACATTATCAATTGACAATACCAAATGACAGGTGCCGCCTTAAAATCAGTGGCAACTATACTGTCACGGTACTTGACGAAGACCAAGACAACGCCCCAATACTGAAAGCATGCTTCATGGTTTCGGAACAGTCCATGAAGAGCGAGATGACCCAAACATCAAACACGGATATTGACATAAACAAAAGTCATCAACAAGTCAGCATCAATCTAAACTTCGGATCTAACCGAGTCTTGTCTCCAAACACCCAAATAAAGACTGTGGTACTTCAAAATGGAAGATGGGACAACGCCGTGAAAAATGCCTCACCGCAATATGTTAAGACCGATGGCATCATTTGGGATCACAACCGCAAACTTATATTCTCAGGTGGCAACGAGTATCGAAAATTCGAGACCCTAGATCCTACTCATCCCACTATGGGAATAGAACGAGTGAGATGGGACGGTAACGCCTACCATGCTTGGATCTTCACCGATGAACCGAGAACCAACTATCTGTACGACGAAGATGCAGACGGCGCTTTTTTTATTCGCAACTCTGACAATGTTGACAATGACACAAGGAGCGAATACATTCTCACTCATTTCACACTCAAGACCTCAAGGCAACCTGGTGATGTTTTTATAAACGGTTCGTTTACGCAAGGTCTATTAGACGACAAATACCGAATGACCTGGAACGAAAACGACAGCCTCTACGAAGCTGTCGTTCCCCTCAAACAAGGGTATTATAACTATCAATATCTCACAAGAGGCACAGATGGTTCACTTAATATCTTACCCTCTGAAGGTAACTTCTATCAAACAGAGAACAGTTACCAACTTCTTGTATATTTCCGTGGGCAAGGTGAACGCACCGACCGACTTGTAAACTATCTCAACCTATCTTGTCGCCAACCTTAATCAGCTCAAGTAGAGTGGTGCCATCACCCAGAGTATCAAGTGAGCCGGACAGGTAAGCCACCTTATCGTCATTGGTCACGTAGCCTTTCTGCCTAAGCATACGCAAGGCGGCATTGAAAATCTCGTCAGACGATGCCTTTTCTTTTTGCCTTACGGAAATGACGCCATAAGAGAGATTCAGCCAACGCTGGAGTTTATCATTATAGCAGATGGCAAGTATTGGTTTCGGGCCACGATATGTGGCAAGACAACGCGCTGTATAGCCAGACTTGGATGCCGTTATGATGCCCTCGATACCCAACAAACGAGTTGACTCAATGGCTGAATGCGACAAAAACTCGCGTTGACTACAATGGTCATTGAGTGGCACATTATACATTGGGTCAAAACTATTACGGTCGTTCTCGGCTTGCTCTGCAACAGTAGCCATCGTCTTAACAGCCTCCAAAGGATATTTGCCAGAAGCGGTCTCACCACTCAGCATCAATGCGTCGGTGTTGCTGTAAATGGCATTAGCTATATCAGTAACCTCTGCGCGTGTAGGACGAGGGTTATTGATCATCGTGTGCAACATTTGCGTAGCCACAATCACGGGTTTGTGGCGCTCTACACACTTACGTATAATCATTCGCTGTATGCCTGGTATTTTCTCAACAGGAACCTCAATGCCCAAGTCGCCACGAGCTACCATTATACCATAGCTGGCATTGATTATCTCATCAATATTGTCAACACCTTCCTGATTCTCAATCTTGGAAATTATCTTGATGTCAGAATTTCGCTCATCAAGGATTTTCTGAACGGCATGCACATCTTCAGCCGACCTTACGAAACTATGTGCGATAAAGTCAATATCCTCATCGATGGCGAGATTGATGTTTCGCTTGTCCTTTTCGGTAAGAGCAGGCAAATCAATGTGTTCTCCTGGCACGTTTACGCTCTTATGGGCACCAAGAACACCATCATTTTGAACTTCTACATAAACTGCTGGTCCTTCAATACCGATAACCTTCATGCCAATGGCACCATCATCGAAAAGAATGGTATCACCAACTTTAACGTCCTTGGCAAAATCAGTGAAAGAAACATTTATGATGTCATGAGTTGAGTTTATCTCAGGACGACCGAATATTCTCACTACATCGCCAGTCTTATATTCAATAGGGGCTTCTACATCTGTTGTTCTTACCTCTGGACCCTTGGTATCAATAAGAATGCCAATGTGAGGAGACACCGCACGAGTGTTATTTATGATTTTCCTAATACCGTCAGGAGTGGCATGAGCCGTATTCATTCTAACCACATTCATGCCGGCATTGAAAAGACCGCGAATGAAGTCAATATCACAACGACGATCGCTAATTGAGCAAACTATTTTTGTCTGTTTCATGAAACAATCTTATATTTATCGCAAATATTGTAAGTTCAGCGCATAACATTAAGCATTTTCCAACGTTATACTGCTATTCTCTCTATTATATGCAAAGATAAGATTTTTTTCGTTTTCTCACAAATGATTTTCATTAAAAAGTAAACAAAATTCAAGCTATTATGGCAAATGAGTCAACTTTACCCTCCAATGCTTACCATCAAAGGCAACTGGTATTTGGAAATTTTGTTCCGCCTGAATCTTAGGATGTTTACCGATACTATCCGATGCAAGAAAATTCACCACCTTGACAGTGGCCAAAGAGGTAGAGTCGTCTATGTCTTCAATGTCCTCGACTTCAGCGGTCGCGGCAAATTCCATGGCACGCAAAGAGTCGATGTCCTCAGAGTCTACTTGTGATGCAGCGAAAACAAGCCATTTCCTTGACTCATTAGTGACATATGATTCAGCCTCTTTGAAACGCCAATTAAAATACGCGTTGGCGAAAGATTCAACCACAGTGCGAGAATCATCATGCTGTCCATCTCCACAACCACCCAGAACCATGGAGAACAAAATCATTAAGAAGCAAACGACGAGTGATTTCTTCATATCATAAGGAAAATGCTTGTTACTTATATCAATAAAATAGGGGACAAGCACAAAGCTCATCCCCTACCCTATATTCATTTAATGTTATTCAAGAAACAAATTACTTGTTCTTCTCCATGTCTGCCTTGAGCTTAGCGAGCACGTCGAGATCACCAAGTGATGTGCCAGCCTGGACGTTGTTGATAACAGGTGCGTCGTTCTGCTTGCGAGCGTTGTTGTTGGCGTGACGGTGCTGACGAGGCTCATCGTGACCCTCTTCGAAAGTACGGCTGTGAGAGAGGATGATACGGTGAGAATCCTTGTTGAACTCAATCACCTTGAATGAAAGCTCCTCACCGAGCTTAGCCTGTGAACCATCTTCCTTTGTGAGATGCTTAGGAGTTGCGAAGCCCTCGCCACCCTCGTCGAGAGTGATAACTGCGCCCTTGTCCATCATCTCAGTGATCTTGCCAGCGTGAACAGTTCCGGGCTCATAAAGAGTCTCATACTTGTCCCAAGGATTCTCCTCAAGCTGCTTGTGACCAAGGCTCAAACGACGGTTCTCCTTGTCGATCTCCAGCACAACGACATCGATGTCGGCACCGATTGTAGTGAACTCTGAAGGATGCTTAACCTTCTTAGTCCAAGAGAGGTCTGAGATGTGGATCAAGCCGTCAACACCTTCCTCAAGCTCTGTGAAGATACCGAAGTTGGTGAAGTTGCGAACCTTTGCCTTGTGAACAGAACCAACAGGATATTTCACCTCGATGTTCTCCCAAGGATCAGCCTTGAGCTGCTTCAAGCCGAGAGACATCTTACGCTCCTGGCGATCGAGAGAGAGGATAACTGCCTCAACCTCATCACCGACGTGGAGGAACTCCTGTGCTGAACGCAAGTGCTGGCTCCAAGACATCTCTGAAACGTGGATAAGACCTTCAACACCGGGCTGAATCTCAACGAATGCGCCATAGTCTGCGATAACGACAACCTTACCATTGACGTGATCACCCACCTTGAGGTTTGCGTCGAGGCTATCCCAAGGATGCGGAGTGAGCTGCTTCACGCCGAGGGCGATACGCTTCTTCTCCTCATCGAAGTCGAGGATAACGACCTTAATCTTCTGGTCAAGGGCGACAACCTCGTGAGGATCGCTAACACGACCCCAAGAGAGATCGGTGATGTGAACGAGTCCGTCTACACCGCCGAGGTCTACGAACACACCGTAAGAAGTGATGTTCTTGACAGTGCCCTCGAGCACCTGACCCTTCTCCAGGTGAGAGATAATTTCCTTCTTCTGTGCCTCCAACTCGGCCTCGATGAGAGCCTTGTGAGACACGACAACATTGCGGAACTCCTGGTTGATTTTCACAACCTTGAACTCCATTGTCTTGCCTACGAACACGTCGTAGTCGCGTATTGGATGGACATCAATCTGTGAACCAGGCAAGAATGCCTCGATACCCAGCACGTCAACAATCATGCCGCCCTTTGTACGGCACTTGATGTAACCCTGGATAACCTCGTTGTTCTCCATGGCCTTGTTGATATCCTCCCAGCTCTTGGCAAGACGTGCCTTCTTGTGAGAGAGAACCAACTGACCATGCTTATCCTCCTGGTCTTCAACGTAAACCTCAACCTTGTCACCAATCTTAAGGTCTGGATTGTAACGGAACTCAGATGCGGGAATGATACCATCGCTCTTGTAGCCGATGTTCACTACCACTTCCTTCTTGTCGATAGAGATGACAGAACCCTCAACAACCTCGTGATCCTGAATCTTGTTCAAAGTGGTGTCGTAGGCCTTTGCCTGATCTTCCTTGCTCACGCTGGAGCTTGAGCCATTCTCAAATTCTTCCCAATTGAAGTCGTCCAATGGCTTAACGTTCTTGATGTCGTTTAAATCTGACATAAATAAATAATGTTTGTAAAATTAATAAAGTTAGACTTTATGTGAATTATTCGGGCACACAAAACGTGCACCTTCGCTAAATCGGGTGCAAAGTTACTGTTTTTGAATGCCTTATCGTTATCACGGCTGCCTTTATGGCGCGGTTTTATATTTTTTTAACTCCAAACAGACGTCATTGAGTCTCTTATGCGCCACAATCAAGCGGTTTATCTGCCTATTCGAAATAGTAAAGGAACTGGGCCTCACCTTTCAATGCAGGCTTGCGCTGACCTTCAATCTCAATTGTAAAGTCAATGTATGCCTTGCAGATGCCACGCAGGTTCTCTATGTTGGCAAGTTTGGCTGTCATGCGTATGCGGCTGCCAGTGAGGACAGGCTGTCCGAAACGCATTTTATCCATGCCATAATTTACCATCATCTTCAGGTTATTCACCTCAACTATCTGGTCCCACAGATGTGGCAACAAAGAGAGGGTCAAATAACCATGTGCAATGGTGCTCTTGTACGGACTTTCCACTTTCGCACGCTCCACATCCACGTGAATCCATTGATGGTCAAGGGTGGCATCGGCAAAAGAGTTGATTCGTTCCTGGTCCACCTCCAACCATTCGGAGGTGCCAAGCGATTTGCCTAAGTACAAGACAAACTCGTCGTAAGAATTAATTACAGTTTTCATATTATGTTCTATTTTTTT
>CAVAGT010000010.1:0-49984 GCA_963588155.1 Lachnospiraceae bacterium | reverse complement strand
CTAAAGTCCATGTAATGTTATTCCAAAGCTTAACAATAACATTGCATGGACTTTTTTTTATGTTTTCTTGTTGAAAGCTTTTCTCTTCTATCTGTTTTTTGTACCTTTATACCGTTAAAACAAAACAGAGGTAAAAACCGAAAGACCTTTACAATTTACCAGATAACATGAACTGCAAGTTTTTAAGCGCGCTTACGGTCACGTCAGTTTTGGGATGTGGCAGCTCGTATGCCCAACAATTCAACCGCCCAAATATCATAGTGTTTATCGTGGACGACATGGGTTGGCAAGACACCTCGTTGCCCTTTTGGGACAGGCCTACCACATACAACGAAATGTATGAGACCCCCAACATGGAACGCTTGGCAAGCCAGGGTGTCATGTTTACCCAGGCTTATGCTTGCCCCGTGAGCTCGCCCACGCGCTGCAGCCTTATGACGGGCATGAACATGGCGCGTCACCGTGTGACCAACTGGACGTTGCAACGCGATAAGCCAACCGACGACAAGAACCTAGCCGTCGTCCTTCCGGAATGGAATTGCAATGGCATCTCGCAAGTAGCCACCGTGCCGCGCACGGCCGTGGCAAAGTCTTTCGTCCAACTGCTCAAGGACAACGGTTATCATACCATACACTGTGGCAAGGCTCATTGGGGTGCGATAGACACTCCCGGTGAGAATCCTTGCCATTTTGGTTTTGATGTCAACATCACGGGAACGGCGGCAGGCGGCTTGGCCACGTATCTTAGTGAGTTGAACTATGGCCATACGCGCGACGGCAAGCCCTACGCCCTCAATTCCATACAGGGGCTTGAGCGTTACTGGGGCACGGGAACTTTCGTGACCGAGGCCCTGACCAAAGAGGCAATCAAGGCTCTCGACAAGGCCAAGAAATATGGCCAGCCTTTCTATCTCTACATGTCCCACTATGCCGTGCATATTCCCATAGACAAGGATATGCGCTTCTTCCCCAAGTATGTGCGCAAGGGGCTTTCCGACAAGGACGCCGCCTATGCCTCTCTGGTGGAAGGCATGGACAAGAGCTTGGGCGACATCATGAACTGGCTCGACAAAAACGATGAGGCAAAGAACACTGTCATAGTGTTCTTGGGCGACAATGGCGGCCTCGCTACCTCAGAGGAATGGCGCGACGGACCTCTCTACACGCAAAACTCCCCGCTTAAATGCGGCAAGGGCTCTTTGTATGAGGGTGGGATCAGGGTGCCGTTCATCGTAAAGTGGAACGGCGTGGTCGAGCCAAAGACACGCAACAATACCGCTATCATGATTGAGGACTTGTTCCCTACCATCCTTGACATGGCGGGCATCGACGACTACAAGGTGCCGCAGACCGTAGACGGCAAGGACATCGTGCCTTTGCTTGAGGGCAAGAATAACTCAGCGTTCAAGGACAGAAGCATAATATGGAACTTTCCCAACATCTGGGGAAATACGGGACCTGGCATAAACCTCAACTGCGCCATACGCCGTGGCGACTGGAAGCTTATATACAATTACCAAACGCGGCAGAAGGAGCTATACAACATACCGCACGACATTGGCGAGTCCAACGATTTGGCGGGCAAGTACCCCTCCAAGGTCAAGGAGTTGTCTGCCGCCCTCGGCAACGCTCTTCGAAAGATGCAGGCGCAGAGACCCATCGTGGCTGCGACGATGCAACCATGCCCTTGGCCCGACGAATAATATTCTTACGACTATTCTAAACCCAACACAAACTATCTCTTATATGACATCAACAAAACATTCATTGCGAATTTCTACGCTTGGCACACTTCTCTTGAGCGTGGTCTCTTTAGTGGACGCTCAGACCATACACATGAGCAATGCCGACTGGGATTGCCAGATAGCTGCCAATGGGCATCTTGAGCGCATTGTATATAAGAACAAGACGGGCAATGACACGATACCGTTTTTCTCGGGTCGCGGAAAGCCCGGCCCGTCGTTCTATGTCAACAGCGGCTCTGAGGATGTGGTAGCCGAATGGCATCCCAATGGCAGGTTGGCGTATGTTGCCGACATTGATGGCGTGAGCTGCGAGTTGCAGTATGTCAAGTGGCGCAACCTGCCGGCCCTGCGCGTCACGATGCGCAACCACGGCCACACGCCCTTCCAGCCTGTAAAGGCGGGGCTGAAGCTCGGCATCGACACCTACATGGAGAAGTACCCCGAATGGAATCACAAGTTCTTCCCCACGCTGATGCGCAACGAGCGCACCCATTTCTATGGTTATATGCAGACACCAAGCGGCAACGTGCTCGGAATAGTCTCGCCCGATGCCGTGGCCTCATGGAGCGTAGACTACAACTTGGGCTATCAAGATCCTGCGCCTTTTTGGTTCATGGGCCATCGCATAGAGTCGCTCAACATCGACCTTATGAATGCCTTGCCACTGCCCGACCACAACCCGCACGACCTTTGGCAGCTGAAAGACGGGGAGAGCCGTTCATGGACGATAGCGTTTGTCAACGTGAAGGGGCTCGACAGCTTTGAGCGCACGGTCAACGAGCGTATCGGAATGCCTATGATAGAAATGCGCAACACGGCGTGCGGCATCGACGGGAAGGTAGACTTCGTGGTCTACGGCTCAAAGCCCGACGTGAAAGTGGTGGGCGACGACGGTAAGGCCTTGGCGTTGACCCACAAGTCGGACGGGCGGCGCAACGCCTACTCGTGCGTGTTGCCCTCGCAGGGACTTTACAATGTCACGGTCAACGACCAAGGGCTCACGTCCACAGGCGTGCTCGTGCGTCCCAAGTCGTGGCAGTGGGCGCTGGAGCGTGCCCGCGAGGGAGCGTGGAAATATCATCAGAAGGCCACGTCGCATATAGAGAGCTGGTATGGTTTCCATTCATCGTTTATAGCAGCGAAGTATTTCAAGGAACCTGGGCTCGACGCTAAGTTGCGCAATCGCTTCGACTATCTTTACACCTTGCTGCACGACACGGTGCGCGTGGAACCAAAATACTACAAGTCGCGCATACAGAACACCTCGGGCACGATAGGTATGCTTGTCGACAAGTATGAGGCTTATGGCGACCTGGAAGACCTGAGGCATGCCTCGCGCCTCGCCGACTGGCTCATCAACAACAACCAGCGCAAGGACGGGGCATACGTCAACTACAACATAGTGTACACGAGCGTCATATACGTGGCAAAGAGCATCCTCGAACTGTCGCTTGTGGAGAAACGGCTCGGAGCCAACGACCCCTTCTGGGCAAGCAAGGCAGAGGAGCATTACGCGTCGGCTAAACGAGCCATAGACCAGCTCGTGGGTGCCGACGGCAATTTCGAGACCGAGGGCGAACTCACCTTTGAGGACGGCATGATCTCCTGTTCAGCCTTGCAGATTGGCATGCTTGGCCTCATGCAAGGCGATGCTGCCGCGAGGAAGCACTACACCAATGCCATGCTGAAGATTCTCAACAGTCACGATTGCCTTGTCCAGTTGCGAGTGCCCGACGCGCGCCGCCGCGGTGGAACGATGCGCTATTGGGAGGCGCAATACGACGTGGAGATGTTGCCCAACATGTTCAACTCCCCTCATGGATGGAGCGGATGGCGCGCCTACGCCACATATTACGCTTATCTCCTGACGGGCAACGAGCGCTGGCTGCGCGAGAGCTACAATGCCGCGAGCGCGTTCAGCTGCATGGCTGATTACAAGACGGGCGACTTGCGTTGGGCATTTGTCGTGGACCCTTATCTGAAGGTGACACAGGCTTGCAGTGCCGACACTCATGTGACGGCCGACTCTTTGAGCTTCGGCAATCCGCACCCCATGCTTTACCAGACGCGGCAGTTTACCATCGGCGAACAGTATGTGCCGATGATAAGCGACTGGCAGACCGTGAACAGCCAAGACAACGACGTGCACGAGCTGTTCAAGTTCATAGGCGAGTCGATGCTCACCAACGCCTTCGTGGTGGAGCGTGAGGACGGACAGCTCTATGGCTACAACTGCACCGTGAGGAAGCAAGCCGACAAGTGGGTGGTGGAACCAAAGGAAAAGCAGATGACCAACCTTCATTGCAACTTGCGCCATGCGCACAAGATTGCGTTCCGTGGTGAGACGAAACCGCTGTCTGCCGGATATTTGGGTTGGGCGTTCGGGCATAATGAGTATGAATTCCACTAAACTAAACAAGAACGGAAATGAAGCAGAAACGAAACCTTTTGCTTGCCCTTATGCTCGTCTTCGTGTCGCGGCTGTTTGCGGCAACCCCTATAGACGGATTGCTGGAACGCATCGACAAGGGCGCGTCGCGCAAGATGGTGACGGAGACCGTGAAGTCGGACCACGACTTCTTCGAGATATCCACCAAGGACGGCAAGCCCCTCATTCGTGGCAACAACTATGTCAGCCTGGCCTCGGGCATCAACTGGTACCTGAAATATCACGTGGGGGTACATCTCGCGTGGAACTCCATGCACGCCAAACTGCCTGCCGTGCTGCCGCTCGTGCGAACCACGGAGCGTCACGACACTGACATAAAGTATCGCTATTATTTGAACTATTGCACGCATTCCTACTCGATGGCGTTTTGGGATTGGAAGCGATGGGAGCAGGAACTCGACTGGATGGCACTGCATGGCATAAACCTATGCCTCGACATCGTGGGCACCGATGTGGTGTGGCGCAACGTGCTCGTCAAGCTAGGTTACACCAAGGCCGAGGCCAATGAGTTTGTGGCGGGACCTGCGTTTCAGGCATGGTGGCTGATGAACAACCTGGAGGGGTGGGGCGGCCCCAACTCAGATGCCTGGTATCGTCAGCGCGAGACATTGCAGAAGCAAATCATGAAACGCATGAAGGAACTTGGCATACACGCTTGCCTGCCCGGATATTCGGGCATGGTGCCCCATGATGCCAAGCTGCGGCTTGGGCTCGACGTGGCAGACCCTGGCAAGTGGTGCGACTACAAGCGACCGGCATTCCTCTTGCCCACCGACAAGCGTTTCTCGGAGATAGCGTCCTTATACTATAAGGAGCAGGAGAGACTTTTCGGCAAGGCCGATTTCTACAGCATGGACCCGTTTCATGAGGGAGGCAATGCGCGCGGCGTGGACCTGCAGGCTGCTGGCAAAGCCATAATGGGTGCCATGAAGGCGGTCAACCCCAACGCCGTTTGGGTGGCGCAATCGTGGGGCGACTGTCCATTCCCTGAAATGATAAAGGG
Source organism: Lachnospiraceae bacterium (assembly GCA_963588155.1). Classification (GTDB taxonomy): domain Bacteria; phylum Bacteroidota; class Bacteroidia; order Bacteroidales; family Bacteroidaceae; genus Prevotella. Next base: position 44,787 of record CAVAGT010000010.1, on the reverse strand, counting down.
ATTGAACCGTGGCGACATGCTCGTGCTCGACCTCTATTCCGAAAACTGCCCGCAGTGGGGTGACCCCGCGTCGGAGTGTTCGCGCAAGGATGGTTTCAACGGTCACGACTGGTCTTTCTGCATGCTTCTCAACTTCGGTGCCAACGTGGGGCTTTACGGGAAAATACAGCACGTCATAGCCGAATACTACAAGGCGCGCGGCAGCCAGTTCGCCTCCACGCTCAAGGGAGTGGGGCTTACAATGGAAGGCATCGAGAATAATCCAATAATGTATGAGTTGGTCAGCGAACTGCCTTGGCGTTCCGCCAATTTCTCGTGGAAGGAATGGCTCGACGCGTATGTGGAGGCACGATATGGCAACACGGACAACGCCAAACTGCACGAGGCGTGGATGTTGCTCGCTAAATCCATTTACGGCGCTCCTGCCGAGCTCAACCAGCAGGGATGCCACGAGTCGATACTCTGCGCGCGTCCGTCGCTCGATGCCTATCAGGTGTCCACATGGTCAGCCATGAAAAACTATTACGACCCCGACGACGTGATACGTGCCGCGCGCCTCATGGTTGCGGCTTCGCGTGATGTCAAGGCCAACGCCAATTTCTGTTACGACCTCGTGGACATCACCCGTCAGGCCATTGCCGAGCAGGCACGCCTTGTGTACGCCGAGATAGTGGCAGCCTATAAAGCCAAAGACCGCACGATGTTCAGGCATTGCGCAAGGCGATTCCTCGACATCCTGTTGCAGCAAGACCGCCTGTTGTCGTCAATGCCCGATTTCATGGTGGGGCATCGCATAGCGCAAGCTCGATCGCTTGGCACCACCGATGCCGAGCGCGACCACTACGAGTGGAATGTCCGCGTGCAGATAACCACCTGGGGCAACCGCAGTGCCGCCGAGCGTGGCGGATTGCGCGACTATGCCCACAAGGAGTGGCATGGCATGCTGGCAGACGTGTATTATCCTCGATGGAAGGCTTATCTCGACGCCCTTGAGGCCACGTTCGACGGCAAGCCTATGAAGCAATTCGATTTTTACGCCATGGACGAGGAGTGGACGCTGCGCCACAATGCTTATCCCGGAGAAGCACAAGGCAACCCCGTGGGGTTCTCGCAAGAGGCGTTCGCCAATGTCTTTGGTGGTCGGTAAACATGCTGTTTTTCAAGGGGTTCGGCTTTGCACTGAAATGTCGTTGTCTTTCCAGTGCAAAGCCGTTGCCTTTTCAGTGCAATGTCGGTGGCTTTCCAGTGTAAAGCCGATGAGCCGCCATCGTGGAGGTGAGGTGGTTAAGGCATAGCCTGGTTTTTTCATGTTTTGTCGGGTCATGCAATATCCGATGCCCGCGCTACGTTATATTCATGTATGCAGTGGACTGATAAGGTAAGGCGAATGAAGATTGTCTTCGTGTTGGCGGCTATCCTGATAGCCGTCGGCTCGCTTGTTGTCTCAAAGACGCTTACCGACAACCTGAAGCGCGAGGAGCGTGGACGCATGGAAGTGTGGGCAGAGGCGATGAAGTCGATGGGCAAGGCCGATGAGAACACCGACCTCAGTCTTGTGCTGAAGGTGCTCAACGAGAACGACTACATACCCGTGGTGCTTCTCGACCGTCGTGGCAACGTCACAGACTATCGCAACGTGAGCCTGCATGCCGACAATGCCATCGACAGCTTGCGTGAGGCACGCCAGTTGGCGCTCACTTGGATTGCCGAGGGGCATGCCATCAAGGTGGCGATAGACGACACGAGCCATAACTATATTAACGTGTGCTACGACGAGTCGCTCATCCTCAAGCGACTAACCGTTTTCCCGTTTGTGCAGCTTGCCGTGGTCCTCATCTTCGTAGTCTTGGCGGTCTTCGCCCTGCTTGCCTCGAAACGGGCGGAACAGAACAGGGTGTGGGCAGGCTTGTCGAAGGAGACTGCCCACCAGCTTGGCACGCCCATCAGTTCGCTCATGGCGTGGGTGGAGGTTCTAAAAGAAGAGTATCCCAATGACAGCCTTATTCCAGAACTCGACAAGGATGTCAGCAGGTTGCGGCTCATCAGCGACCGTTTCTCGAAGATAGGCTCCAAGCCCGAGCTCGCGTCGACGAGCCTGTCAGAGGTGTTAGCCCACGTGGTGGACTACATCGACCGCCGCACAAGCCACAACGTGGTCATTGGTTGCCAAATGCCCGACCACGACGTGATGGCCAGCATCAACGCCGCCCTCTTCGAGTGGGTCATAGAAAACCTTTGCAAGAATGCCGTCGATGCCATGAATGGCGGTCCAGGAACAATCTCCATCGTGGTGACGGAGGCCGGGCAGGGCGTGACAATCGATGTGACCGACACGGGCAAGGGCATCAGCAAGAAGAATATCAAGAACGTGTTTAGGCCAGGATTCACCACCAAGAAGCGTGGTTGGGGGCTAGGCCTGTCGCTCGCCAAGCGCATTATAGAGGAATACCATCAAGGCCGTATTTTCGTTAAGTCGTCGGAGGTGGGAGCTGGCACGACATTCCGTATAGAGTTGAGGAAATAGGTTTGAATTGCCCACCAGCGCAAAGTCGCGAATGATATATAATAAAGGTTAAACCTCTTGCTTCGCATTGTTTTTTTTATTATATTTGCGCAAAAAGAACTAGAAAACATAGCCTTATGAAAAAGTATCTATTATTATTGCTATTCGTGAGTCTATTGGTTTTCGCGGAAGCCTCGCCCCAGTTGCCTCATGACTTCCGGTCTGAGCAGATATTCCTGGGTGTCGCCAAGACGGAGTGGACACCAAACGACACGATAGAGGCTAACGGCATCGTCACGTGCCTGGCGAGACAGAATATACATCCTTATAGTCGATACCTTTATATAGAGTTGCTCGACTCGTCCGACTCCGTGATGGTGCGGCAAAAGGTGGGTTGCGAAGAGGACGGGCGCTTTCGCGCTAGAATACCGACGTTGTCGGTCACGGGCGAGGGCGTTTATTATCTGCGCGCCTATACCAACCTCATGCGCAACTTCTCGGGTGAGAACTTCGCCTTGCAGCCTGTGCTCATAGGCAAGGCCTTCCCTAAACGAGAGAAAGGCAACGGCGTGTTGAAGTGCGCGATATATCCGGAGGGTGGCTTCCTCGTGGAGAACCAGGTGCAAGGCATCGTGGTGTCTGTCACCGATTACGCCGGGAGCGGTCTTGCGGGAGTTGGCCTGTCGGTTGCTGACGACCGTGGCGACACCCTGTGCGTTGGCAAGACCCGAGCCTCGGGCTTGGCAAATCTCGCGTTCGTGCCCTTGACGGCGAGGCAATACAAGTTGCTGGTAAGCGATGGCGGCGTGACCACCTCTTATGCCGTCCCCCCGGCACGTGGCGACAAGATGAAACTGCAATGCGCCATCAATGGCAGCAAGCTGATGTTCGAGGTGCTCAACGCCAATGCTTCCTTGCCGAGCAGCAGGTTGTACATGTACGACAAGGCGAATGGCCTGGTGTTGATAGGCAAGGGCAGGCAGTCGGGCATTGTGCCGTTGGACGGTCAGCCAGGCGTCACGACAGTGCTCTTGACTGACAGCGTCGGTAACGTGCTGTCGGAATCCTCGTTGGCGTCGAGGTACCGGATGGCGGAGTTGCCGTCGGTGCCCGACACGATAGCCGCTGACAGCATAAACGCTTGGCTTGGGCGCGTGGGCACATGCAAGGGCACGCGTGTGTTGGCTCGCCTTGCCACGAAGGACGAGTGTTGGAACCAGTTCGCGGAAAGCGAGTTGCTGTACAAGTCGGACTATGCCTCGCCGTTGCCGTTCCCCGATAACTTCTTCAAGGAGGATGTCAAGGACAGGGCGGCAGACCTGCAGGCATGGCTCTCCACGGCTAGGTTCAGCAGGTTTGCCGTTCGTGACGCGATTGTCAAAGACACAGCCATGTATGTTTGCATGCCCGAGATGAATATGACCATACATGGCGAGGTGGGCACAGTCTACTCCAACACGTCTGGCGCGGCTCTTGTGGCCTACAACACGGCAAACAACAACGTTTACGACACCACTGTCGACAAGGACGGGCGTTTCCGTATTGCGGTTGACGACTTCGCCGACGGCACCTCTTTCTTCCTGCAAACGTTGGACAAGCGCTCAAGGCCTGTCGACTCGAAGATAACGGTCGACGACGACAGCTATCCCGCTGTCTCTCCTCATCAGAAGTACGAGTTGTGGCAACCGGAATACGCTGAGTCAAAGGCAACGATCGACGGCATGATGCAAGGAGGGCAACTGCCCGATGTCGTGGTGAAAGCGCGGGTAAGGCACGACGAACACTTGTCGACCGAGAAATTCTATTCATACAATTATGTGGGCAGAAATAAGATAGAGCAATATAATTACCTACATTTGATAGATATATTGAGAGGAATACCATCTGTTAGGGTGGGGTATAACCCTGAAAGTGATAAGAACCCATGGGTGATATCTAGTAACAGGGGCTCTTCTACCCTTAATGTCGAAAACGAGGGTCTTGTGATATTGCTTGATGGCTCGCGCGTCGAAAATGAACAAAAGGAAGATGTCCTTCAAATGTCAGCGGAAGAGATAGAAGACGTGGAACTGTTGAGACCATGGCAAGCCCTCGCCTATACATGGGGAGCCATAGATGGCGCAATAAAAGTGACGACACGCGGGGCAGACAAGTCGAAAGTCCGCTCGAAAGGTATTTTCTACACGCCTCTGGGGTTGTCGGTGGCAAAGGAAACGCCCAAGGCGGCAGTAGCCCCAGGCAACTACCGCCTGCTCATGGATGTGGTGTCGCCAACGGGAATAACCTCGTTGGAACGAGAAATCGTGGTCAAGGAATGAGCGAAAAACAAAAAACTTTGTGAATAATTTGTGTGTTGTTTTGTTGTATATCGGAAAATATTAGTAACTTTGCACACCAAATGTGTAGTTTAGAGGAACTTAAGATAGACTTGAAAGATTTGAAGGAGGGCGTGAGCACGTTCCGCTTCAATCTTGGCGATGCCTGGTTTGAATCGCTCGAAGAGGGTGAGATCAAGCAAGGCAACGTGTGCGTGTCTATAGACGTGGATCGCACGGAAGACTATTTTGACCTCGACTTTCACGTTGAAGGCTCTGTCACGGTGCCTTGTGACCGTTGTCTCGACGACATGGATCAACCCATCGTCAACGACCAGCACATCGTGGCAAAGTTTGGAGAGAAATACTCAGAGGACGATGATACCATCACGGTGCCGGAGAAAGAAGGAATGCTCGACACATCGTGGCTCATCTATCAGTTTGTAGAACTCGCTGTACCACTCAGGCATGTGCATGCACCTGGAAAATGCAATCCTGCCATGATGAAGATTCTTGACGAACATTCTGCCGCCCGAAGCGGTGCTGGTGATGACGAGAAACCTATAGACTCGCGATGGGCTGCCCTCTCGCAAATAAAAATCAATAATTAAAATTAATACTCAAAATGGCACATCCAAAAAGAAGACAGTCAAAGACTCGTACACTTAAGCGTAGAACTCACGATAAGGCCGTAGCTCCCACGCTGGCCGTATGCCCTAACTGTGGCGCTTACTATGTTTATCACACGGTATGCCCAACTTGCGGCTACTATCGTGGCAAGGTCGCTATCGTCAAAGAGGCCGCTGAGTAATGGCTAAGGTCAACGCAGTGATCACAGGCGTCGGTGGCTACGTGCCCGACTACATCCTCACCAACGAGGAGCTGTCGCGCATGGTGGATACCAGTGACGAGTGGATCAAAACGCGTGTGGGCATCAGGGAGCGTCGCATCCTTACAGAGGAGGGCCTCGGCGCGAGCTACATGGCTCGCAAGGCTTGCAAGCAGTTGCTGGAAAAGACCGGCGCGGACCCCGATTCCATTGATGCCCTTATCGTATCTACTACGACTCCAGACTATCCTTTCCCGTCTACGGCAAGCATCGTCGTGGGCAAGCTCGGACTGAAAAACGCGTTCGCGTTTGATATGTCGTGCGCTTGCTGCGGTTTCATCTATGCCCTCGACACGGCATCGTCGATGATACAGTCGGGACGCTACAAGAAGGTGATAGTTTGCTCGGCGGAGAAGATGTCGTCGGTTGTCGACTGGACTGACCGCCAGACGTGCGTACTCTTCGGCGACGGCGCTGGTGCGGTGCTCGTTGAGGCCACGGAAGAAGAAGGCGTTGGCTTCCAAGACTCCATGCTCTTGACCGATGGCAAGGGTCTGCCTTTCCTCCACATGAAAGCAGGAGGTTCGGTATGTCCCGCTTCCCATTTCACCATCGACAACCGTCTGCACTACGTCTATCAAGAAGGTCGCACGGTGTTCCGTCATGCGGTGACCTACATGAGCGATGACGTGGGTGAGGTGATGCAACGCAATGGGTTGGACAACAACAACCTCGATTGGATTATTCCGCATGAGGCCAACCTGCGCATCATAGACGCGGTGGCAAAGAGGGCAAACTTGCCTATCGACAAGGTGGTTATAAACATCGACCACTATGGCAACACTTCGTCAGCCACAATACCATTGGCGCTTTGGGACAACGAGGCCAACTTCAAGAAGGGTGACAATATCATCTTCACCGCTTTCGGAGCAGGTTTTGTTCATGGAGCCATCTATTACAAGTGGGGCTACGATGGCGCCGCGGCTGGAGTAGATGCAAAGTGAGATTTTAATCAATTCTTGAATATCAAGCGCGTTCTTCTTGTCGTTGCGGCAGAAGAACGCGCTTGCTTTTGATGTGGATTGCATATTTTCGGGTGTTTTGGAGTGTTTGTGATGAAAAATGATTAACTTTGCAACTGTGTTACACTCAATGAAATAGAATTCTTTTCAATGCATAAGGCCGGTTTCGTAAATATTGTAGGCAATCCTAACGTGGGCAAGTCTACGCTGATGAACCAACTTGTAGGTGAGCGCATCAGCATCGCCACGTTCAAGGCGCAGACCACTCGTCATCGCATCATGGGCATCGTCAATACCGACGATTGCCAGATAGTGTTTTCAGACACTCCGGGCGTGTTGAAGCCCAATTACAAGATGCAGGAATATATGTTGCAGTTTTCTGAGTCCGCGCTTGCGGACGCAGACATCCTGCTCTATGTCACCGATGTCGTTGAGAACCCGGAAAAGAACATCGACTTCGTGGAGAAGGTGCGAGGGATGAAGATCCCGGTCTTGGTGCTTGTAAACAAGATAGACGAGTTGCAGGGTGAGAAGTCGACAGAGCGTCTGGGCGAGATAGTGGAGAAGTGGCACTCGCTGCTTCCTAACGCCGAGATACTGCCGTTGTCCGCCTCCAACAAGTTTGGCGTGGATATGCTCATGAAGCGCATCAAGGAGCTTCTCCCTGAGAGTCCCGCTTATTTCTCGAAAGACCAGCTCACAGACAAGCCCGCGAGGTTCTTCGTGTCGGAGATTATCCGCGAGAAGATATTGCGCTATTACGACAAGGAGATACCTTATTCGGTGGAGGTGGTTGTTGAGCGTTTCAAGGAAGACGAGCGCCGCATCCATATCAATGCGGTGATCTACGTGGAGCGCGACTCGCAGAAAGGCATCATCATCGGTCATCAAGGCGTGGCATTGAAGAAAGTGTCTTCGGAGGCTCGCAAGAGCCTTGAGAAGTTCTTCGATAAGTCGATCTATCTCGACATCTTCGTCAAGGTGGACAAGGACTGGCGCAACTCGGAGCGTGAGCTCGGCAATTTCGGTTATAATCCGCAATAAGGTTATATATAATCCAACTCTTTTATTTTTCCCCCTGACTGCAAGGCAGGGCGCACTCTCGCAAGTGGCGAGGGCCGAAGAATGTTAAACTTCAGAAATCAAACAAATCAGAATGGCAAATTTAGTAGCTATCGTCGGACGCCCCAACGTGGGCAAGTCAACCCTTTTCAATCGTCTTACACAAAGTCGTCGCGCTATCGTGAGCGACGTGGCAGGCACCACCCGTGACCGCCAGTATGGCAAATGCTCATGGAACGGACGCGAGTTCTCCGTGGTGGATACGGGCGGATGGGTAGTCAAGTCGGACGACATATTCGAGGACGCCATACGCAAGCAGGTGCTTGTGGCATCAGACGAGGCAGACCTCGTGCTTTTTCTCGTTGACGTGGAAACGGGCGTTACCGACTGGGACGAAGACGTGGCAAAGATTCTGCGTCGCGCCAAGCTGCCTGTGATATTGGTAGCCAACAAGGTCGACAACAGCGGTATGGCTTATGCTTCCGCCGAATTCTACAAGCTCGGCTTGGGAGATCCCCAATCCATCAGTGCCGCCACGGGTGGCGGAACGGGCGACTTGCTCGATCTCATCATCAACACTCTGCCTGCCGACGAGAAAGACTCTCTCGACGATGACCTCCCGCGTTTCGCCGTAGTGGGTCGTCCTAACGCTGGCAAGTCGAGCATCGTCAACGCTTTCCTTGGCGAGGACCGCAATATCGTGACGGAGATAGCCGGAACCACACGCGACAGCATATATACGCGATTCAACAAGTTTGGCTTTGATTTCTATCTTGTCGACACTGCCGGCATACGCCGTAAGAACAAGGTGTCGGAAGACTTGGAGTTTTACAGCGTGATGCGCTCTATCCGCGCCATAGAGAACAGCGACGTGTGCATTCTCATGATCGACGCCACGCGTGGCATCGAGGCGCAAGACATGAACATCTTCCAGCTCATACAGCGAAACAACAAGAGCCTCGTGGTTGTGGTCAACAAGTGGGACTTGGTGGAGGACAAGAGCCAGCAATCCATCGACACCTTCAAGAACGCCATATACAACCGCATGGCACCGTTTACCGACTTCCCCATCATCTTTGCCTCGGCATTGACGAAGCAGCGCATTTTCAAGGTGCTGCAGACAGCTGTGGATGTGTATAAGAACCGCACGGCACACGTGGGCACAAACAAGCTCAACGAGGTGATGTTGCCAATCATAGAGCAAACGCCACCACCATCGACGAAGGGAAAGTTTATCAAGATAAAATATTGCTCGCAGTTGCCCAATACCCAGATACCGTCGTTCGTGTTCTATGCCAACCTGCCACAGTATATCAAGGAGCCGTACCGCCGCTTCTTGGAGAACAAGATACGTGACAATTGGTCTATGCACGGTTGTCCTATAAACGTGTTCATCCGCCAGAAGTGATGCGCAGGTTTTTCTTTTTCTTGTTATTCCCGCTTCTTGCCGCTTGTTCTGGCAAGCCTTCGGGGCCCGATGCGGCATCGTTGGCTGCGCAGGCGGCAAAGGTGTATTATGACCAGTTGCTGAAAGGCGACTATGGCAGTTTTGTAGACGGTCGTTACCAGCCCACCCAAATGCCCGAAAGTCTACGCCAGCAGCTCATTGCCAATGCCAAGATGTTCGTGGCGCAGCAGGAGAAAGACCATAAGGGAATAAAATTGGTGTCGGTCACTGATGGCAGGGCCGACACCGCCAAGCACGTTGCCAACGCTTTCCTCACCTTCACCTATGGCGATGGCACGAAAGAGCAAGTTGTCGTTCCGATGGTGGAGGTGAAGGACGTGTGGTACATGAGGTGATACTTCCGGATAATACCGAAGTATGGCTCAATGTGGATGAGGAATAATACTATCATTATAATAAAGCATTAGGAAAAACAATGATGAAGAAGAGAAACGTCATGTTGTTGTCCTCGGCGTTCTTTGCGCTCGCTGTGTCGGCGCAGGAATGCCATATGCCCTTGGTGAACGACACGGTCAGCACAGAGGCCAAGGCCAAGAAGGAAACTCCGGACACGGCCAAAGCAAAGAAAGAGAAGCCGTCGGCTTATGAAACGCTCATAGCCAAAGGAGGCTCTTTCCGCGAGGGAATGTTCAATGTAAGGCATATTGAAGACAAGTGGTATCTTGAAGTTCCCGGTAAGCTCGTTGGCAGACTGATGCTTGCCGTGACGCGGTTCGTGTCGGTGCCTCAAGGCTTCACGTATAATCTCGGTGAGGAAGTAAACGAGAACACGGTTTACTTCGAGCATCCCGACGCTAAGACCTTGTTGCTCCGCGCGTTTGTCAAGACGCAATACGCAAGTGGCAAGGACAATTTCTCGCAGGCAGTGGAGAAGGCCGCCGTTGACCCGATCATTGCCAAGTTTGACGTGATAGAGAATAAAAAGTGCAAGGACACGCTTCTCATCGATGTCACGAAGATGTTGCAGACAGACAACGGACTCTTCTCTTTCTCTGCCGGAGACCGCAAGCAGTTGAAAATAGGAATGCTTCAAGCCGACCGCACTTTTATCGACTCCATCAAGACTTATCCGATGAATGTCGAGGTGCAGACCACGCGCACTTATGCCGTGGAGCCGGGAAAGATTAATGCCGCCCAGTCTGGCTTCGTGACGTTGGCGCTCAACACGAGTATCGTCTTGTTGCCCGAGAAGCCGATGCAAGCGCGATTGGAAGACGGGCGCGTGGGTTATTTTGTAAAGAAGATAACCATGTTCAACGATTACGCCAAGACTGACCACGACGCCATAGTCTCGCGCTATCGGTTGGAGCCCAAGGACGAGAAGGCTTATCTTGCAGGCAAACTCGTTGAGCCAAAGAAGCAGATAGTTTATTATATCGACCCTGCCACGCCAAAGAAATGGGTGCCGTATCTCAAAGCCGGCATCAACGACTGGAACACGGCCTTCGAAGCCGCTGGTTTCAAAAACGCGATCGTGGCAAAGGAATGGCCCAAGGATTCGACGATGAGCGTGGATGACGCGCGTTTCAGCGTGTTGCGCTACCTTCCTTCCGAGAAAGCCAACGCCTATGGCCCTCGCATCGTAGACCCGCGTAGTGGCGAGATATTGGAGAGCCACATCTGCTGGTATCACAACGTCACCGACATCTTGCGCAGTTGGTATATGGTGCAGTGTGGACCTCTCGACAAACGTGCGCAGACCATGCATTTCAGCGACGAGCTGATGGGGCAACTTATCCGTTTTGTCTCGTCACACGAGGTGGGGCATACGCTCGGTTTGCGCCACAACATGATAGCTTCGTCGGCAACGCCCGTGGAGAAATTGCGCGACCGTCAGTGGGTGAAGGAGCATGGACACACGGCGTCTATCATGGACTATGCGCGGTTCAACTATGTGGCTCAACCTGGTGACGGCATGACCGAGCGCGAGCTCTTTCCTCGTATCAACGATTACGACAAGTGGGCAATAAAATGGGGCTATCAGTGGCGGCCTGAGTTTAAAGGCGCCATTTATAAGGAGAAAGCCGCATTGAGGTCGGAGGTGACAAAGGCGCTGAAAGCCAACAACCGACTTCGCTACCTTGGCGATGAGGGAAGAGGATGGAATCCAAACTCCCAAACAGAAGATTTGGGAGACGACAACATGAAGGCCAATGAGTATGGCATGAAGAATCTCAAAGTCGTCATGGCAAACATCGAGAAATGGACGGCTCAGCCCGATGGCCAGTATGATGATTTGAAAGAGATATACAACGCCGTGCTTGGTCAGTATCAGCGCTATTGCAATCATGTGCAGAAGTGGATCGTGGGTAAGTTCAATGCCAACTGGCCTACCGACAAGCCGCTCGACTATGCGTCCAAGGAAAAGCAGAAGGAAGCCTTGCAATGGATGGACCGCAATATGCTCACCGTGCCGCAATGGCTTTATCCGGCAAGCGTGACGGGGAAGGCGCAGTTTGAGCCCGACGCACGTATAAGCTCGCAAATCAATACTTTCATCTGGTATGTCACCCAGCCCAACCTCCTCAACAACCTGATTAAGGAAGGCAAGTATCCGGTCGATGAATGGTTGGATGATGTTAAGGCGATAGTGTGGAAGCCCATGAGTAGCACTGATGAGTTCCAAAACCGTTATCGTCGTGGCATGGAGAGGGCTTACGTCAACGCGCTTGAGAACAGCCTCACTTCAAAAGAAGACAAACAGGCTCCCGTGCAAGCCGACACTAAGGTATCAGATGTCTACATCTATCTTGTTCAGAACATGAACAAGGTGGAGGAGTTCATCAACAACCAAATGCTGTTGACAAAAGACGGCGATTTGGACAATCTGCACTATAAAGACCTCTTGGTGAGAATCAAGAAGATTAGAAAAACGTATGTAGGTGATAAATAAAATAAATGTTGGGTGCCAGATGGCACCCAACATTTATTTTCCCTCCACTTCCTTCACTTTCCTGAACAAATCGGAAGCAAAGACGAGGTCGTTAAGTTGCTTGTTTGTAGATTTCATGACATCGTCCTTTGTGCCTTGCCATTCCTTGTGTCCCTTATAAATAAAGGCGATGTTCTCGCCAATACCCATCACCGAGTTCATGTCGTGGGTATTGATGATTGTGGTTATCCCAAACTCTTTTGTTATGCTGGACAGGAGCCCGTCTATCACGAGCGAGGTCTTTGGGTCAAGTCCAGAGTTGGGCTCGTCACAAAACAGGTATTTCGGGTTGAGCACTATGGCGCGGGCTATCGCCACGCGCTTTTGCATACCGCCTGAAATCTCGGCAGGATACTTGTTTTGCGCGTCAAGCAGGTTGACACGGTCCAGGCACTCTTGCGCCCTCTTATCGCGCTCGCGTGCGTTCATTTGCGAGAACATGTCGAGCGGGAACCTCACGTTCTCCAATACCGTGAGCGAGTCGAATAGCGCCGAGCCTTGAAACACCATTCCCATTTCGCGCCTTAGCTCCACCTTGGCCTTCTTGGTCATCGTCACGATGTTTCTTCCGTCGAAGAGCACCTCGCCGCTTGTAGGTACGAGCAGTCCCACAAGGTTTTTCATCAGCACGGTCTTTCCCGATCCGCTCTGCCCGATGATGAGGTTCGTCTTGCCAGTCTCGAACGTTGTGTTAATATCGTAGAGCACCGTCTTGTCGCCGAAGCTCTTGGTCAAGTGTTTTATTTCTATCATGACAATAATTCAGTTAGGAAGACATCCGAGAAGAGAATCAGCACGCTGGAGCTCACCACGGCGTTGGTCGAAGCCGTGCCCACTTCCACGGAGCCGCCCTCCACGTTATAGCCGAAAAACGACGACACGCTTGAGATGATGAACGCGAAGAAGAGGCTCTTGAGGATACTCATCCACACGAACCACTGGTTGAAAGCGTGGTGCATGCCGGCGGTGAGATCCTCTGGCGACATCATGTGCCCTACGTAAGCCGTGGCGTAAGCGCCGACGATGCCAAGCGCCGATGAGAAGATGACGAGAAAAGGCATGATCGTGACCAATCCCAAAATCTTTGGCAGGATGAGGTAAGAGGCTGAGTTGACACCCATTATGTCGAGGGCGTCTATCTGCTGTGTCACCCTCATGGTGCCAAGCTCTGATGCGATGTTGGAGCCGACCTTTCCCGAGAGAATCAAGCACATGATGGAAGACGAGAATTCGAGCAACATGATTTCTCGTGTCACGTAACCCGTCACCCAATGAGGCATCCACGGACTCTGGATGTTTACCTTCATCTGGATGCAGATGACGGCTCCGATGAAGAAACTTATAAGCAGTACAATGCCGATGGAGTCGATACCGAGTTGAGACATCTCCTTGACGTATCGCTTGGCAAACATTCGCATGCGCTCAGGTATGGAGAACGTGCGTCCCATGAGCATGAGATAGCTGCCGAAAGTGGAGAGGTAATGGTGGGCTAAACGTATGATGAACATGCTTTTCCTAAATTATATGTGTGAGAAAGTACCCAAATATGTGTGCAAAAGTACCCAAAATCCATTTAAAAACTGCAATTTAGCCGAGAGTTTTTCCCTTTGGCATAGTTATTATTCCTTTTTTTATTAATTTTGTGGCAAAAATATACAGCACAAGCTACAGATATGCCAGAAGATATTATTCAGCAACAGCAAGATAACTTACAAGAACAAGCTCCTGCCAATGTACAAGACGCAGGTCAGGAACAAGACGCGGCTCAAGGGCTAGCCATCACTGAGGAAAATGCGGATTTGCTCGACGAGAAGCTCCTGGAGCGGTTGCCGCGCCAGGAACTCCATACCCAAGGATTGGTGAAGCGTTATGGGCGCCGCACTGTTGCCGACCATGTGTCGTTCAACGTCAAGCAAGGCGAGATTGTGGGACTGCTTGGACCTAACGGTGCGGGCAAGACCACCTCGTTCTACATGACAACAGGGCTTGTAATACCAAACGAGGGTCACGTGTATATCGACGACAAGGAGATAACCGACTTCCCCGTCTACAAGCGCGCTCGCGCTGGCATTGGCTATCTGCCTCAGGAGGCAAGCGTGTTCCGCAAGATGTCGGTAGAGGACAACATCATGTCGGTGTTGGAGATGACTAAGCTCACCCATCAGCAGCAACTCGACAAGCTTGAGAGCCTCATAGCCGAGTTCCGCTTGCAGAAGGTGCGCAAGAACATGGGCGACCGCCTGTCGGGCGGTGAGCGTCGCCGCACGGAGATAGCGCGCTGTCTTGCCATCGACCCGAAGTTTATCATGCTCGACGAGCCGTTCGCAGGAGTGGACCCAATAGCCGTGGAGGATATCCAGCACATAGTCTGGCGTTTGAAATACCGCAACATTGGCATCCTCATTACCGACCACAACGTGCAGGAGACGCTGTCAATCACCGACCGCGCGTATCTGCTTTTCGAAGGACGAATCCTCTTCCAGGGACTTCCCGAGGAGTTGTCGAAAAACAAGATCGTGCGCAAGAACTACCTCTCCGACAACTTCGTCTACCGCAAGTTCCAGTCAAACGAGGACGACCGTGCTTTCGCCGCGCAAGCACGCCGCCAGCTGCTCAAGGAAATCGGCGAGTGATGCGCACTGGGTGGTAGGTGTCCGTTATTAAATAAAATAGCGCCATTCCCGTTAAAAAAACAAATTTTATTCATTATATATTAGGCGCTTTCGTTAATTAGCACTAACTTTGCACTCTGTTGTGTGCCAGCCTATATTGGCGCGCAGTCTATAAGAGACAAAAAATAACAATAAAACAAGAAATATAAATGAAAGTATCATTCGATTGCCCCGATAAGATCAATGGTCTTCTGACCGTCACTATCGAGGAGGACGACTTCAAGAACGATGTTGAGAAAGAGTTGAAAAACTACCGCAAGCGCGCCAACGTGCCAGGCTTCCGTCCGGGCATGGTGCCAATGGGCCTTATCCGCCGTCAGTATGGCAACGCCGTGAAGATGGACGTGGTTAACAACAAGCTTTCCGAGGAGGTGAACAAGTATATCCAGGACAACAAGATCAACATGCTCGGCATGCCTATGGGCTCAGAGAAGCAGGAACCCGTTGACCTTGAGAAGGACGCTCCTTACACTTTCATGTTCGATATTGCCGTAGCTCCAGAGTTTGAGATCGAGCTCAACGACAATGACACTATCGACTATTATGGCATCACTGTCGACGACAAGCTCATTGACCAGCAGGTCGATGGTTTCGCATCTCGCTTCGGTGGTTACCAGCAGGCTGAGGAGTATAAGGAGGGCGACGTGCTCAAGGGCGACCTCCGCGAGCTCGATGCCGAGGGCAACACCAAGGAAGGTGGCGTAGAGGTTGAGGCCGCTACCGTGATGCCTCAGTATCTCAAGGACGAGGATCAGAAGAAGCTCTTCGAGGGTGCCAAGGCTGGCGATATCATCACCTTCAATCCTTACAAGGCTTATGCCGGAGGCGCAGAGGTGGCTGCTATCCTCAAGGTGGAGCGCGACCAAAAGGATCTCTACCAGGGCGACTTCAGCTACCAGATCACGGAGGTGCAGCACTTCGAGAAGCACGCCGTAGACCAGGAACTGTTCGATCAGGTGTTCGGCAAGGACGAGGTGAAGGACGAGAAGACCTTCCGCGAGAAGATCGCCGAGGGCGTGAAGCAGCAGCTCGCTACCGACGAGGACTTCCGCTTCTTGCAGGATCTTCGTAAGTATGCCGAGGAGAAGGTTGGCCAGCTGACATATCCTGACGCATTGCTCAAGCGCGTGCTCAAGGAGAACAACAAGGACAAGGACGACGAGTTCATCAACAAGAACTATGAGGCAAGCCTCAAGGATCTCACTTGGAGCCTTATCAAGAACAAGCTCGCTGAGAAAGCCCAGGTCAAGGTTGACGACGAGGACGTGAAGAACGTTGCCCGTGAGGTAGCTCGCGCCCAGTTCGCCCAGTATGGCATGCAGAACGTTGGCGAGGAATACGTGAACAACTACGCTGAGGAGTTGCTCAAGCAGCGCGACACCGTGAACCAGTTTGCAGAGCGTGCCGTCGACGAGAAGATCGTGGCAGCAATCAAGCCTGTGGTCAAGCTGAACCACAAGGAGATCTCGCTTGAGGACTTCAACAAGATGGTTACTGCCGAGCAGGCATAACATTTTCATAAATACGGCCCATTGGCGGAACAGATAGCTAATGCTTTATTCTGCCAACGGATTTGAGGTTAGTGTACTTCCCATATATAATTATGGTAAGTACACTATTTTTTTGTGCGATTTGACGGCAACCTTGGTCGTAATTGAAAAATATTTCATACATTTGCAACTGACCTCACTAAAAACGCTAAGTTTATGACTCTACCGTCTATCCACGCCCTGCCTTTGCTTTGTGCCCTCACACTGCAGTCTGTACCGGTTCTCGCCCAGGAGCGGAACCAGCCGAAGGAGCTTGCCGACACCCTACGGCAAACCCATGTGCGCGACATCACCGTTGGAGACGAGGCCGGAGGCATCACCAAGAACGCCCTCGACGTGCTCAACGGCAAGACCGCCGGCGTGAGCGTCACCACGGACGGTATAGACCGCATGGCCATGCTCAACAGCGTGCGTGTCCGTGGCACGACCTCCGTGATGGGCGGCAACGACCCGCTTGTGGTCATCGACGGCGTTACCACCGACATTTCCACCCTCTCTGCCATATACCCTGGCGACATAGAGAGTTTCACCGTGCTCAAGAATGCCGCCGAGACTGCCCAGTACGGCTCGCGTGGCGCCTCGGGCGTCATCGTGGTCACCACACGCAAGGGGGCGGGACGCGGGTTCCAGATGGCCTATGAGGGAAGCCTGGGTTTTGCTTCCCCCTACAAGCACCTCAACATGCTTAGCGGCCCCGACTATCTCGCTACCGCCAAGCAGCTCGGCGTATATGCCAACGATGGCGGCTACAACACCGACTACTACGACGTCATCACGCGCACGGCCCTCGTGCAAAACCACCACCTCGCTTTCTCGGGCGGCTCGCCCACGGCCAACTACCGCGCCTCCGTGGGTTATATCGGGCACAACACCGTAATACGTACCAAAGGATACGACAATCTCGTGGCAAAGCTCGATGCCACCCAGACCGCTTTCGACGGCAGGCTCACGGGGCAGTTTGGCGTGTTCGGCTCCTCCTCCAACAATCGCGACATCTTTGACACGCAAGCCCTCTTCTATTCGGCTGCCTGCCAAAACCCCACCTATCCGCCTGGCCGCGACGCCTCCGGGGCATGGACCAAGAACCAGGCGGCCTACCGCATCAATCCGCCTGAGGCCGTGCTTGCCGAGAAGAACGACCAGCGCGAGCTCTATTTCAACACCCACCTACGCCTCGCCTATGACCTCGGCAGCGGCTTCACTCTCTCCGCCTTCGGTTCATTCTCCCACGTCTCAGCAGAAACTGGGCAGTTCTGCCCCACATGGGTGTGGGCGCAGGGCAATGTCGTGCGCAGCGAAGCCAAACGGCAGGAGTATCTCGGCAACATCACCCTCGCATGGCGGCACACGTGGGGACAACACTCCGTCGAGGCCAACGCCAGCGGTGAATACCAGAGACTTAAGCGCACTGCCTTCGGTGTCTACGCCCGTGGCATCACCACCAATGCTTACGGTTACTATAATATCGGTGCCACTGTGTCGAGACCCTATGGTGGCACTGAGAGCACCTATGAGGACCAGGCACTCGCCTCGGTCATGGGTGCCGCCTCCTACACCTACGCCAACCGCTACACGCTCTCGCTGACAACACGTGGCGACGGCTCGTCGCTCGTGGGCGACAATCACACCTGGGGATTCTTCCCGTCGGTGTCGGCAACATGGGACGTGCGCCGCGAGGCGTTTCTCGCCAATGCCACATGGCTCTCCACCCTCAAGATACGCGCCGGATACGGACGCGCGGGCAATCTTGGTGGCATATCCGCCTATACCACCGAAGCCAACTACCGACAGACGGGAGTGGTACCCGTAGGCGGAACGCCCACCGTAACTCTCGGGCTGGTGAGAAACAACAACCCTGACTTGCAATGGGAGACGCGCTCCACGACCAACGTCGGTGCCGACATCGGGCTCTTCGGCGGACGGTTGCTCCTCACCGCCGAATACTACTACTCGAAGACCACCGACATGCTCTACTCCTACGACGTGCCCGTGCCGCCCTTCGCCTACGACAAGTTGCTGGCCAACCTCGGGTCGATGGAGAACAGCGGTGTGGAACTTGGCTTCGCCGTCACGCCCATACAGCGACGCGACATGGAACTCAACATCGACGTGAACGTCTCCTTCCAGCGCAACCGCCTCCTCTCCCTGAGCGGCAATTACCGCGGCATGCAGATGTCGGCTGCCACGGTGACAGCCATCGGTTCGCTCGACGGAGCCGGACAGAACGGAGGCGACAACAACCACGTGGTCTACCAAATCGTTGGCCAGCCGCTCGGCGTGTTCTACCTGCCCCATTGCCGCGGGCTCTACCTCGACGACCAGGGCACCTACAAGTATGACATCGAAGACCTCAACGGCGACGGCAAGATCGACTTCGGCGATGGCGGCGACAGGCGAATATGCGGACAGGCCACCCCGAAGGCCACGCTCGGTGCCAATATCAGTTTCCGCTACCGCCACGTCTACCTCTCGCTGCAGATGAACGGTGCCTTCGGGCACAAGATATTCAACGGTACCGGACTGGCATACTCCAACATGTCGTCGTTTCCCGACTACAATGTGCTGGCGAGCGCGCCATCTAAGAACATCGTCGACCAGAATATCTCCGACTACTGGCTCGAGCGGGGCGACTACCTTAATTTCGAGCACCTCACCGTGGGCTACGACGTGCCGTTGCACAGTCGCGTCGTTCGCTCGCTGCGCCTGTCGTGCAGCGTAAACAATCTCGGCACCATCTCAGGCTATAGCGGACTGACCCCGATGGTCAACAGCTATATTGTCAACTCCACGCTTGGCATCGACGACAAACGTGCCTATCCGCTCTACCGCACATTTTCAATAGGCGTAGGCATACAGTTCTGACCGCCACCCTAAACATAGCTACCCGAAAAACGAATTTCCCCATGAACACACATACCTTCCGTCCGCTGCTCGCCGCCCTCACGCTCTCCCTCTGCCTCACGGCCTGTCTCGACGAGCATCCCCAAGATCAGGCCAGCGAAGATGCCGTATACACCAGCGCGTCTGAAGTCTATACCAACGCCGTGGCATCGCTATACAACTATTTTGGCAGTCATACCGAGTGTGAAGGATTGCAAGGCACCTGCCGCGGCATCTACGACTACAACACGCTCACCACCGACGAGGCCATCATGCCCATACGCGGCGGCGACTGGTACGACGGCGGTCTCTGGAAAAACATGTACGACCACACTTGGACAGCCACCGACACCGACCTCTACAACGTATGGAAATATCTATTCCGCACCATCGTGCTGGCAAACAACTCGCTCAACGCCATCTCCACCCACGCCAACTTGCTTACCGACAAGCAGCGCACCGCCTACGAGGCTGAGGTGCGCGCGGTGCGCGCCCTCTTCTATTGGTACGCCATGGACATGTTTGGCAGCATACCGCTCGTCACCCAAGACAGTCGGCACACGGAAGGCATCTCCCAGAGCAGCCGAAGCACGGTCTACCGCTTCATCATCGACGAGCTGCAGAGCGTGCGCCCATATCTGCCCACGGCCAACAGCGTCCATCCTGGCGAATACTACGGCCACATCACCACGGCAGTAGTCGACTTCATGCTCGCCAAACTGACCCTCAACGTCGAGGTCTACTCCGACGACGACTGGACAGACGGCCAACATCCCAATGGTAGCGAAATCCTCTTCACCGTCGACGGACGGCAACTCAACGCCTGGCAAGCCTGCGCTGCCTTTTGCCAGCGCATCACCGATGCCGGCTACCTGCTCGAAGAAGACTATGCCGCCAACTTCGCCGTGCACAACGAGGGGTCATTGGAAAACATCTTCACCATACCGCTCGACAAGATGCTTTACACCAATGAGTTCCATTATCTCTTCCGCTCGCGCCACTATGCTCACGGCGGTGCCTACGGCGGTTCGTCGGAGAACGGCACCTGTGCCACCGTTTCCACCGTGCGTGCCTATGGCTATGGCACCGACGACGAGGATTCGCGTTTCGACCTCAACTTCTACGCTGGTAAGGTCTTCGTAGACGACTCTCCCGTCATGCTCGACGATGGCACCCAACTCGAATACCAGCCCTTAGCCGTGGAGGAGAACCTTACGGCCAGCCCCTACAAGCAGACTGCCGGAGCGCGCATGAAGAAATATGAGGTCGACCGTTCGGCATATTCCGACGGACGCATGCCCGACAACGACATCGTGCTCTTCCGCTACGCCGACGTACTGCTCATGCAGGCCGAGGCCCTCACTCGCGGTGGCGGCGACGGCAGCTCCTGCCTCGACGCCGTGCGAAAGCGCGCTGGCGTGCCTTCCGTAGCTTGCACCCTCGACAATATACTCCGCGAGCGTCTCCTCGAACTCGTATGGGAAGGCTGGCGCCGCCAAGACCTTATCCGCTTCTCACGCTACACCTCCGCCTACGACATGCGCACGCCGCTCGAAGGCGAATCTTCCGGATACACCACCGTCTTCCCCATCCCCAAGACGTGCATCGACCTGAACCCGCTGCTCAAGCAGAACCCAGGGTATTGAGGAAACATGAGGCGTTGTCAATGCCTCATGCGGGTAAAGAATTTAATGCTCCCCGTGCGCATGGGAGGTATGCGTGCGGGGAGTATTCGTTGTATGAATGATGTTTTTTAGTTCTTTAAATAAAAATATTATCGAATTAATTTGTTTTTTATAAGGAAATGGTTATCTTTGTAAAACGAATGATTTGACAAATAACGTGCAAGGTTGTTATCCTTGGCATGAAGTTTGCCTTTAATGAACCTTTGTGGGGGGAGTCCCCCTTGGTTCGTTAATATAAATTAGAAGGAAAAACATGAATAACGATTTCAGAAAATTCGCCACGCGAAAGCTTGGAATGAATGGCTTGGTGCTCGACGACGTAGTAAAGGCACAACAGCAGTATCTTAATCCGTATATCCTTGAGGAGCGTCAGCTCAATGTCACTCAGATGGACGTGTTCTCGCGCCTCATGATGGATCGCATCATCTTCCTTGGCACAGCGATTGACGATTACACCGCCAACACCCTTCAGGCGCAGTTGCTATATCTCGACTCTGTGGACAACGGTAAAGACATCTCCATATATATCAATTCCCCTGGCGGATCAGTCACCGCGGGCCTTGGCATCTACGATACCATGCAGTTTATCACCTCCGACGTGGCAACAATATGCACGGGCATGGCTGCGTCGATGGCAGCCGTGCTCCTCGTGTCGGGTCAGGAAGGCAAGCGCAGCGCGCTCCCTCACAGCCGCGTGATGATTCATCAGCCCCTTGGCGGCGTGCAGGGTCAGGCTTCCGACATAGAGATTGAGGCAAAGGAGATACTCAAGTTCAAGAAGGAGCTCTATACCATTATCTCGGAGCATTCGCACCAGTCTTACGACAAGGTGTACAAGGATTCCGACCGCAACTACTGGATGACAGCGGAGGAAGCGAAAGAGTATGGCATGATAGATCAGGTATTGAAGAAGAAATAAATGAAAAAGAAGACTTGCAGCTTTTGTGGCCGTGGTGAGGATCAGGTTAAATTACTTATTACGGGTATCAACGGCTTTATTTGCGAGGATTGTGCGAAACAGGCTTTTCAGATAGCCGAACAGTCGGGTGTCTTCGGCAATGGACAGCATGCGAATGAGCCCTACCGTCCTAAGAAGAATGTGCCAAAGCCTGTTGAGATAAAGGAATATCTTGACGAGTATGTCATCGGTCAGGATGAGGCAAAGCGCTTCCTTTCGGTGGCTGTATACAACCACTATAAGCGACTTCAGCAGCCGGAGACCGACGACGGCGTAGAGATAGAGAAGAGCAACATCATCATGGTGGGTTCTACCGGTACGGGCAAGACACTTTTGGCGCGCACCATAGCACGCCTTCTCGACGTGCCTTTCACCATTGTCGACGCCACCGTGTTCACCGAAGCGGGATACGTGGGCGAGGACGTGGAGAGCATCCTGTCGCGCTTGTTGCAGGTTGCCAATTATAATGTGCCGGCGGCGGAGCGGGGCATCGTATTCATCGACGAGATAGACAAGATTGCCCGCAAGGCCGACAACCCGTCGATCACGCGTGACGTGAGTGGCGAGGGCGTGCAGCAGTCAATGCTCAAGCTCCTTGAGGGCACCATGGTGAACGTGCCGCCACAGGGAGGACGCAAGCACCCTGATCAGGAGTACATTCATGTTGACACCAAGAACATATTGTTCATTTGCGGTGGCGCCTTCGACGGCATTGAGCGCAAGATAGCACAGCGGCTCAATACCCACGTGGTGGGCTACAACTCTGTGCAGAACACGCGCAACGTGGACAAGAATGATCTCATGAAGTATATCGTGCCGCAGGATCTCAAGTCGTTTGGACTTATCCCCGAGCTCATCGGCCGTCTGCCTGTGCTCACATATCTCAACCCTCTCGACAAGGAGGCGTTGCGCCGCATCCTCGTGGAGCCGAAAAACTCCATAGTGAAGCAGTATACAAAACTCTTCGCCATGGATGGCATCACTCTCACGTTTGACGACGCAAGCCTCGACTACATCGTGGACAAGGCGTTGGAATATAAACTTGGCGCTCGTGGACTGCGCTCCATCGTCGAGGCCATCATCATGGATGCCATGTATGAGATACCGTCGAAGCGCGTGAAGTCGTTCAACGTGACGCTCGATTATGCCCAAAAACAGCTCGACAAGGCGCACCTGCAGAAGTTGGAGTCTGCGTGACGCCAGTGACCATCCCTAATATGTGATTGTATGAAATTTGATCTTACAGAAGCGCTGAAGAAACATTTTGGCTTCGATGCCTTCAAGGGCGACCAAGAAGCCATAATCACCAATCTCTTGGAGGGCAACGACACATTCGTGCTCATGCCCACCGGGGGAGGCAAGAGCCTCTGCTACCAGTTGCCATCCTTGCTCATGGAGGGCACTGCCATCGTGGTGTCTCCACTTATCGCCTTGATGAAGAATCAGGTGGATGTCATCAACGGTTACAGCGAGGACGAATCGGTTGCCCATTATCTCAACTCTTCGCTCAACCGCGCGGCAATAAACCGTGTGGAGAGCGACGTGAAGAGCGGCAAGACGAAGTTGCTCTATGTGGCTCCGGAGTCGCTCAACAAGGAGGATAACCTGCCTTTCTTCCAGTCGTTCAAGATCTCTTTCATAGCCGTGGACGAGGCTCACTGCATTTCGGAGTGGGGACACGACTTCCGTCCGGAATACCGCAATATCAATCCCACATTAGAGAAAATAGCAGCGGCGCGCAACGTGTCCCACATCCCGGTGATAGCTCTCACCGCCACCGCCACCGACAAGGTGCGGATAGACATCAAGACCAACCTCGGCATGCCAGATGCCAAGGAGTTCAAGAGCTCGTTCAACCGCCCCAATCTCTATTATGAGGTCAGGCAGAAGGTGAGCGATGAGGATACCGACAGCCAAATCATCAAGTTCATAAAAACGCATGAGGGCAAGAGCGGCATAATCTATTGCCTCTCACGTAAGAAGGTGGAGGAGCTTGCCAAGAAGTTGACACTTAACGGATTCCGTGCGGCACCTTATCACGCCGGGCTCGACAATGAGGTCAGGGCTAAGACCCAAGACGACTTCTTGAAGGAGAATATCGACATAATAGTGGCGACAATAGCCTTCGGAATGGGTATCGACAAGCCCGACGTGCGCTTTGTCATCCACTACGACATACCCAAGAGCCTTGAGGGTTACTATCAAGAGACCGGCCGCGCCGGGCGAGATGGCGGCGAGGGCATTTGCCTGGCTTTTTATTCCCCAAAAGACTTGAAGAAGCTCAGCAAGTTCATGGACACCAAGAGTGAGATGGAAAAAGAGATTGGCCGTCAGCTCTTGGACGAGACGAAAGCCTATGCCGAGACTTCCGTGTGCCGTAGGAAGGTGCTGCTCAACTACTTTGGAGAGTCGTACCCAAAGGACAATTGTGGCAACTGCGACAACTGCAAGCACCCCAAGAAACTCATTGAGGCTACCGAGGCCTTGGAGTGTGTACTCTCGGCAATAAAGGCGCTCAAGGGACAATATGAGCAGAACTATGTCGTTGACTTCGTGCGCGGCCGCGCCACAGACCATATCGTCAGGGATGGCAACGACAAACTGCCAGAGTTCGGCAACGGAAAGGAAATCAACAACGATATAACCACCATTTGGAATCCTGTCATCCGGCAAGGCATGATAGCCGGATATATAAGGAAAGACATTGAGCACTACGGACTTCTGAAGATTACCTCTCCGGGAAAAGAATGGCTCAAGGACCCGAGCCCGTTCTCCGTTGTACCCGACCGCGAGTTCGTTGACAGCGATGACGGTGGCGAAGGCGGTACGTCAGCGCTTGACTTGCCGTTATACCAACAGCTCAAAGGCTTGCGCCATGACGTGGCGAGAAAGCACAACCTCCCGCCTTATGTCATCTTCCAAGACATCTCGCTCACCCAGATGGCAACCACGTTCCCTCAGACAATGGAGGAACTGCAACAAATCCAGGGCGTTGGGCAGGGCAAGGCGCGTAAGTTTGGCAAACCTTTCATAGAGTTCATCAAGAAGTATTGCGAGGAGAACGATATCGAGCGATCCGACATCATGAGGGTCATAACCTTGCCAAACAAGTCGAAGCGAAAGCTCAAGGTCATAGAGATGATAGACCGTCGTATTCCTTTGGACGACATAGCTGATACCCAGGGAGTTGATTTCGATGATTTGCTTGATGACATCGAGTCGATAGTGAACAGTGGCACGAAGGTCAATATCGATTATTATCTCACAGACGAGGATGTTTTCGACCAAGACGAGATGCAAGATATCCTCGACTATTTCCGCCATTCCGATACCGATGATATAGACACTGCCATCGACACGGTAGACATATATGATGATGAAGAAGGACTGACGGCAGAGGAGAAGGCGAGGCTCGTGCTCATAAAGTTCCTTTCCGACGCAGGCAACTGATATGTCGGTCGCGATAGGGCGGTTTTTCCAACGGATTATCAAACATTTTGCATTATAAGCGTTAAGAGGCAGACTAAGGTAGCCTCTTAACGCTTTTTATAGTATTATTTGTTCGTTATTGCCGAATTATTGCTAATTTTGCATGCAATAAATTTATAAGGTCACTTTCTATGTCATCATTTGTTGCAGATAAAATTGTCATGGACGGTCTTACTTTTGACGACGTCCTCCTTATTCCTGCGTATTCCAATGTATTGCCAAAACAAGTAAGCCTTCAGGCCCGCTTCTCCCGACACATTCAGCTTAACATCCCATTCGTGACGGCTGCTATGGACACTGTCACGGAGTCGTCGATGGCTATTGCCATCGCTCGCGAGGGTGGTATTGGCGTTATTCATAAGAATATGTCGATCGACGAGCAGGCTCGACAGGTGGCTATCGTCAAGCGTGCCGAGAACGGCATGATTTATGACCCCGTGACCATCCGTCGCGGAAAGACCGTGCGCGACGCTCTCAGGATGATGGCCGAGTACCACATCGGAGGCATTCCAGTGGTGGATGGCGAGAATCATCTCGTGGGTATTGTCACAAACCGTGACTTGCGTTTTGAGCGTCACATGGATCGCCTCGTGGATGAGGTGATGACCAAGGAGAACCTTGTCACCACTCATCAGCAGACCGACCTTTCCAATGCGGCGCAGACTCTGCAAGAAAACAAGATCGAGAAGCTTCCCGTTGTTGACGGCGACAACCATCTCATTGGCTTGATAACATATAAGGACATTACTAAGGCAAAGAACAAGCCAAACGCCTGCAAGGACGACAAGGGTCGTCTTCGCGTCGCGGCTGGTGTTGGTGTGACGGTAGATACTATGGAGCGCGCTCAGGCTCTTGTTGATTCTGGCGTTGATGCCATTGTCATCGATACGGCCCATGGCCACTCAGCTGGCGTGGTAGGCAAGCTCCATGAGGTGAAGAACTCGTTCCCTGACATTGACGTGGTAGTGGGTAATGTTGCCACTGGCGCCGCAGCCAAGTATCTGTGCGACAATGGTGCCGATGGCGTGAAGGTGGGCATAGGCCCAGGCTCTATCTGCACTACGCGTGTGGTGGCTGGCGTTGGCGTGCCACAGCTCTCAGCTGTCTATGATGTGTTCAGCGCGTTGAAGGATGCCGACGTGCCACTTATCGCTGATGGTGGCTTGCGCTACTCTGGCGACATCGTTAAGGCTCTTGCCGCCGGCGGCAACTGTTGCATGATTGGCTCGTTGGTGGCAGGCACAGAGGAAAGCCCTGGCGACACGATTATCTACAACGGCCGTAAGTTCAAGACATATCGTGGCATGGGCTCGATGGAGGCCATGGGTCAGAAGAACGGTTCGAAGGACCGCTATTTCCAGAGCGACACTACCGATGTGAAGAAACTTGTGCCGGAAGGTATCGCAGGTCGTGTGCCTTACAAGGGTACGGTTCAGGAGGTTCTCTACCAGTTGACAGGCGGCTTGCGTTCAGGCATGGGCTATTGTGGAGCACACACCATCGACGAGCTGCACAATGCCAAGTTCACTCGCATCACGAATGCAGGTGTCATGGAGAGTCATCCACACGACATCACCATAACCTCGGAGGCTCCAAACTACTCGCGTCCGGGTGAAGAATAAAGCATGAAAATAAGAAACTCAATATTATCAGCTATGGCGGCCATTGCTACGATAGGGGCAATGGCTGTGCCGTCAGGAAGGGTGTCGTCTTCCGTTGTCATGGACGACGACACTACTAATGTGTTGTCCGACACAGCGAGTGTGGCGGAAGTCGTCGTTCCGCAACAGTCGGTTATCGATGAGGTGATTTGGGTGGTAGGCGATGAGCCTATACTTAAATCGGACGTAGAGGAGATGCGAATGCAGGGTCTTGCCGAGGGAATCAATTTCGGTAGCGACCCCGATTTCTCCATTCCTGAGCAAATAGCCGTGCAGAAACTTTTCTTGCACCAAGCTGAGATAGACTCTATCGAAGTCACCGAGTCAGAGGTGGCCTCGGGTGTGAATCAGCAAATCAACCGTTGGATTGAGATGGCTGGCTCTAAGGAGAAACTGGAGGAATATCGCAAGCAGAGCGTAAGCGACATGCGCTCTGAGTTGCACGACCAGTTCCGTGACCAACAGCTTATCCAGAAGATGAAGGAGAGTCTGGTGAAGGATGTCAAGGTAACTCCGGCAGATGTGCGTAGCTATTTCCGCAACCTTCCAGAGGATAGCATTCCCTTTGTCCCGACTGAGGTAGAGGTTGAAATACTTGTTGGTGCCCCTCGCATCAAGCAGAGCGAGATCAACAGGGTCAAGGAGGAATTGCGCAATTTCACGGATCGTGTAAACAAGGGTGAGACCACGTTCTCCACCCTAGCTCGCCTCTATTCAGAGGATCCAGGCTCGGCTCGACAGGGCGGAGAACTAGGCTATACGGGCCGTGGTGTTCTTGATCCGAATTTCGCTTCCGTGGCTTTCAACCTTACTGACCCAAAGAAGGTGTCGAAGATTGTGGAGTCGGAGTTTGGTTATCATATCATTCAGCTTATCGACAAGCGTGGCGACAAGATTAACGCTCGCCATATTCTCTTGAAACCGAAAGTGTCGGCCGACGAGGTGGAGGGCGCTATGCATAGGCTCGACTCCATCAGCAACGATATACGATCTGGCAAGTTCTCGTTTGAGGAGGCTGCATCTTTCCTTTCAGATGACAAGGACACTCGCAACAACGAGGGACTCATGTCCAACAGTACGGCAAACGGAATGACTTCCCGCTTCCAGATGAAAGACCTGCCGACAGAGGTGGCGAGAGTAGTTGACACATTGAAGGTTAACGAGATATCCAAGCCGTTCGAGATGATTAACTCGAAAGGCAAGACCGTTGCCGCGGTGGTTAAACTCAAGAGTCGCGTGCTCGGTCACAAGGCTACTATCACAGAGGACTTCCAGGTGATGAAAGAGGTAGTGCTCAGCAAGGAGCGCGAGAAGGCCATACGCGATTGGGTGGTCGACAAGATAAAGCATACCTACGTGCGCATGTTGCCGCAGTATCGTGTGCCCGGGAAATATGAATACCAGGGATGGGTGAAATCTTAAGAAACAGGGGAAGGGTGTTGGCACTCTTCCTTTTTATGGTGCTGGTAGTTTGCGGAATGACTCCTTCGCGTAAAAGGCAGAAGGAGCTTGGCAAAGTTGACAAGCGGGTATACCTTAAACATGCCGACGAGTTGAAGTATGATCAATTCGGTCCGAACCCCGACGCGCAGATAGCGACGGGGCACGTGCATTTTATCAATCGAGGTGCCACGCTGTTGTGCGACAGCGCTTACTACTATCAGGCAACCAACTCTTTCCGCGCTTTCGGCCATGTGCGGTTTCGTCAGGGCGACACGTTGTCGCTCACGTGCGACAACGCTTGGTACGACGGAGAGGGACAGATGATGCAGGCACGTAAGAATGTGGTGTTGCATCATCGTGGCCAAGTGCTTTACACAGACAGTCTCAATTATGACCGTCTGTACGAAAATGCTTATTTTTTTAAGGGCGGACGACTCGTTGACGGGAAAAGCAAGCTCTCCTCAGACTGGGGAGAGTATAATACCAGTACCCGTCAGGCGGTGTTCTATTATGACGTGCAGTTGCACACGCCAAAGAACCGTGTCTCTACCGACACTTTATATTATGACACCAAGACCTCGATTGCCCATATCGTTGGCATGTACACACCTAACCGTGGGCAGGGACGTCCAGAGCCGTCGGTAATCCACAATCAAGGTGGCGTGGTAAAGACCACCGACGCTTTCTTTAATACCAAGACCGACAAGGCGCGTCTCTATGGACGCTCAACGGTGGTAGACCAGGAGAAGACCATTACGGGTGATACATTGTTTTATAACAGCACCACGGGTAACAATCATGGTTATGGCAATGTGGTTTATGTTGATACGAAAAACAAAAACAAGTTGACGGCAGATGAGGTGGCTTACAACGAGAAGACAGGCAAGGGATATGCCACGAAGAAGGCCCTCGTGGTAGACTTCTCGCAGAAAGACACGCTCTATATGCACGCTGACACGCTGCGCATAGAGACTTTCAACATCAACACGGACAGTGTTTATCGTCGCGTACACGGATATGACCACGTAAGAGCATATAGAGCTGACTTCCAGGCCATGTGCGACTCGCTTGTGTACGACACCCGCGACTCATGCCTGACAATGTATAAGGATCCTATAACGTGGAGCGATGGAAGGCAGCTTACGGGAGAGAAAATACTTGTTTACACCAACGATTCCACCGTTAGGTTGGCACACGTCATCGGACAGGCTCTCTCCATTGAGCAGATGAAGGACAGCGTGCATTATGGTCAGGTCTCCTCGAAAGAGATATTCGCTTACTTCAATAGTGGTAATATCCGAAGGAGCGATGCCGTGGGCAATGTGCGCGCCATATTCTACCCAACCGACAAGGGAGACTCAACGCTGATTGGTCTAAACTATGTGGAGTCGGACACCATGAGGATGTTCATCTCCCCGATGAAACAACTTGAGCGCATTTGGATGCCAAAGGCTCAAGGCACGCTTTACCCGATGACGCAGATACCGCCAGGGAAGGACAAGCTTGACGTGTTCCAATGGTTTGCCGACTTGCGCCCCACAGGTCCCGACGACGTGTTCGTGTGGCGTGGCAAGCCAAGCGGGTCATCATTGAAGGTGTTGACGCGCCATGCGCCTCCTTTACAGAAACTGCCTGGCGGCGAGGCTGAGACACCACGAAAAGAAGAGGCACCCGACAATAAACCCACGACAGAGAGCAATCCAACAAATAAAGCTGAAAAGTAAACAGATGTCTGATGTAATCCAACTCTTGCCCGATTCCGTGGCCAACCA
Source organism: Lachnospiraceae bacterium (assembly GCA_963588155.1). Classification (GTDB taxonomy): domain Bacteria; phylum Bacteroidota; class Bacteroidia; order Bacteroidales; family Bacteroidaceae; genus Prevotella. The sequence goes on along the minus strand of CAVAGT010000010.1, from coordinate 14,546 downwards.
GATAGCGGCTGGCGAGGTGATACAGCGTCCAGCCAGTGTCATAAAGGAACTGGTGGAGAACGCAGTAGACGCAGGCGCACGCCATATCGACGTGTCGGTGGTTGATGCCGGACGCACTTCGATACAAGTGATCGATGATGGCAAGGGGATGTCGGAGACCGATGCCAGACTGGCTTTTGAGCGTCATGCCACATCCAAGATACGCCAGGCGGAAGACCTTTTCAACCTTCACACCATGGGATTCCGTGGCGAGGCGTTGCCTTCAATTGTGGCCGTTTCGCAAGTTGAGCTCAAGACTCGCACTGCCGACGACACCCTTGGCACCGACATTTGCTTCTCGGGTTCCAAGGTGCTCTCGCAGGAACCCTGCGCCTGTCAGCAAGGAGCCAACTTCAAGGTAGAGAACCTCTTTTTCAATGTCCCTGCACGCAGGAAGTTCCTCAAGTCAAACGCAACAGAGCTCAATCACGTCATCACGGCGTTTGAGCGCATAGCGTTGGTCTATCCCGACATAGCTTTCACTCTCCGTTCCAATGGCACCGAGCTCTACAATTTGCGCGCTGGTACGTTGAGACAACGCATAGTGGAAGTGTTTGGAAAGCGCATCAATGCCGATCTTTTACCGTTAGGCGTGGAAACCTCGGTGTGCGGATTGTCCGGGTTCGTGGGTAAGCCGGAGTCGGCAAAGAAGAAAGGCGTGAGGCAGTTTTTCTTTGTCAACGGTCGTTATATGCGTCATCCTTATTTCCACAAGGCGGTGCAGAGCGTATACGAACGTATGATACCTCAAGGCGACCAAGTGCCTTATTTCATTTATTTCGATATCAACCCCCACGATATTGACGTAAACATCCATCCCACAAAGACGGAGATAAAGTTTGAGAATGAGCAAACAGTCTATCAGATTCTTCTTGCCGCAGTGCGCGATGCGGTGGGCACTTTCAGTGGCGCCTCGGCCATAGAATTCGACGTTGAGGGCAAGCCCGAGATTCCGATGTTCCAGCCGGAAGGACAATTTGCTGACTTCGCCATGCCGAAGGTCGACTTTGATCCTCAATATAATCCGTTCACTGCATCCAAGCCTAATTCCTCGCCAAAGTCAGACTTTGATGGCGGCGTGTCAGGTGCGTCTGGCTTAGATGGGGGCATCGATTCGTCTGCGCTGTTCTTTGGTCAGGAAGACGCTCCCGCCGTACCCGACTCACTCTTCTCGGGTCCTGTCGAAGAAAAGTCCGAGTCCGAATTGGAAGACAAGGCTCCAGCCCACTACCAATACAAGGGCAAGTATATCATGACGGCGGTGAAGTCGGGATTGATGGTCGTCGACCAGCATCGTGCCCACGTGCGTGTGCTCTACGAGGATTACCTCCGCAGGTTGTCAAGCCATAAGATGGCATCGCAAAAGGTGCTGTTCCCACAACAAGTGGATCTCTCGCCCAAAGAGATGGTCACTTTGACCACCGTGAAGGATGTCTTTTCCGAGTTCGGCTTCGAGCTTTCTCCCTTGGGGGCGTCGTCTTATGGCATCAACGCCATTCCGGAGGGCTTGGAGGGAATGGATGTCGCAAGTCTTTTACACGAGTTGCTTGCTGATACCGACGCCGAGTCTCCGTTGGCAAAGATTCACGAGAGCATGGCATCGTCGCTTGCTTCTGCTGCCGCCATCCCTTATGGCCAGGTGTTGTCTAATGACGAGATGGAAGACTTGACCAATCGGCTTTTCCAGTGCTCCAATGTCAACTACACCCCTAAAGGCCAAGCCACGCTGTGCATAATAAAGCAAAAAGATATAGAAACGATGCTTGGCTGATAATCAGATAGTTATGACCGGCTGTCCAATAGGCGTTGGCTTTGCAGTGATAAGACGTTGTCTTTCCACTGTAAAGCCAACGCCTTTTTAGTGAAATGCCATTGCCTTTCCAGTGGAAAGCCGATGTCTTATTCTTCAGTCTGCCCATATTGTGAATGCCTTTTACCCTGATATGCGATTTTTTTTTGAAAAAACTTTGCAAAAAATTTGGTGCATTCGAAAAACCTTAGTACCTTTGCACTCGCAAACAAGAAACAAGGGCGTTTAGCTCAGTTGGTTTAGAGCATCTGCCTTACAAGCAGAGGGTCGGCGGTTCGAATCCGTCAACGCCCACAGGGGTGGTTCCCGCGGTTAATCCAGTTTATTCTGGCAACTGCGGGATTTTTTTATGTTGCTATTTCTAAAAAAATCATTATTTTGTGGTTGTTTCATAAGGATTTTGTAATTTTGCAAACACGTGAATTGCAAGTCGCATTTACAGTCAGCATAGAAAACACAGTCAGGTAATACGTATTATAATAATTAGTCAAATGAATCTTGATGTATTGACGGCAATCTCGCCTATTGACGGTCGCTACAGAGGCAAGACGGAAGCCCTTGCCGATTATTATTCAGAGTACGCGCTCATTCGTTATCGCATCCGTGTGGAGATAGAGTATTTCATTACTCTGTGCGAGCTTCCTCTTCCGCAGTTGGCGTCGTTCGACCACAGCCTCTTCCCACGTCTTCGTGACCTGTACCTCAATTTCAATGAGGAGGGTGCGCGCCGCGTAAAGGATATCGAGAAGGTCACCAACCACGATGTCAAGGCGGTGGAGTATTATATCAAGGAGCAGTTTGACGCCATTGGCGGCTTGGACAGCTACAAGGAGTTTATCCATTTCGGCCTTACGTCGCAAGACATCAACAACACGTCGGTGCCATTGGCCTTGAAGGAGTCGCTTCTTGATGTTTTCTATCCACAGGTAGAAGAACTTATAGCCCAACTCCAGGCTTATGCAGATGAGTGGAAAGACGTACCCATGCTCGCCAAGACCCACGGTCAGCCAGCATCCCCCACACGTCTCGGCAAGGAGATAATGGTGTATGTGTATAGGCTCACCGAACAACTCAACCTCCTCAAGGCGTCTAAGATAACCGCTAAGTTCGGCGGCGCCACGGGCAACTTCAACGCCCACCATGTGGCTTATCCCGCTTACGATTGGCGCGCTTTCGGCAACAAGTTCGTCAGCGAGAAACTTGGCTTGGAGCGCGAGCAGTATACCACCCAGATTTCCAACTACGATTATCTTGCTGCCATTTTCGATGGCATCCGTCGTATCAACACCATAATCATCGATCTTGACCGCGACTTCTGGATGTACATCTCGATGGACTATTTCAAGCAGAAAATCAAGGCTGGCGAGGTGGGCTCCTCGGCCATGCCTCACAAGGTCAACCCCATAGACTACGAAAACAGCGAGGGCAACCTTGGCATGGCAAACGCCGTGCTGACATTCCTCGCTACCAAGTTGCCTGTCAGCCGTTTGCAGAGAGACTTGACCGACTCTACCGTGCTGCGCAACATAGGCGTGCCAGTAGGTCATTCCGTCATTGCCATCCAGTCTACGCTCAAGGGCTTGCGCAAGCTCATCCTTCACGAGGAGAAGCTCGTTGCCGATCTTGACAACACGTGGGCAGTAGTGGCAGAGGCGATACAGACCGTTCTCCGTCGCGAGGGCTATCCTCATCCTTACGAGGCTTTGAAGCAACTCACCCGTACCAACACGGCGATGACGGAAGAAACCATTCACGATTTCATCAACAGTTTAAATGTCAAGCCGGAGGTGAAGCAAGAGCTCCTTGCCATCACTCCGCATAATTACACAGGTGTTTAGTTTTTAGATTATCATGTCTGTGAAGACCTATAGTGATATAGTCTTCACGGATTAAGCAAGTTACTACTATGTCAGAAGAACAGGAAAAGACGCAGGCGGCTCAAGAGCCGCAGAAAGATGCCCGTGAGGGGTATTCACACGTAGGTGGACATCAGAATCAGAGAGATTTCAATCCCGGAACAGGACGCACTCAGCGCCCACGCATTCATTCCGCGGTATCGCGCCCACAGTATGGCGCCAATCGCGTGTCTACAGGCAAGCCGGCAGACGGAGGATTCCGTCCTGAGGGCTTCGGTGCAGCCTTGGATGGCGACCAGCCTCGTCAGCAGGGCGGCTACCAGCCACGCCAAGGTGGTTACCAGCCTCGTCCGCGCTACAACGCCGAGGGCGGTTACCAGCCCCGTCAGCAGGGCGAATACAAGCCCCGTCCGCGCTACAACGCCGAGGGTGGTTACCAGCCACGTCAGCAGGGCGATTATCAGCCACGTCCACGCTACAATGCCGAGGGCGGCTATCAGCCACGTCAACAGGGCGATTATCAGCCCCGTCCGCGCTACAATGCCGAGGGTGGCTATCAGCCACGCAGACAAGGCGGCTACGGCAATCGTCAGCAAGGTGGATATAATAACCACCGTCAGGGAGGCTACAACAACAATAACCGCCAGGGTGGTTATGGCAACAACGCTTATCGTGGCTTCAACAACGGACCTCGCCCGGGCTATGACCCGAATGCCAAGTATAGCATGAAGAAGCGCATCGAGTACAAGGAAGCGAATATAGACCCGGATGAGCCCATACGCTTGAACAAATATCTCGCAAACGCCGGCGTGTGCTCACGTCGTGAGGCTGACGAGTTCATCACGTCTGGAGCAGTGACGGTAAACGGTGAGGTTGTTACTGAGCTCGGCACAAAGGTCAAGCGCTCCGATGAAGTGATGTTCCACGAGAACCCAGTGACGATAGAGAAGAAGGTCTATATCCTGCTCAACAAGCCAAAGGACTATGTCACCACTTCCGATGATCCTCAGCAGCGCAAGACTGTGATGGATCTCGTGAAAGACGCTTGTCCAGAGCGCATCTATCCTGTGGGCCGCCTCGACCGTAACACCACGGGCGTGCTTCTGCTTACCAACGATGGCGAGTTGGCTTCCAAGCTGACGCATCCTAAGTTCCTCAAGAAGAAAGTGTATCACGTCTACCTCGACAAGAATGTCACCACGGAGGATCTCCAGAAGATTGCCGACGGCATAGACCTTGAGGATGGCGAGGTGCATGCAGACGCCATTGAGTATGCCGACGATCGCGACCACTCGCAGGTGGGCATCGAAATACATAGCGGCCGCAACCGTATCGTGCGCCGTATATTCGAGTCGCTTGGCTATCGTGTCGTAAAGCTCGACCGTGTGCAGTTCGCTGGCCTCACGAAGAAGAATCTCCGTCGTGGCGACTGGCGTTTCCTCACCGAGAAAGAAGTCGAAATGCTGCGTAGCGGTATGTTCGAATAAGGCGGCGTAAGCAAGGTGCGTGATATATAAAGCACAAATATAAACACAAGATTAACCATTAAATAAATTCCTCTCTAAGCAACAGTGTGGCTTCACGAGTCGCCACGTTCCTGCAATCAGGTGGCTTGGAGAGGCTTTTAATAATATGAGAACAAAAGTCATTGATGCTCTCAAGAGCACCGATTATAACAAGGAAATCACCGTTAAGGGTTGGGTGCGCTCACACAGGAGCAGCAAGGCGGTAGACTTTATCGCCTTGAACGACGGCTCTACAATCAATAACATCCAGGTGGTCGTGGCTCCCGACAAGTTCGATGCCGAGATGCTGAAGAGCATCACCACAGGTGCGTGCATCCGTGCCACAGGTATCCTCGTGGAGAGCCAGGGCAAGGGTCAGACCGTGGAGGTGCAGGCTTCCGACATTGAGGTCTATGGTCTTTGCCCGTCCGATTATCCCATGCAGAAGAAGGGACAGTCGTTTGAGTACATGCGCCAGTATGCCCACATGCGTCTTCGTACCAACACGTTCGGAGCCGTGTTCCGCATCCGCCACAACATGGCAATCGCCATCCATAAATATTTCCACGACCACGGATTCTATTATTTCAACACGCCGCTGATTACCGCCAGCGACTGTGAGGGCGCAGGCGAGATGTTCCAGGTGACCACGCTCGACCTCGACCGTGTGGCGAAGAGCGGCAACGTGGAATACGACAAAGATTTCTTCGGCAAAAAGTGCAACCTCACCGTCTCCGGACAGCTTGAGGGTGAACTTGGAGCCACGGCGCTTGGTGCTATCTATACCTTCGGCCCGACATTCCGCGCCGAGAACAGCAACACCCCGCGTCACCTTGCTGAGTTCTGGATGATTGAGCCGGAAGTGGCTTTCATGGACAAGACCGAGCTGATGGACCTTGAGGAAGACTTCATCAAGTATTGCGTGCGTTGGGCTCTCGACAATTGCCGCGACGACCTTGAGTTCCTCAACAAGATGATAGACAAGACCTTGATACAGACATTGGAGAACGTCGTCAAGGAAGACTTCGTGCGCTTGCCTTATACTGAGGGCATCAACATCCTCCAGCAAGCCGTGAAGGATGGTCACAAGTTTGAGTTCCCAATCACGGGATGGGGCATGGATCTCGCCTCAGAGCATGAGCGTTATCTCGTGGAGGAGCATTTCAAGCGTCCTGTCATCATGACCGACTATCCTGCGGAGATAAAGGCGTTCTACATGAAGAAGAACCCCGACGGCAAGACCATGCAGGGCACCGACGTGCTCTTCCCACGCATCGGCGAGATCATCGGTGGCTCAGTGCGTGAGGAGAATTATAATAAACTTATAGACGAAATCAACGGCCGTGGCATGAAGGAAGAAATCTACAGCTGGTATCTCGATACCCGCAAGTATGGCTCGTGCCCACACGCGGGTTTCGGCCTTGGCTTCGAGAGACTTATCCTCTTCGTTACAGGAATGCAAAACATCCGCGATGTCATTCCATTCCCGCGTACACCGAAAAACGCGGAATTCTAAGAATTTAGAAAAAAAACTGTAAAAAAATGGTCACCTATTAAATTATTTGCTAACTTTGCAAACGGATTTAGTGTGACTTTTATATTTGAGAGAAATAAACAAGAGAATATTAACTAAATTAATCGCTTTATGAAGTGCATTAAGACTTTATTGGTTGCGGCGTTGGTCCTTGGTGGATCTTCTGCTGCCATGGCTCAAGCCACTTATACAGATAAGGAGGGCAATGAGTACACTTTCAAGAAGCACGCATTCCTCGATTTGCAGGGTGGTGCTCAGTATACGCTCGGTGAGGCAAAGTTCGGTGATCTTATCTCACCTAACGTTCAGCTTGGCATCGGCTATCAGTTCAATCCTTGGTTCGGCGCTCGCGTGGCTGTAAACGCTTGGCAGAGCAAGGGTGGTTACAATGGTGTTTTGGAGACTGGCAAGACCGCTCCTTCCAACGTGACCTATAAGTGGAAGTATGTTGCTCCTGGCATCGACTTCATCTTCAACCTCAGCAACGCTATCTGTGGTTGGAATCCAAACCGCGTATTCAACCTCAGCGCATTCATCGGCGGTGGCGCTAACATCGCTTTCGACAACGACGAGGCTAACTCATTGGCTAAGAACTATGAGATGCGTTACAACTGGGAAGGCACAAAGGTGCGTCCTGTAGGTCGTGGCGGCATTGAGCTGAACTTCCGCGTCAGCAAGGCTGTCAGCATCATGCTCGAAGGCAATGCCAACATCCTGACCGACAAGTACAACTCAAAGAAGGCAGGTAACCCCGACTGGTATTTCAATGCACTCGCAGGTCTGCGCATCAACCTCGGCAAGAGCTACACAAAGAAGGCTCCAGAACCAGTTGCTCCAGCACCAGAGCCAGAGAAGGAAGAGTATGTTGAGCCAACACCGGCTCCAGCACCAGCTCCTGTGAAGGTTGAGCCTATCCGTCGCGACGTGTTCTTCACAATCAACAAGACTGCCGTTACAGCACAAGAGCAGCCTAAGGTTGACGACATCGTGGCTTACATGAACGAGCACCCAGAGGCTAAGGTTACAGTTACTGGTTATGCTGACGCTGGCACTGGTAACAACAAGATCAACGATCGCCTTGCCGCACAGCGCGCTGCAACAGTGGTGAAAGCCCTCAAGGACAAGGGTATCGCTGAGAGCCGCATCACTTCTGACAGCAAGGGTTCACGTGTTCAGCCGTTCTCTGAGAACGACAAGAACCGTGTCTCTATCATGATCGCTGAGCCTTAATGGCATCTGTTCCTTAAAGGGAAAAACATAAAAAATCCCCGGTTTGCATCGCAAGCCGGGGATTATCGTTTAGGTTTATACTGTGTTGGAACAAAATTAAACAACCGCTAAGCAGGGGCGGGTCCTGTGCCCGTCCGCAACCCGAATGGCCAATATGCGACTTGTTTGTTGACGCGTTCGAATTGGTTGCGGACGGGCACAGGGCCCGCCCCTGCACGTCGTTGTTTTGCCATGCTATTTCTCAAGCCTTATGGTTAATATCCTCTTTGTGTTTTCATCAATCTTCTTGCTGTCGTCTATAGTCCGCCCTATGAGCCATATAATGTCGTTTGTGGCAGAGGTTACCACGAGTTGCTGGTGTCGCTCTATCGGCTCTGCTTTCTTGTCCTTCAGGTAGTCGGCGACGAGTTTTGAGCCTTTCATCCCATAAGGCGAGAGGCGGTCACCTTCTTTTGTAGGTCGTATTGTCAACGGAAAAGCAATCCCTTCTGCGTCTAATGTGGCAGTAAACTTGTCTTTTGAAGGTTGTGGACAGTTGTCTGCCTCCTCTATGGAAACGCGGAGTTTTTGGTCGCCAAAGCCGTACAGCCCCACTTCGGGAATGCGCAACGTAGGCAATGGCTTGTTCCAATCTTCAGTTGTATAAATGAACAACTTGTCGTTGCTTATCACTGCCACGTGGTCCTTTGTTGCCCACGTCTTTCCTCCTTGCGTTGATGAGAGAATCTCCTCTGTTTGCGAACGATTGAAACCAAGGGGAGAGAGTATGGACCAGAGAAGCAACCTGGGACTGACGTAGCTTCTTATGGCTTTCATGGAATAAGCTACGCCAAGCATACAGTTCGCTTTGCATTTTTCCAATGCCTCGCCGAGGCTTTGCTCAACCACTTTCTCTATGTCTCCAAGGTTGTCTGCCATGCGCAGGATGTTTTGTTTTGCCGCTGGCGTCACTGTTTCAAGCATTGGTATGACATCGAGCCGCAACTTGTTGCGTTGAACGTCGTCCTCAAGGTTAGTGCTGTCCGTGACATAGTCTTGTCCGATGCGCTTTAGGTAATCAAGGACGTCATTTCTTGACATATTGAGCAATGGACGCAAGAAAATACCATTTTGGTGTCTCATCCCCAGCAGTCCTTTAAGCCCTGTGCCACGAAGCAAGCTAAGGAGAATCGTCTCCACTTGGTCGTCACTGTGGTGGGCAACGCATACTCCGGCAGCATTGGTGTCATGTGCGAGTTGCGAGAACCATCGATAGCGCAAGTCCCTTGCAGCCATTTCTATGGAGATGCCCCGTAGCTTGGCGAATTCCTTGGTGTCGAAATGCGCTATGTGCAACTTTATCCCCAGCTTCTCGCAGAGAGCCTTGCAGAATGTCTCGTCGCGGTCGCTTTCCTCGCCACGAAGATGGAAGTTGCAGTGTGCCGCCTCCACCTTTTTACCTTTGTCGATGAGCATGCGTAGCAATGCCACGCTGTCTGGACCTCCGCTGAGGGCAACGAGAAATACGCCATTAGGCTTCCCGCAAGCTGCTCCCCACTCATCCGCCATATTGGGACGTAGTTCTGGCCATAAATCACCGATAGTGGAGGACGTGATTGCTTGTTTGCTCATATTATCTCAGGTGCGGTTTCTCCATTCTCGGTTGTGGATGGTTCTGCTGATGCCTGGCAATCGGCTTCCAAAAGTCCGTCTTTCATGTGTATGGTGCGGTCGGTCAACTTGGCAAGACTCTCGTCATGGGTTACGATGACGAAAGTTTGTCCAAACTTGTCCCTAAGGTCGAAGAAAAGCCGATGAAGCTCCGACTTGTTTTTTGAGTCGAGACTTCCCGATGGCTCGTCGGCAAGCACCACTGCGGGATTGTTTACAAGCGCGCGAGCCACGGCCACACGCTGCTTCTCGCCTCCCGACAACTCGTTGGGTTTGTGTGCCGCCCTCTCGCTGAGTCCCATGAAGTCGAGCAACTCTTCTGCGCGTTTACGAGCCTCTTGCCGACTCTTGCCGGCGATGAAAGCAGGAATCATGATGTTCTCCAATGCCGTGAACTCAGGCAGCAACTGGTGAAACTGGAATACGAATCCTACGTGCTGGTTGCGAAAGTCGGCAAGCTTCTTTGCCGACAGGTCGCCCACGTCGACACCGTCAACCACCACCGTGCCGCCATCAGGCTTGTCGAGAGTGCCTATAATCTGCAAGAGCGTGGTCTTGCCGGCTCCCGACGGGCCTACAATGCTTACGACCTCACCCTTGCCGATGTGTAGGTCAATGCCTTTGAGCACCTGTAGTTTTCCAAACGATTTGGTTATTCCTTTAATGTCTATCATTATTAGCTAATATTTTTGAGGCTATACGCTTATATAGTCGGTCCAACCATTTTGCCATGGTGTCGTAGGCCGATGTGTCCTCCGTGTGCTGCGACTGTGCGAACGTCATGGTCTGTTTGTCGTCGCCATACTGGTCAGGGAATACTATCATGAGGTTTTTCCCCTTGAACCATCGTGTCAGCTCCTCCGGCAGGCGTTCCATTGCCGACTTAAACGACACCGTGCCTTGTCGCGCCGTCACCACAACGAAGAGGTTGTCGTTGGCTATCGTCGAGGCGAGTCGGGGCAGCTCGTTCCAGTGGGTCATCTCCACGCACGAGGCGCGAAGGTTAGGGTGGCGGTTTGTGATGAATTGATTGACCATCTGCAGTGTGTCCGTCCTGCCATGAAACTGTATGCGGCATTCGAGGTTCTCGGCTATGCGCGACAACCGTTCCATCCAGCGAAAGAATCCTGGCTCATATTGCGCGCGCGAAGGCACGGCTACGACGATGCGCCTTAGCGTGGCGAGGGGATGGTAGAGGCGCGCCATGATGATTTGCCGGTTCACGCCGTTGAAAAGACTCCGGTGGAACTGTCCCCAGAAAGCCGTGGTCTCGAGGTCGTGCATGTGCATGCCGATAAGAATCTCTGAGGCTTGAAACTCCTTGAAGGCGTGCTTGATGCCATTGGCTATGTTGGCGGCTATCCTCACCTGTGTGTCAACCTTTACGTCGGATCCTGCGGCATATTGTTGTATTTGCTCAAGCAGGTGCTGCCCGTCTTTTTGGTTGCGCCGCATGTTGGAGTCGTCGTATACCACGTTGATGGCAACTATCGAGCGGTTGAGCTTCTGGTTGCGTGCCATTATCGCCAAGTTGACCAGGCGGTTGGCATACTCCTTGTACTTCACGGGCACGAGTATGCGCTCGTCGTCATCTGGCACGTCTTCCGAAGGCAGCTCGCGCTCTCGCAACACGGTCTTTCTTGATGCCCATTCCGTGATGATGGAAGAGATGACGCACGTGAAGAGTATCATGATGACTATGCCGTTGAGCATCACCTCGTCTATTAGTGGCTTGCCGTTGGCTGTGGTCATGTTCATGCCCACCATGACCATGGCAATGGCACCGGCGGCATGGGCGGAGGTCAAGCCAAACATCATGTGGCCTGCCAATGTGGGCAAGCGGAAGAAAAACGCCGCCACGTAAGCGGCGAGAGCCTTGCCCACCGTGCCGAAGACCACTATGCATGCCACAACGAAAAGGATGTTCCCTCCCTGGAAGAGGAGGCGCACGTTGATGAGCATGCCTACGCCAATGAGGAAATAGGGTATGAAGAGGGCGTTGCCTATGAACTCGATGCGGTTCATCAGGGGTGAGAGTTGCGGAATGTAGCGGTTCAACACCAGTCCGGCGAAGAACGCGCCGAAGATGCCTTCCAAGCCTACCAGCTCAGACAGCGCGGCGCAGAGGAAGAGCATGGCCATGACAAATATGAACTGCATCACGGCGTCGCTGTATCGGCGGAGAAACCATCTCGTTATGCGAGGAATGGTGAGAAGTATGCCCGCCACATATATGGCAAGCTTGCCAACGAACCACAGCCAGAACAGCACGTCGCTCTTGCCCTCATTCGAGGCCACCAACGCGGCGAGCACTACAAGGGCAATGAAGAGGCTCACCATGGTGGAGCCCACCGACAACGTGACGCTCTTCTGTTGCTGAATGCCATAGCGAGAGACGATGGGGTAGGAGACGAGCGTGTTCGACGCCATGACGCAAGCCAACAGCAGGGCGGCGATAGGAGTGTAGCCGAGAATGTTGATGCCCATCAGCCATGTCAGGAAGAAGGGACACCCGAAAGTTAGCAGGCCAAATGCCAAGGTTCGCCACTTGTTCTTGCGAAGGTCCTCCATGTCCATCTCCAGGGAGGCGAGGAACATGATGTAGTAAAGTCCTACCCTGCCGAAGAGCTCGAAACTGGAGTCTCTCACGAGGATGTTGAGACCATACTTGCCTATTGCGACACCGGCGAGAACCATGCCAATGAGGTGGGGAATGCGCAGCTTGCCCATGATGACAGGAGCAAGAAGAATGATAATGAGCACCACGAAGAATATCAGCGTGGGGTCAGTGATGGGGAAATATGAGGCAAAAGTTGCCATTTGTTATCTTTGTTTCCTATTTTAGTGGCAAAGTTACTCATATTTTCGCATATTTGTTGTAATTTTGCCCCAAAGGTTTCAATTATTATAATTATGAGAGTAGCTATTGTAGGCGCAAGTGGTGCCGTGGGGCAAGAGTTCTTGCGCATCCTTGCTGAAAGAGAGTTTCCTATTGACGACCTTTTGCTTTTCGGGTCGAAACGCAGTGCCGGCAGCCAATACACCTTTCGCGGCAAGGCTTATACCGTGAAGGAGCTGCAGCACAACGATGACTTCAAGGACGTGGACATCGCCTTTGTGTCCGCTGGTGGCGGAACGTCGGCAGAGTATGCGGAGACCATAACTAAATATGGTGCCGTGATGATCGACAACAGCTCGCAGTGGCGCATGGATCCACAGGTGCCGCTCGTGGTGCCGGAGATTAACCCCGAGGACGCCTTGGACCGTCCGAAGGGAATCATCGCCAACCCGAACTGCACGACCATCATGATGGTTGTGGTGCTGAACCCAATCGACAAGCTCAGCCATATCAAGAAAATCCACGTCTCTTCTTACCAGAGCGCGTCGGGAGCCGGAGCGGCTGCGATGAAGGAGCTGGAGCAGCAATACAAGGAGATGCTTGAGACGGGGCAGGTGAGCACCGTCGAGAAGTTCCCTCATCAGTTGGCTTATAACGTCATTCCGCAAATCGACAAGATGACACCAAACGACTATACCAAGGAGGAGATGAAGATGTTCAACGAGACTCGGAAGATAATGCATTCCGACGTTCGCACCTCAGCCACCTGTGTTCGCGTGTCTTCCCTTCGCTCCCATTCGGAGAGCGTGTGGTTTGAGACGGAGGAGCCATTGGAGGTAAAAGCCATCCAGGAGGCGTTGAAAGAGGCCCCAGGCGTGACCCTCGTCCAAGACCCCGACGACCAATATGTCTACCCTATGCCATTGGAGAGCGCAGGCAAGGACGACGTCTACGTTGGACGTGTGCGCAAGGATTTGGCCGACGACAACGGTTGCACGTTGTGGCTCACAGGCGACCAGATTCGCAAGGGCGCGGCACTCAACGCGGTGCAGATAGCTGAATACCTTATCAAGGTGGGCAACGTGAAGTAAATCATCATATCTTAAACGACGCAAATCTCATCCCGCACATGGCCAATGTGCGGGATGGGGTTTGTGTCTTTTTTTTAATATAACATCAAAATGAAGAAAACGACTTTTCTTTTTGGATTCTTGCTGTGCGCCACTGGCGCGTTCGCGCAAGGCAACCTTTCTTCGGGCATAGACCTGAAGAGCCTTGACACCTCAGTGAAGCCTGGCGACGATTTCTACCATTATGCCGCGGGCGGGTGGCTAAAGACGCACCCTCTCGACGTAGAGCATGTGCAGAACGGTGCCTTCACCGACTTGCAAGAGCTGAGCCAGAAGCGCATTCAGGACATCATCCTTGGCTTTGCCTCAAAGCCACAAGAGCAAGGCACGCTGGGGCAGAAGATAGGCTCGCTCTATAATCTCTTGATGGACTCCGTGCGCCTTAACCGTGAGGGATGGATGCCTATCAAGCCCACGCTCGACAAGATTGCGGCAATAAAGAACCGCAAGGAATACCAGTTGGTCTGTGCCAAACTCGACCGCAGCGGTGGGTCTACGATGATGTTCGGCATAGGAGCCGGACCAGACCAGAAAGACTCCGAATGGAACATCGTCGCCGTGGCGCAAGGCGGACTTGGCCTTGGCGAGCGCGACTATTATCTTTCCGATGACGCTCAAAACAAGCGTGTGCTGGAGGCATACAAGCAATACCTGAAAAAGCTGTTCACGCTGACTGGGGCTGACGACGCCACGGCAGAGAAGAAGATGCAGGCGGTCATCGCCATAGAGACGGAGATTGCCAAGGCAAGCTACGACAAGGTGAAACAGCGCGACATAGACGCCAACTACCACAAGATGTCGTATATGCAGCTCGTCAGCGACTTCCCCGGCATCGACTGGGGCAACGTGTTCCTCGCCTCGGGCTTCCCGGCTTTCGATTATGTGGACGTTTGTCAGCCAGAGCCTATACACGCGGTTGAGAAGATTCTCGCCGACACTCCTCTCGAAGACCT